>NZ_JAXLWP010000060.1:0-2245 GCF_046328425.1 Kouleothrix sp.
CGGCAGCGCAGGCCTGCTCACTGAGACGATGGAGCAATGCCCATGAACACGCGCCAGATCTCGCTCGCCGCCGCCTTCCTCGCGATCGTCTTCATCGCCCACGCCGCCGGGCGCATCCTGCAGATCGGCGGCGCGCAGCTCGCGCCCAGCATCGCGATCTACGTGCTGATGGCGCTGCTGATCGCGCCGGGGCTGGGCTGGGGCCCGCTCGCCGGCATCGCGCTCGCCACCGGCCTGCTCACGATGCTGGCCACCTCGAGCCCGTTCCCGCTGGCGAACATCCCGGCGCACGGCGGCAGCTTCCTGCTGGCCGCGCTGCTGGCGAAGACCTTCGGGCGCGACGGGCGCGAGCTGAGCAACGCCCAGGTGATCGGCATCGTCAGCCTGGTGCTGCTGGTATCGTGGACGCTGTTCTCGCTGTTTACCTGGCTGGGCCTGCTTGGCACGCCGTTCACCGGCCAGTCGTTCGGGCGCTTCGGCGCCAGCTTCGGCACCGGCTTCGCCGCCTGGTGGGTCTCGGGCTTCCTCGGCGTCGCGCTGCCCACCTGGCTGATCGCGCTGGTGCTGACGCCGCTGCTCTACCGCGCCGTGCGGCCCGCGCTCATCCGCCAGGGCATGCTGGCCGCGCGCGCCTGAGCCCGCGCCTACGCCGCCGCATATGACCGACGCAATCATCACTGTCAGCGGCCTGCACTACCGCTACCCTACCGGCGCCGCGCCGGTGCTGCGCGGCGTCGATCTGGCGCTTCGCCGCGGCGAGTTCGTCGGGCTCGTCGGCTCGACCGGCGCGGGCAAGACGACGCTGTGCCAGGCGCTGAACGGGCTCATCCCGCACTACACCCAGGGCGAGCTGCGCGGCGCGGTGCACGTGAGCGGCCGCGACACCGCCGCGCTCACGGTCGCCGAGCTTTCGGCCAGCGTCGGGCTGGTGTTTCAGGATGCCGACGCGCAGCTGGTGATGTCGACGGTCGAGGAGGAGTGCCTGCTCGGCCCGCTCAGCCAGGGGCTCTCGCACGCCGAGGCGCGCGCGCGCGCCCACGAGGCGCTGGCGCTGCTCGAGATCAGCCACCTGGCGCAGCGCTCGCCGCAGGCGCTCTCGGGCGGCCAGAAGCAGCGCGTGGCCATCGCCGCCGTGATGGTCTCGCGCCCCGAGGTGCTGGTGCTCGACGAGGCCACCAGCGAGCTCGACGCGCTGATGGTCGGCAAGATCTTCGCGCTGTGCGAGCGGCTGAACCGCGAGCTTGGCACCACGATCGTGCTGGTGTCGCACGAGCTGGAGCTGCTGGCGCGCCACGCCCACCGGCTGGTGCTGCTGCACGCCGGCCAGGTGCTCCTCGACGCCCCGCCGCGCGCGGCCTTCGCCCGCCCCGAGCTGTTCGCGCAGGCGGGCGTGCGCCTGCCGCAGGTCGCCCAGCTGGCGCTGTCGAGCCCGGCGCTGGGCTGGCCGCAGCTGCCGCTGACCGAGGAAGAAGCGATGCCGGTGCTGGCGGCGGCGCTGGCGGCGCATGCCCCCGCCACACCCGCGGCCGTCGCGCCGGCCGCGGGCGCGCCGCAGGCGCCGGGCGAGCCGCTCATCCGGCTCGACGCCGTGAGCTTCGGCTACCGCCTGGGCGCGCCGGTGCTGCGCGGCGCCAGCCTGGCGTTCGCGCGCGGCGAGTTCGTGGCGATCATCGGCAGCAACGGCTCGGGCAAGAGCACGCTGATGAAGCTGATCCTGGGCCTGCTGAAGCCCAGCGGCGGCCGCGTGCTGATCGACGGCCTCGACACGCGCCGGGCCAAGGTGTCCGAGCTGGCGCGGCGGATCGGCTTTATCTTCCAGGAGCCGAACGACCAGCTGTTCGCCGGGTCGGTCGTCGACGAGATCCGCTTCGGCCTGAAGAACCTCGGCCTGGGCGAGGCCGAGGTCGCCGCGCGCGCCGAGGCCGCGCTCGAGCAGTTCGGGCTGGCCGGCCTGCGCGACACCTTCCCGCGCTTTCTGGCGCGCGGCGACAAGCAGAAGCTGTGCATCGCGGCGATCGTGGCCATGCGCCCGCAGGTGCTGCTGCTCGACGAGCCGACCACCGGGCAGGATCACCGTGACGCGCGCCAGATCATGGAGCTGGCCGAGGCGCTCAACGCCCAGGGTATCACCATCCTGCTGGTGACACACGACATGGCTAATGTGGCGCGCTACGCCCGGCGCGTGGTGGTGGTGAACGACGGCGCGGTGGTGGCCGACGGCCCCGCCGCCGCCGTGATGGCCGAC
>NZ_JAXLWP010000061.1:0-1579 GCF_046328425.1 Kouleothrix sp.
GCAGCCGTTCGGCCACGTTTTCGGGCACGTCCTTGATCGACAGATTGATTCCCATGCAGCGCCTCCGAAACGGATCCATGGAGGCATTTTGGATCCAATCACTGAAGCCGGTCAAGCCGGCCCCGGTCGCCTGCGGCTCAATACCGATAGCTGTCGGGCTTGTACGGCCCGGCCTTGGGCACGCCGATGTAGGCCGCCTGCTCTTCGCTCAGCTCGGTGAGCTGGGCGTTGAGCGTCTTCAGCTGCAGCCGCGCCACCTTCTCGTCGAGGTGCTTGGGCAGCACGTAGACCTTGCCCTGCTCGTAGAAGTCGGCGTGCGTGAAGAGCTCGATCTGCGCGATCGTCTGGTTGGCGAACGAGCTGCTCATGACGTAGCTCGGGTGGCCGGTGGCGCAACCCAGGTTCACCAGGCGCCCCTTGGCCAGCAGGATGATGCGCTTGCCGTCGGGGAAGATCACGTGGTCGACCTGCGGCTTGATCTCCTCCCAGCGGTACTTCTCGAGCGCCGCGACCTGGATCTCGTTGTCGAAGTGGCCGATGTTGCACACGATGGCGTTGTGCTTCATGCGCGCCATGTGCTCGTGCGTGACGACGTCCTTGTTGCCGGTGGCGGTGACGAAGATGTCGGCCTTGTCGGCGGCCCAGTCCATGGTCACGACGCGGTAGCCCTCCATCGCCGCTTGCAGCGCGTTGATGGGGTCGATCTCGGTCACCCACACCTGCGCCGAGAGCGCGCGCAGCGCCTGCGCGCTGCCCTTGCCGACGTCGCCGTAGCCGGCCACGAGCGCGATCTTGCCGGCCACCATGACGTCGGTGGCGCGCTTGATGCCGTCGACCAGGCTCTCGCGGCAGCCGTAGAGGTTGTCGAACTTGCTCTTGGTGACGCTGTCGTTGACGTTGATGGCGCGGAACAGCAGCGTGCCCTTGGCGCTCATCTCCTTGAGGCGATGCACGCCGGTGGTGGTTTCCTCGGTCACGCCGATGATCCCGGCGGCCTTGCGGCTGTACCACGTCGCATCCACGGCCAGCTTGGCCTTGATTGCGGCATAGAGCTCGCGCTCCTCCTCGCTCGTCGGGCTGGCGATCACGCTCGCGTCCTTCTCGGCGCGCTTGCCCAGGTGCATGAGCAGCGTGGCGTCGCCGCCGTCGTCGAGGATCATGTTCGGGCCTTCGCCCGCGGAGCCGGCCGCGCCGAACTCGAAGATGCGGTGCGTGTAGTCCCAGTAGTCCGCGAGGCTCTCGCCCTTGTAGGCGAACACCGGCGTACCGGCGGCGGCCAGCGCGGCGGCGGCGTGGTCCTGGGTGCTGAAGATGTTGCACGAGGCCCAGCGCACCTGGGCGCCCAGCGCCTGCAGCGTCTCCACCAGCACCGCGGTCTGGATCGTCATGTGCAGGCTGCCGGCGATGCGCGCCCCCGCCAGCGGCCGACTCGCCGCGTACTCGCGGCGGATCTCCATCAGCGCCGGCATCTCGTGCTCGGCGATGCCGATCTCCTTGCGGCCCCAGTCGGCGAGCCCGAGGTCGGCCACGGCGTGCGGCGCGGCGGGGTTGGGTTTGAGGATGGCGTTCATCGTCGGAC
>NZ_JAXLWP010000062.1:0-2591 GCF_046328425.1 Kouleothrix sp.
GATGATGTGGACTTTCCGAGCCCCTAAATCAGCAGGTGGTCGCCCTGCCAGATGTAGCCGGCTGCCGTATCTTTGCCTATGACTCCCCCGTCGACGCGAATAAAGCGCGGGACGTTCGCAGCCTGGCCTTGGGTCGCCAGGAAGTAGCCGACCCACAGCGCGCCGCCGTGGATGCGGCCGGTTGGGTTCAGCACGGTGGCAACCATATCGCTGCGCGCGACGGCGGCGCAAGCTTCGGGGATGCCGTCGACGCCGCCGATCAGGATCTGGCCCTGTTTGCCGGCCTGGTTGATCGCGCGCAACGCCGCCAGGGCCATCTCATCGTTGTGGCAGAACCCCGCGCGCACGTTCGGGTAGCGCTGCAGCAGGTCGGCCCACAGCCGCGTGACCTTGTCGACATCCCAGTCGCCGGGGGTTTCATCGACCACCTTGATACCGGGGTAGCGCGCCAGCACATTGCGGAAGCCCAGGGCGCGGCCCTGCGCGCCGGTGTGCGTCAGCAGCCCCTGCGTATGAATGATCTCGAAGCTCGTGCTCTGGGCCGCCTCGACCAGCGCCTCGGTCACCTGCTCGGCCATCCAAACGTTGTCGGGCTCGAGCAGCGTAGCGACGCCCAGGTCGCTCAGGTCGTCGGCCAGGCGCGTGTCGATATCGATCACCGGGATACCGTGGGCCACGATCTGGCGCACCGGCTCGATATAGGCGTTCACCGCCAGCGGGTGGATCACCACAAAGTCCCAGGTTTGCCCGGCGATCTCCTCCAGGTCGCGGCGCTGCTTGTCGATGCTCAGCTCGCCATCGTAGCTCACTACGTCGATGCCCAGCAGCTGGCCGAGCATACGCGCAGTGTCGCGGCCGCGCTGGTTCCAGATCGTCTTTAGGCCGTTGTGCGCGAAGGCGGCGCGCAGCCGTGGCTGCGGTGTGGGGATCGCGCTTTGGGGCTGCGGCTGTTGCTCGGCCACGGGCGCGGCGCACCCGGCCATTCCGCCGGCCAGCATCCCTGCCAGCGCGAAGCCACGCAGAAACGCCCGGCGATCGAGCGGCTCGCGCGCGCCGGCCTGGCGAACGAGTTCGGCGAAAGGCGGCTGTTTAGTGTGCATGGTGCGGCCCTCGGCGCTGAGTTTGGCATCTGGTTCAAGGAATGCTAGAATGGATGCACAGTATACCAGCAGTTGTTAGGACCTGCCCAGCAACAGCCATGCGCGAACGAATGATACAGCCATGGTCGCAGCTTGAGCGCTACGAGGTGATTGCGGAGATCGGCCGCGGCGGCGTGGGCGTGGTGTACCGCGCCTACGAGCCGGCACTCGACCGCTCGATCGCGCTCAAGGTGCTGTCGCCCGAGCTGGCGCACCAGCCTGGCTTTGTCGAGCGGCTGCGGCGCGAGGCGATCAGCGCCGCGCGCCTGCGCCACCCACATATCGCGCTGCTGTACGAGCTTGGCCAGTTCGACGACACCGCTTTTCTGGCGATGGAGTATGTCGACGGCCCGTCGTTGCGCCAGGTGCTCGAGGCTGGCCCGATCGGCGCTGAGCGCGCACTGAACATCCTCGGCCAGATCGGTGGCGCGCTCGATTACGCTCACCACATGGGCATTGTGCACCGCGATGTCAAGCCCAGCAATATTCTGATCGGCCCTGGCGATCATGCCGTGCTGATCGACTTCGGCCTGGCCGACATGGCCGAGAATCCGCAAAGCACCGTCGACACCGCGGTGCTGGGCACGCCGCACTACATGGCGCCCGAGCAGGCCGCCGGGCGCGGTGCCGACGCGCGCAGCGACCAGTACGCGCTGGCGGCGGTGGCCTACGAGCTGCTCGCAGGTGTGCCCCCGTTTCATGGGCGCGGCGCCGCTGCGGTGGTTCACGCGCATATCTACGAGCCGCCGGCCCCGCCCACCGAGTACCGCCCGACGCTGCCGATTGGGGTGAACGCGGTGCTGCTGCGCGCGCTCGCGAAATCGCCCTACGCGCGCTACTCGTCGCTGGCGGCGTTTCTCGCCGATCTGCGCGCGTCCTTCGCCACGACCTCGGCTGCGCCGCAGGCCCGCCCACAGCGGCGCGTGCTGCGCATGGCCGGCGCGCTGGCGCTGTTGGCGCTGCTGGCCGGGCTGGGCGCCTGGCTGATTGGCGCGTTTGCCGCCGCGCGTCCGGCCAGCACCGGCGATCAGCTGCCGCTGCCGCAGCAGGTGCTGTGGGCCTACGATACCGAACTGGCCGGCGGGCCGGCGCTGGCTCAGGTGGCCGACACGCTGGTGGTCGGCACGCTCGACGGCGGGCTGCTAGGCCTGCGCGCCGACACTGGCGCGCTGCGCTGGCGCAAGGGCAGCGAGGCAGGCTTTGGCGCACCGGCCGCTGGTGGCGACCAGGTGGTGGTTGGCGGTGCCGATGGCTTTGTGTACGGCCTGTCGCCCGGCAGCGGCGGGACGATCTGGCGCACGCGCGTGTATGGCGCGGTGCGGCTGGCGCCGCTGCTCGACGGCGACCGGCTGGTGGTAGCAACCGAGAAGGGCTATGTGTACCTGCTTCAAGCTGGTAACGGCCAGCTGATCTGGAGCCGCCCGCTTGACCACCTGACTGCGCCGCTCGGCG
>NZ_JAXLWP010000007.1:0-285825 GCF_046328425.1 Kouleothrix sp.
GCGCGTAAAATGGACACGATACAGAGAAATAGTACCGCTCTGCCGAAGGCTGAACGCGCCAACTGCGTAAGTCCTAAATAGTAAGATTTTGGGGGCCTGCGGCCCCCAAAATCTTCTCTTGGTGGGGCATAGTATGGTAGCTTTGCTGCCATATATGCCCCACCAGACTAGCAGCTTACAAAAACTGCAGCCCGATGATCAGAATGAGCCCGGCGTGCTGCCGCAGATCCGATAGGCCCGGAAAGCCATCGCGCGGCGGCAGCCTGAAGCCGTGCCAGAAACCGCGCATGCGCAGCTGCCAGCGCGTATTTGGCCGAGCGCCGCGCCAGGGGCCAGCCACAGCTTGGAGCAAGCGACCAAGCTCGCGCAGTAAGAACCAGCCGCCCGCCAGATAATCGCCACGCCGCAGCGCGCGCCCGTACACGCCGCCATTGCCGTACTCATAATCGTCCAGCAGGCGCTCGGCAGCCGAGTGTGGCCGAAACCCGTGGACATGCACGACCTCGATCTCCGGGCACGCCTTCCACTTTGCACCCGAGCGAACCACCCGCAGCGTGATATCGCCGTCGTCGGAGCTTTTGAGCAGCCCGCCAGGGCCGCACAGCTCGTCGTAGCCGCCGATCTGATCAAACAGGCGTCGCCGCATACTCAGGTTTGCATTCGACACAGCCAGCGGCAGCCGCCACGATGTGATGGTCGGGCAAGGGCGGAATTCCGGCACAAACCCCTGCTCCCGATCATACGCCGGCGCGGCCAGTGTCGCGGTGATGAACTGAAGCTTAGGATCGGCGCTAAACTCGCGCGCAATCAGCTCCAGCCAGTCCGGCCGCGCCTCGACATCGTCGTCGGTAAACACGATCACGTCGGCGCTGCTGGCGGCAACCCCCAGGTTACGCGCCGCAGACGCCCCTGGCCGCGGCGTCGAAATGTAGCGCACGCGCGCATCGCGCATCAGGCTAACAAGCGCGTCGCGCGTCGAGGAATCGCAGGTCTGATCAACAACAATGATCTCGAACTGCTGATGTGTGCCGCACAGAATGCTGCGCACTGCATCGACAATAAACGTTGGTCGATTGAGCGTAGGGATGATCACTGAGATGAACATGAAACCTCGGCTCCTTGCTACAGTGCCGTCATAAACGCGCGAAGTCAAGCGAATCTGCACTTATAGCATAAAAGGGGCCAGGCTCAATGTCAATTTAAGAATAGTGGTATGAAAAAATTGTCAAGCGCGTGCTACTACCGCAATGTATATCCATGCCTAGGTCGTACGCACTTTGCCGTGGGGATGCGGCGCCTAGCGCCTGGCAAACAGGTACACTAGGTACTTCAGCGCCTCGCTGAGCGTATCACGAACCTGCTGGGCCGTGTCGCCGCCCGCCGGCGCCGGCGAGGCATATGCTGCCAGCCCGAGATCGCGCGCCATCTTGAGCGCGCGCAGCATATGCGTGGTATCGCTCACCAGCACCACCGCGCCGAAGTCGTTGGCGCGCACGAGCGGCAAGCTATGCTGCAAGTTTTCGAGCGTGGTGGTGCTGGTGTCCTCGAGCAGCAGCGCCTCGGCGGCCATGCCACGCCCAAGCAAGTAGCGGCGCCCGGCGTCGGCCTCGGACACACTCGCGCCGCGCGTCGCGCCGCCGGTGAGAATGATCCGGCGCACCTGCCCGCGGCGATACAGATCGAGCGCGTGGTCGAGCCGCGCCTGGAGCGTAGGCGAAACCGCGCTGTTCTCGAGCGCGGCGCCGAGCACAATCGCCGCGCCCACGCGCGCGGCCGCCGGCTGGCGCAGGTCGTCGTGGCGGCCCTGCAGCGCCACCAGCACACACAGAAACAGCAGCAGCAGCACGCTGCCAAGCGCAACGATCAGCAGCTGGCGCGCGACGCGGCGCCACACCCGGCCAGAGATGAGAGTTTGCATAGAGCGCATTATCGGCGAGGGCGCGCGAACGCGCAAGTGCTATAATTTTACGCGGTGCCCTCTCGCGAGGGAGGCTTGGAGGGCGCAAGCCCTCCAAAATCACTTGTGGCTGGTCGCGGCCAGCCAAAAAGGAAGTTTTCGGGGGCGGCTTTGCCGCCCCGAACCCCCACCACGCAACTGGTGTAATGTAGGGAGGGTTCGCCGGTGAGAAATATTCGCTTCGACTGGCGCTGGGTTGGCGTGATCGCGGTGCTGGTAGTGCTGACGAACTCGGGCCGGCTGCCCTGGCCTGTGACGGCGCTGGCGGTGGGCGCAGGCGGCGCGTGGCTGCTGTATATGGGCTGGCGCGTGTGGATGCGCGAGGCGGCCGCCCGAGCGCGCGCGTGACATACTGGCGCGGCCAGCGCGTCGAGCTTCGCCACCCCGGCGCGGCCGGCGCTGCCGCGCATGCGCGACATTGGGCCGGCCGCGCTGTACTTCATTATCGGCGGGTGCTGCTGCTTGCGGCGATCACGATCGGCCTGCGCAACCTCGGCCTGTGATACGCTGTTCGCTTGATCGCGTATAGATTATGTTGCACGACGTGCAAGCTTGCCGTCGTGCAGCATAATAAGAAATGGGTGCTGGGTGCCACATGCTGCACACGGTGCGCGAGCTTCGCCGCGCCGCACCATTACCAAGATTTAGCGGGCGGCTTCGCCGCCCCCAAACCCCCACCGTGCAGGTGTATTTGCCCAATACAACACAAGAAATCGGGGCTTCGCCGCCCCCAAACCCCCACGAGGGTGGTTTGGCGGAACTTCGACCCGCCAAGCCACTACTTCCCGCCCGCCCACATCCCCAGCGCGCCATCGCCCTTCCTGGCGCTGCCGCCGCCGGCCACGTCGATCACGTACACGCCGTCGTCGGCGCCATACGCCAGGCGCCGCGCGTCGGGCGACCACGGGCTAAACGAGAAGGTATACGCGTCGAAGAAGATCTGCAGGCCCACAAACGCCGCGCTGGGCTGGAAGCTGGCGAGGTCGCGCACCGCGCCGCTGGCGGCATCGACGATATGCCATGTGCGCTCGCCGTCGGGCGCGAACGTGCCGCTGTACGTCAGGTAGGCGATCTGCCTGCCGTCGGGCGACCAGAAGAACGCGGTGACGCGCTCGCCCTCGTGCGAGAGCGTGCGCGCGTCGCCGCCGCTCGTGCCCTCGATCAGCTTCAGCGGGCCGTAGCCATCGACACCCACAACCGTATACGCGATCTGGTCGCTGGTTGGCGAACGAATAATCCGCAGGTCGGATTTCTCCTCGCGCACAAGCCGCACCGGATCTTTGCCGTCGGCCGAGACGCGCACAATGTCGCTCTTGAGGTCGTCGATCGACGGCTGGGCGCTGGCGATTGGCGGCTGGGAAACATAGAAAAAGTGCTGCCCGTCGAGCGACCACGCCGGCGCCTGAAACAGGCCGGGGTCGCCGGCGATCGGCTGGGCCAGATCCTGGCCGGGCCGGAACAGCGCCACGTGGCCGCCCTGCGCGGTATGGCCGCCCAGGTGCAGCAGCAGCCGGGCGCTGTCGGGGCTCCAGGCGAAAAACGAAGGCGAGCCGGCGGCGATCAGCTGAGCCGGCTTTGAGCCGTCGGCCGGCACAATCTGCGCGGTGAGCTGCGTGCCGAGCAGAAACACCACGTAGCGGCCGTCGGGCGACCACGCCAGGTCGATCGGCACATTCTGCTGGCTGCGATACAGCTCGCCGCGCTGGCCGCTGGCGAGGTCGAGCCGCACCAGCACGGACGCCTGGCCCTCGCGCGTCACAAACGCCACCTGGCGGCCATCGGGCGAAACCGCGGGGAAGCTATAGCCGTCGGTGAGCGCATTGTCGGCCAGCAGCTGCTCGGCGCCGCTGTCGTCGAGCACGCGCACCTTCTGGCCGCCGCCCATGATCACCAGCCGCGCCGGCCCGGCCGCCGGGGCGCGCAGCAGCAGCCAGGCCAGCGCGCCGCCGCCAAGCACCACCACCACCACCAGCAGCGGAATGACGATCCAGAGCAGCCGTCGGGCATTCATGGCAGCCTCCTCGGTTCGAGCACGTTTGCGTGCCAGCGCACACTTTGGCGCTCGCCTCAATCGCAGAGCTTACGCGGTGGCCCGCGTCGCGGGCTGATCCTACCTGCGGCGGCAGCATTCACCAAAAGGCGCCGCCAGGCGGGTGGTTTGGCGGGCGCAGCTCTCCAAACTTCTTTGCTTGTTGGCCGGCTGCGGCGACGACGAGCCCTGCCAATTATAGCCGAGCGCCCGGTGTTCCTGCTGAGCATACGTATCATATGCAGGCTACGTACGCCCTGCGCACACGGGTTGGAACTGTAAACACGCTGTCATCCACAAACGCCGGCTCCTGGCATATGCTCAGTATGCATATAGGCGTACGAGGAGCTGGCGTGATCGACATCCGCGCACTACGTCGCAGCCGAGGCCTCACCCTCACCGATATGGCACTGCTCACCGGGATGCCCGCGCGCACGCTGGCCGAGATCGAGCAGGGCGCGCGCCGGCTCGAGCCCGAGCCGCGCCTGATCCTCGCGCGCGTGCTGAACGTGCCGGCAGCGCAGCTTTGCGCGCGCCCCCTCGCCGCGCCGATCGCGCCAATCGGCCGGGGGCGGCGACTGCTCGCCACGCTGCTGGCGCTGGCGAGCGTGATACTGGCGCTGGCGATTCCGCTGCTGAGCCAGCCGCCGGCCGCGGCGCGCGGCCGGCCCGCGCCGCCCCACGCGGCGCCAATCGCCCGGCGCGCGCTGGCCGCTGCGCACGCCAGCCCCACCAGCGCACCCACACCGACACCGCTGCCAACGCCCTCGCCTACCCCGCGCTTTCGCCTTGCCGCCGATGGGCCACACGGCTGCCCGCTCGCAAGCGCCAGCGGGCGCGTGGTGCTCACGCAGGGCTATGGCGAAGGCTCGCACGCGCCCGCCGACGTGTGGGGCGCCGTCGACCTGGCGATCGACGGCGATGGCGACGGCGAGGCCGACCCGGCGGCAACGCAGGGCCAGCCGATCGCCGCCACGCTCGGCGGGGTCGCGCGCGTGTACCTCGGCAGCTGGCCGGCCGGCAACTACGTGCGCGTGGTGAACGAGCAGGCCGGCTGGAGCACCGCCTACGCCCACCTCGACAGCGTCGCCGTGGCCGACGGGCAGGCGGTGGCGACCGGCACGACGCTCGGCAGCGTCGGCAGCACTGGCATGGCCACCGGCCCGCACCTCCACTACGAGATCTGGCATCACGAGATCAACGTCGACCCAACCGGCCTGATCGGCTGCCGCTAGCGCGCGGCCAGGCCGATCGCGAGTGTTGCCTGATTCGCTCCGCAAGCGTATCATTGCGCCAAATGGCCCACCACGGTGGTTTCGATGGTGAGGTTCCGAGGAGCGAAGCACCCCACCCATCGTAGCCATTGCGGCGAGCCACCAGCAAACACCAGCCCCAAATTCCGCTATACTACTATAGTACGACAACGACGCTTCGCCACGTACAAGACGAGGAGCAACCCATGTTCCAACGAAACAGCCTGGGCCATATCGAGGCGCAGCGCGCGATCCAGGCGATCCAGGCCGAGCTGCTTGGCCGAGGCAAAGCTGCGGTAGTGGCTGTGGCCGACGCGCACGGCGAGCTGATCGGGCTGCTGCGCCTCGACGGCGCGCCGCTGCCGTCGATCGTGATCGCCAGCAACAAAGCGTGGACGGCCGCGCGCGAGCGCAAGCCGAGCCGCGAGCTCGGCCAGGCGGCGCGCGACGCCGCAACGGGCTTCGACATGGCCTACTTCGGCGACGCACGCTATATCGGCTGGGGCGGCGGTCTGCCCGTGCTGATCGACGGCGTGGTCGTGGGCGCGGTCGCCGTCAGCGGGCTGCCCGAGATGGAAGATATCGAGCTGGCGCAGATCGGGCTATCGGCGATCGTCGACGGCATGTGACCGCCGGCACGGCGCCATACGCAGCCGGTTCAGGCAAAAGCAAAGGAACCGAGGCATGCCATCCACCGCTACTATTCTGATCGTCGACGACCTGCCAATCAGCCAGCAGACCATGGGCGAGCTGCTGCGTTCGGCCGACTACCAGCTTGTGTTCGCCTCCGATGGCTACGAGGCGCTGGCAAAGGCCAAACAGCTGACGCCCGACCTGGTGCTGCTTGATGTCATGATGCCGGGCATGGACGGCTACGAGGTATGCCGCCAGCTGCGCGCCGACCCGCTGCTCGCCGAGATCGTGATCATCATGGTCACCGCGCTCGACGACCGCCAGTCGCGCATGCTGGGCATCGAGGCCGGCGCCGACGATTTCATCTCGAAGCCATTCGACCGGGGCGAGCTGCGCGCACGCGTGCGCACGATCACGCGGCTGAACCGCTACCGGCGCCTGCACGCCGAGCGGATCAAGTTCGAGCGGCTGATCGAGCTGTCGCCCGACGGCGTGCTGATCATCGACGCCGAGAGCCGCGTGCAGCTGGCCAACCCAGCGCTGCGGCGCTTGCTCTGCGAGAACCAGATCGACGACCTGATCGGCCGGTCGTTTCTGTCGTTCGTCGCGCCCGAGTTCGCCGAGCACTGCGTCGGCTGCCTGAGGGCGCTGTTCGACGGCAGCGGCCAGGCTGTGCGAGTGGAGACCGTGCTGAAGCGCTGCAACGGCGGCAGAGTGCCAGTCGAGATCAACGCCGGCTTCTGCACCTTCGACGGCCAGCCGGCCGCGCAGGTGCTGCTGCGCGATATCACCGAGCGCAAGCAGGCCGAGGCGCAGATCCGGCTGCTACACGGCGAGCTGCTGCAAGCCTACGACGCCACGCTGGAAGGCTGGTCGCACGTGCTCGACCTGCGCGACCGCGAGACCGAAGGCCACAGCCGGCGCGTCACGACCATGACCGTGCGGCTGGCCGAGGCGCTGGGGATCGAGGGCGACGAGCTGATACACATCCGCCGCGGCGCGCTGCTGCACGACATCGGCAAGATGGGCATCCCCGACCGGATCTTGCTCAAGCCCGGCGCGCTCACCCCCGAAGAGTGGACAATTATGCGGCTGCACCCGGTGTATGCCTACGAGTGGCTTTCGGACATTGCATTTCTGCGGCCGGCGCTGGATATCCCGCACTGCCACCACGAGCGCTGGGATGGCAGCGGCTACCCGCGCGGCCTGCGCGGCGAAGAGATCCCGCTGGCGGCGCGGCTGTTTGCCGTGGCCGACACCTGGGACGCGATCTGCTCGGATCGGCCATACCGCGCCGGCCGCGCGCCCGAGCAGGCGCGCCAGATCATTGCGTCGCTTGCAGGCAACCAGCTCGACCCGCGGGTGGTGCAGCTGTTCCTCGAGATCTTCAAAGATCTCTAGGCCGCCCCGGCGCTCAGCCCCCGCACCAGCGCCACAAACACGTCTTCCAGCGACGGGTCGATCGGCTCGACGCGCACGTCTTCGACGCCGGCGGCGCGCAGCGCGGCGGCCAGCGGCGCAGCACGCTGCCCGGCCGAGTCGGCGATGGCGTGCAGCCGCGCGCCGTGCGGCGCAACCTCGCCTATGCCGGGGTGGCCCTCGGCGATGGCGCGCGCGCGATCTTGCGGCGTGCCCTCGATCTCCAGCACCTCGCCTTTGATCGTAGAGTGCTTGAGCGCAGCGGGCGTATCGAGCGCCACCAGCCGGCCGCCGTACATCAGCCCGATCCGATTGCAGTGCTCGGCCTCGTCCATGTAGTGCGTAGTGACAAACACCGTCACACCCTGGCTGGCCAGCTCGTAGATCAGATCCCAGAACGCGCGGCGCGCCTCCGGGTCGACGCCGCCGGTTGGCTCGTCGAGAAACAGCATGCGCGGCTGGTGCACGATCGCGCAGGCCAGCGCCAGGCGCTGCTTCCACCCACCCGAGAGGTTAGCCGTCAGCTCGCGCTCGCGGCCGCGCAGGCCGGCCATATCGACAAGCGCGGCGATGCGCGCGGCGCGCGCGCTGCGCGCGATCCCGTAGACATCGGCGTAGAACTCAAGGTTCTCGCGCACCGTCAGGTCGGGGTACAGGCTAAATTTCTGCGACATATAGCCGATCCGCGCCTTGATCGCCTCGCTCTCGCGGCCGATATCGAAGCCGAGCACCCGGCCAGCGCCCGCGCTAGGCGCGATCAGGCCGCAGAGCATGCGGATGGTTGTGGTCTTGCCCGAGCCGTTCGGCCCCAGAAAGCCAAATACCTCGCCGGGCTCCACCAGCAGCGTCACGCGATCGACCGCGACAAACTCGCCGAAGTTGCGCGTCAGATTTTCGGTTTCGACGGCGTAGGCAGTACTCATGTGCTTCCTCGACATGGCCGGGGCGCGGGCGCGCCAGGCTAGATAATCTCGAGCGCGTCGCGATCCGGCAGCGGCGGGAATGGCGCCGTGGGCAGCGCCTGGTACCAGTACGCCACCGAGGCGATATCGTCTTGCAGCGGCAGGTAGCGGCCGCCGCTGCGCCAGCCAAGCGCCTGGATGGTGACGCGCAGGTCGCGCTCGAAGCGGATCGGGTCGGCGATATGCCAGCGGTACATGCCAAAGCGCGTCTGCGAGGCGTACAGGCCGTCGGGCCGGATCACCTGCGCCAGGCCGGCGTAGGGAGTGGTGAACTCGCGATAGCCGCCCTGTTCCTTGCCGACATCAAAGTTGTATGAGCCGCAGAAGTAATCTTCGGTGCCGGTGCCACAGATTGTCGGAAACTCGTCGTCGCCGTCGAGAAAGAACTTGATCTCGCCCTCGCCCCACCAGCCCGCGCTGTTGACGCCCCAGGCCATATAGGTGCCGACGTAGTGGCCGCGCCCCTGCACGCCGTCGAGGATGGTATACACGCCCTGGTAGGGCAGCGGGTTCACGCGCCGGAACTGGGCGTGGAAGTAGGCTGCGTCGGCCGGCACGCTTGTCTCGGCGTAGGTGATCTGGTAGTACAGCGTCATCGGCTCGTCGGCGCGGTTTGTCAGCGTCACGCGGGCGCCGTGGCGGAAGGGCATCTCCCAGTAGCAGTTGAACGCGCTGCCGGGGTTGACGCACACCGCCAGCGAGCTCACCTGGGCGTAGCGGCCCCAGCCGCAGGCGAAGAAATCGCCGACCGGGCACTCGACCGCCGGTGTATCGGCGCCGTCCCAGTAGATCCGCAGGATGCTCGATCGCCAGCTGCCGGTGGGCGTCAGCCAGATATGCTGGATGGCGCCGGAGCCCTCGATCACGGCGAGATCGCGCGTCTCGCCGGGCGCGATGCGGATCGACGGCGAGATCTTCCAGCCCACGCCCAGGTCGCGCGCGGCCATGGCGCCAGTGCCCTCAGTGGCGCGGCCGCCGCCGCCCTTCGCGCCGTCGAAGTTCTCGGGGCTGATCGAGCGCGTCTTCGCCGGCGACAGCCGCGACAGGTTGCCGAGGTGCATGCCAAGCCCGTTGAATGGTGCCATACGATGCTCCATTGGTATGAATGGCGCGCCAGCGGCGCACCTGCGCGAAAGCCGGCATCGGGCAGCGGCTACGCGGCCGGCGCCTTTCTGCCCTGCAAGAACATAAACACATCTTCCATGGTCGGCTGGATCGGCCGCACGGCCGCGAGCACCACGCCGCTCCCCTCAAGCTGATGCTCAAGCGCGCCGGCGGGCAGCGCCGCGTCGGCAAACAGGTGCAGCCGGTCGCCGAACACCTGCACCTCGCGCACGCCCGGCATAGCGCGCAGCCGTTCCTGAGCAGCGTGCAGCGGCCGGGCCTGCACCTCGAGCACCAGGCCCGGAACCAGCCGCTGTAGCTCGCGCGGGCTACCCGAGGCCATCAGCGCGCCCCCGCGCATAAAGCCGACCACATGGCAGCGGTCGGCCTCGTCCATGTATGGCGTCGACACCAGCACGGTCATGCCGTCCTGGCTCACGGCGTCGCGCAGAATATCCCAAAACTCGCGGCGCGACACCGGATCGACGCCGGTAGTCGGCTCGTCGAGCAGCAGCACGGCGGGCTTGTGGATCAGCGTGCAGGCGAGCGCCAGCTTCTGCTTCATGCCGCCGGAAAGCGCGTCGGCGCGGCGGCCCTGGAACGGGCCGAGCTGGCTGAAGCCCAGCAAGCGCTCGAACAGCGCGGGCTGCTGGGCGCGCGGCACACCGTAGGCATCGGCGAAGAAGCGCAAATTCTCGCGCACCGTCAGGTCGCCGTACAGGCTGAAGCGCTGTGGCATATAGCCCAGCCGCCGCCGCACTGCCTCGGGATCGCGGGCGACATCGATGCCCAGCACGGTGGCCTGGCCGCCGCCCAGGCGCAGCGCGCCGCAGAGCATGCGCAGCGTGGTGGTCTTGCCGGCGCCGTCGGGGCCAACCAGCCCGTAGATCCGGCCCGCAGGCACCTGCAGGTTCAGGCCGGCCACGGCGTGGATGGCGCCGAAGGTACGCGACAGGTTGATCGTTTCTACCGCAAAAGGCTGCATAGCGCCCACCTTAACCAAAGCGATCGAGAGATCCGTCATGCTGGACGGAAGACGAGAGATCGCGCTATTCGTCCTTGGTCTTCTGTTTTCCGTCCCTGCTGCGTGGCGGATAGTCAAGTCGTGTTGGTATTAAAGCCTGGTGTATGTCACTCGATAATCACGGCGTCGGCGGGCATGCCCGGCTTGAGCGCGTGGTCGGTGTTGGGCAGCTCGACGCGCACGGCGAACACGGTTGTGGCGCGCTCGTCTTTGGTCTGCACATTGCGCGGCGTGAACTGCGCCTCCTGGGCAATAAACGTGACGCTGCCCTTGAACACGCGGCTGGGGAAGCTATCGACCGTCACGTCGACCGGCTGGCCCTGGCGCACGCGGCCGATGTCGGCCTCGCCGACGTACAGTGTGAGGCGCACGGTGTCGAGCGAGCCGATCGTCATCAGCGCCGCGCCGGGCAGCGCCTGCTCGCCCTCGTGGATGGCGCGGCTGAGCACCAGCCCGCCGCGCGGCGCGCTGAGCGCGGCTTTGGCGAGCTGCACCTCGATCTGGCGCTGGTTGGCGCGGGCCTGGGCCAGCTGCGCCTCGGCCGCCTGGATCTGCTCGGAGCGCGCGCCGGCGCGGGCCAGCTCGAGCCGGGCCTGGGCCTGCGCCAGCTGCGCCTCGCTGCTGGCCAGCTGCGCCTGGGCCGCGTCGGCGGCGGCCTGCAGCTGGAGCGGGTCGCTGCGCATCGCCACGGCCTGATCGAGCGCGCGCTGCGCGCTGGCCAGGGCCGTCTCAGCCGACGCGAGGGTTTCTTTGGTGGCGCCGTTGCGCAGCTTGGTAAGCGCAGCGTCGGCCGCGCTCAGCTGGCTCTCGGCCGACTGCACGCCGGCGACCTCGGCCTGGCGCGCGGCGTCGGCGGCAACCTGGGCCTGCTGCACCTGCGCCTCGGCGGCATGCAGCGCGGCCTCGGCCTGCACGAACTGGGCGTAATAGTTCGCGCGCGCATCGTCGCTCAGCGTATTATCGCGCAGCTTCTTGCCGGTCTGCTGGCTGTAGATGATCGGGTTAATCGGATCGTTGCCGGTCTCTTGCGCGTAGTCCCAGTTGGTTTTCGCCTGGGCATAGCGCGCCTGCGCCTGGGTCAGCGACAGCGCCGCCTGCTGCACCTGCGTCTCGGCCTGGGTTTTGGCGGCCGAGAGGCGATCGCGGGTAGCCTGCACGCCAGTGCTAGCCTGGGCCTGGGCCGCCGCAGCCGCCGCGATATCTTCGGGCCGGGTGCCGGCGCGCACCTGGTCGAGCGCGCGCTGGGCGGCGTCGCGCGCGGCGCGGGCCTGCACCACCTGGGCGTCGAGCTGCTGCGGGTTCTTCAGCGCCTTCTGGGCATTGGCGTACGCCTGGGCCGCGCCGTCGCGGGCGGCCTGCGCCTGAGTGGCCTGCGCCTGAGCCGCCGCGAGATCCTCGGGCCGGGTGCCGGCCTTGAGCAGCGCCAGGTTCGCCTCGGCCACCGCCACCGCAGCGGCGGCCTGGTCGTGCTGAGCTTGGAGCAGCGCTGGGTCGAGCTTGACCAGCGCCTGGCCGGCCTGCACCTCCTGGCCCTCATCGACGAGCAGCGCCTGCACGCGGCCAGCGACCTCGCTGGTGATCAGCACATCTTCGGCCTCGATCGTTCCCGAGCCGCTGAGCGCGCTTGCGCTCGCAGCGGTGGCGCGGCCGAGCCACCACCAGTAGCCCGCCGCCGCCAGCAGCGCCAGTATCACAATCGGCGCAACAATCCGTGCTTGCCTGGGCATAGCACACCCCCATCGTTATGACTTTGGATGAACAACTGGCGACACCGGCCAATCCCAAATCCAAAATCCGCAATCAACAATCAACAATCAACAATCCGCAACCTAGTCGAGCCGCTTTCGGAAGCGCGTCGACGCCAGCACGATCAGCACGGCGCCGAACAGCAGCAGCGCGCCGATCTGGGTGGTGAGCGAGGGCACGCCGACCCCTTTGATCACAATGCCGCGCACCACCACCAGGAAGTAGCTGAGCGGCACCACGCCGCTGAGAAACTGCAGCACTTTGGGCAGCGCGGCGATCGGGTAGATAAAGCCCGAGAGAAAGATCGACGGCAGCAGCGTCAGGAACGTCAGCAGAAATGCCTCTTGCTGCGTCTGCGCCACCGTCGAGATCAGCAGGCCGATGCTGAGCGACGAAAGCAGGAACAGGCACGAGATGCCCAGCAGCAGCAGCAGATTGCCCTTGATCGGCACGCCAAACCACAGCGTGCCAATGATCAGGATCTCGATCGTGATCAGCAGCGCCACCAGCGCGTAGGGTAAAATCTTGCCGAGGATCAGCTCGAGCGGCCGGATGGGCGTGACGATCAGCTGCTCGATCGTGCCGCGCTCGCGCTCGCGCACGATCGCCGAGGCGGTGAGCAGCGTAGCCTGCAGCTGCAAGATCAGCCCGATCAGCGCTGGCACCATAAACACCGCGCTGGCCATGTCGGGGTTGTACCACACGCGCGTGCGCACCTCCATGGGCGGCGCCAGCGCCACCACCGCGCCGCGCCGCGCCAGCGCCTGCTGCTGGATGTTGGTGGCCTCGACCTGGCCGATCAGCCGCGCCGACGACAGCGCCGACGCGGCCACCGAGGGGTCGGAGCCGTCGAGCACGAACGCCACCTGCGCCCCGCGCCCGCCAATCAGATCAGCGGCGTACGTAGGCGGGATGATCAGCCCGGCACGCACGCTGCCGTTATCGACGAGCCCGGCCAGCTCTTGCTCGCTGCCGGCAAGCCGCACCACCGTGAACTGGCCCGACTGCACGAAGGCCTCGACCAGGCGGCGGCTCTCGGGGGTGCGGCTCTGGTCGTGCACCGCGAGCGGCACGTTGCGCACGTCCGAGGTGGCGGCATAGCCGAGCAGGATCAGCTGCATCAGCGGCATGACGAACATCACCACCAGCGTGCGTGGGTCGCGGATGATGTGGATGAACTCTTTGCGGATGATTGGAATGATTCGCCATCCCATGCGCTTCTCACTTTCAAAGGAAAGTACAGCCAGGCTCAGCGTGTGTAGGGCCGAAACTGCTACGCGGCCGGGCGCACCTCGCCGGGCGCCGCGTCAAGGATGGTGACGCGCCCGGCCATGCCATCGACACGGATGCGCTGGCCGGTGGCCAGGCGCGTGGTGGCGTTGTGCACGCCCACCACCGCCGGAATGCCGTACTCGCGCGCCACCACCGAGCCGTGCGTCACCATCCCGCCAACCTCCATCACCAGCGCGCCGGCCGTGAGGAACAGCGGCGTCCAGCCTGGGTCGGTGGCCGGGCACACCAGGATCTCGCCGGGCGCCAGCCGCACGCCGCGCGGGTCGGTCACCACGCGCGCGGGGCCTTCGGCCACGCCGGGCGACACCGGGTCGCCCACAAGGTCGTTCGCGCCGGGCGCGGCCATGCCGTCGTAGAAGGTTTCGCCGGTGCCAAGCAGCAGCCGCGGCATGCGCCGGCCGGCGCGATCGTGCTCGTACTCGGCGCGCGCGGCAGCCACCAGCGCAGCCAGGTCGGCAGCCTCGCCACGCGCGTAGCGGCGCAGCTGGTCGATCGACAGAAAGAAAATATCGGCGGGCTGAGGCAGCACGCCGCGCGCTGCCAGATCGCGCCCGTGCGCCAGCAGCGCGTCGCGGTACAGCCCGAGCACATTCACCAGGTAGAACTTGGGCGCCTCGCGCGTGCCGGCCAGCCGGCGCATGCGATCGACGCAGAAGCGCAGCAGCCGGGCGCGCGGCCCGCCCAAGGGCCTGCGCGCGAGGCGCGTGGCCCACTCGTCGGTCAGGCGCGCGGCCTCGGCGGCGCCGCGCTCGAACTGGCGGTCGGGCGCAAGATCGGCGTCCTCGAGCTGAAGATAGCCATGGATGGTCTGCAAGATCGGCGTCGGGTCGTCGCGCCAGCGCGGCCGGCCAATATCGATCTCGGCGACGCCGCGCATGCCATATTGCGCCAGAAATTCGCCAATCGCCCGCTGCGCGACCGGCGGCAGCGCGCCGCGCGTATACGCCGACGCCTGCGCCTCAACCGGCATGCGCAGCAGCGCCTCGCGGGCGGGTGCGTCGGCGCGGATGGCCTGGGCCGTGGCCCAAAGCTTCAGATCCATCTCGGTGGTGCCATTATGCGGCAGGCCGCGCAGCAGCTGGAACACCGCGCCGCGAGGCTGGCCAAGCCAGCGTTCAAGCATGCGCCCGGCCAAACCCATCAGCAGCAGGCTGGGCGCGAACACCGGCCCGAGCGCCGGCAGCACTGTCGGCACAGCTCGGGCGACATCCTGCTCGGCCGCGTCGAGCAGCGCCGAAAGCGTACGCGCGGCGGCGACATGCGCGCGCGCCGAGTCGAGAAATGCCACGGCCTCGGCCAGGCCGCGCGCGCGGCCAAACTCGGGCGCGCGCAGCGACTCAATCGCGCGGGGCACAATTGTGCGCAGCAGCGGCGCCAGGTGGCGCAGGATTGTCCCTATGCTGGGAGCACGGGCCTCAACCTGGCCTTCGGCGATCAGCCGCGCCAGCGTCTGGCGCGCGCCGGGATCGACGCGCTGAAATACTGCAACCGCCAGCCGGGTGAGGTTAGTTACGTCGATGAATAGGCGACCGCCGGCGGCCGGGATCACCTCGCGCGGCGCACGCCCAACGCGCGCCACGGAAAGAAAGCCGCCCGCCAGCAGCTGCAGCAGGTCGCACCCGAGCGGCGTAAACGGGTCGACCACGCCCTGCACCGAGTTGAAGCTGTAGTACACCCGCGCCGCCCCAGGCGCGGCCGGCACCTGCGGCAGCGGGTAGAGCGAGGTTATCGGGCGCGACTGCAGGATGTACAGCTGGCCGCCAGCCCAGGCCCACTCGATATCTTGCGGGCTGCCGAAGTGCGCTGCCACCCGCGCGGCAGTGCGCGCCAGATCGAGGATCTGGGCATCGGCGAGCGCCTGGCCCGCGCCGGTGCGGGCAACCTGGTCGGTGCCGCCGCCGGCGCGCGGCAGGATCGCCAGCGCCTTGGCGCCAAGCTTGCGGCCGATCACGCGCCAGGTCTGCGGGTCGACGACATAGTGATCGGGCTCGACCTGGCCCGACACAATCGCCTCGCCCAGGCCATAGCTGGCGTCGATCACGATCTCGGCGCGGCGCCCGGTGAGCGGGTTAGCGGTGAACAGCACGCCGGAAACCTCGGAAGGCACCAGCTCTTGCACCACCACCGCCAGCGCTACATCGCCTGGCGCAATGCCATTGCGCGCGCGATACCCCATGGCGCGGGCAGTCCAGAGGCTGGCCCAGCAGCGCCGTACCGCGTCGAGCAGCGCATCGTCGCCGACGATGTTGAGGTAGGTGTCTTGCTGGCCCGCAAACGACAGCCCCGGCAGATCCTCGGCGGTGGCCGACGAGCGCACCGCTACGGCCAGGCCGGGGCGCGCTGCCGCCAGCGAATGGTAGGCCGCCAGGATCGGCTCGGCCAGCTCGGCGGGCATATCGGCGCGCGCGAACAGCCCGCGGATCTGATCGGAAGCTGCGTCGAGCGCGGGCGGGTCGTCGGCTGGGGCCGCGCTCGCCAGATCCACGATCTGGCGGGCGATGCCATTCGCCGCCACAAACACGCGGTACGCCGCCGTGCCCACCAGAAAGCCGGGCGGCACCGCAAAGCCGGCGCGCGCCAGCTCGGCCAGGTTCGCACCTTTGCCGCCAACCTCGGCCAGCGTAGCGCTGGGTGCAGCCAGCGGCAGAACATATTCAGGCATCTTTCGCTCCTTGCGCCGGCTCAAGGCCCGACACAAAAATATCGACCGCCGTAGCGACAATCTGCTCGTCGCTGGTTTGCAGCGCCTCGGGCTGGCGCAGGATCTCGCGCGCAATCACGTTCACCACAAACATGCCCAGAAAGCTGCGCGCCGCGATCATGGTATCGTGCGGCCTGAGGCGGCCCAGATCGACCTGGTGCTGGAGGTATTGGCTCAAAAAGCCAAGAAACCGGCGGCCGACCAGCTTGAAAAACATCTCGCCGATCTGTGGAAAGCGCACCGCCTCGCCCACTAGCATGCGCAGAAGTGCGACATTGCCCGGCACGCGAAACGCCGACAGGTAGGTGCGGCCGACTAGCGCCAGGCCCTCGCGCGGCGGCAGGCCGAGCAGCTGCTCGGCGTGATCGGCCAGCTGGAAGATCGCCGCGCGCTCGCGAATGATCGAGAGAAATAGGTCCTCTTTGTCTTTGAAGTACCAGTAGATCAGCCCGGGCGAGATCCCGCCGGCCGCCTCGGCAATATCTTTGTTGGTGGCCTTGTGAAAGCCCTTGGTGCTGAATACCTTCAGCGCGGCTTCGATGATCTGCTGCCGGCGATCGGCATTTTCTGGCTCTTCGATCTTTGGCATGGCTGCCTCGGTAGCTCGGTTACAGCGGTTGACTGACTCATCAGTCAAGTTCTTCATGCAGAGTATACTGCAACTTGATTGATGAGTCAATCAGGGAAATGCGACGACGCGCTGTGTTTTACCAACGCCGTTATCTTGCGCTGCCCGGCGAAGCCGGGCAGCGCAAGACGAAAGCCCGCGCGCGGCTTTGCCGCGCGCGAACCCATATGGGTCAAGCGATCAGCCGGAGGGAGAGCGGCGAAGAAAGCTCGCGCGGCAAAGCCGCCCCGAAGCCATATGGGGCAAGCGATTAGCCGGAGGGAGAGCGGCGCGGGTTTCGTTGGGGTGTGGCGCAGCGGCGCCGGCAATACGGTCTATTTCAGAATATAGTACGCGCCGCGCTTCTCGCCGATCTTGAGCAGCATCCCGCGCTCAACCAGGTCGGCCAGGTCGCGCCGCAGTGTCTCGGCCGAGACATCCGGCGCCATGTCTTGCATATCGCTATTGCTGATGCGGCGATGTTCGGCCAGGTGTACCAGCGCGGCGATCTGGCGATCGTTCAGGCCCATGCGGCGCCACTCGCGCGTATCGACCCCAGCATCGGCGCGGTCGTCGGCGCCTTGGCCGCGCAGCAGCACCAGAAAGCCGGCCGCCGTCTCGCGGAACTCGGGCGGCGGCAGGCCGGCGTCGGCCATCTGGCGCAGCATGCGGTCGATGCCATAGCCAAGCCGCTCGATCAGCCCGAAGTCGGCCAGCACCTGCACCAGCGTCTCGTTGCGCGAGAAGCGCTCTTCGACGATATTCTGGACAGTCATATGGCCGGGCAGGCGGCCGGGCGAGTAGCACTCCATCCGGTCGCCGAACAGCGCGATGCGGATGCCCTCACCGCGGACGGTATAGTCCCGGTGCGCCACCGCGTTAACCAGCGCCTCGCGCACGGCGCCCTGCGGGAACTGGGCCCAATCCTGGCGCTCGAGGCCGACCATACGGCTGCCACGGCGCATATGTTCCGAAAGCCAGATCTCGGCGCGGCGCACCGCCTCGGGCAGCGTATCGCGAATATCTTCGCGCAAAAATTCGTCGCTCATCTCGCGGCCGCGGTAGCGCACCAGCGTCAGCTCGCACTGCGGGAAAAAGCGCTCGACATCGCGGCCGAACAGCAGCAGGCCGGCGTTTGTCGGAACAAACTGATCGGCCGCGCCAAAGCCCGATTGAGCGCCAAGCACCGAGAGCCGGGCCGCAGGATCGGGCTCAGCCGAGGCGGCGCTTGGCCCCTGGCTTCTGGCTCGCCTTACGATCGCGCCGCGCCGCAGCAGAAAGCCCAGCGGGTCGCCTTCGGCGGCCGGGCCGACGCGGCGCACATACGCAGCGAGCTTGGCGTGGTCGAGGTCGTCGAGCGCCGCGCCATCGGGCGCCAGCCGCTCCCAGCTGGTTTCGCCACGCTCGATCAGCAGCTTGCGCAGCGCGTCGGGCGGCAGCGGCTGGTTGGTGGCGCCCTCGCGGCGCAGGTACTTGCCGTGCACGCTGTAGACGTGCGGCAGGCCGGCGGGCACGTTCACCAGCAGCAGCGTGATGCCGGCGTGTTCGGCGGGCGTGGGCAGAGGCAGCACCAGCGGCGGCGTACAGGCCAGCGCCGCGTCGAGCGCGGCTAGGCGCGCGGCCTCGGGGTCGGCCAGGCCCTCGAGCTTCTTGCCGCGCGCGCCAACGCCCACCAGCGCCACGCCGCCCTGGGCATTCGCCAGCGCCGCCAACGTCTCGGCCAGCTCGTCGGTGCGAAACGCGCGGCGCACAAACGCCAGACGCGCGCCCTCGGGCTGGGCCAGCAGCTCGGCCAGTTCGGTGGGGAAAGCGGACATAGGCGCACCTCGGTACACTGCGACAGCGGCCATTGTAGCACAGACAAGCGCATTGGGCGCGGGGCGGCGAAGCGCGCTTGCCCAACCAGCATGTTTGTGCTATGCTTGGCGAGAGTACCGCCTAGCCCACAGGAGCACATATCGATGCCCGGCGCGCACACCCACGATGCCATCACCGTCGCCACCGGCGTGGCGCTGGCGCCACTCGCCTACACCACCAACCTGGCGCTTGGCGAAAGCGCCGACTCGGCGCTGCGCCTGACGGCGCTGTTCGTCGGGGCGCACCTGCTCTCGGGGATCATGTTCTCGCCCGACCTCGACCTCGACAGCGCGATCGACAACCGCTGGGGCGTGTTCTACTGGATCTGGCGGCCGTACATGTGGGCGGTGCCGCACCGCAGCCGCTGGCTCAGCCACGGCCTGGTGATCCCGCCGCTGCTGCGCCTGCTGTACTTCTACTGGGTGCTGATCGGCTTGCTGATCGGCGGCGCCTGGCTGCTTGGGCACGCAGGCATCGCCGTGCCCGACCTGGCCTCGCGCGTGGGCGACGTGGTGCTGGGCACGGTGGTGCGCTACCCGCGCGCCACCTGGGCGTTCCTCCTCGGCTTCATCACCGGCAGCGCGGCGCACTCGATCGCCGACTGGACGGTGACCGGCGGCAAGCACTACCTGCGCCAGCTGGGCTTCCGCATCACCCGCGACTACGGCGACCACGACCACTACCGGCCATACGGCCGGCGCCGCGCGCGCTTCTGATCCGGCGCGACGCCGGCGACAAGAGGCGATCGTTAACCTGTAGTTTCGATCCTTTTCCACCACGGCCGTTTTCCAGGCATATGATAGTGGCGCACAAGATCAGCCGGCGCGCCACTGTGGGCCGCCGCGCGCTCGCGAAGCGAAGCCGCTTCATCATGCTTCATTGAGGAGGCAACTATGGAAAACCCGTGGACAATCGCCCAACACCAGTTCGACATCGCGGCCGATGAGCTCGACCTCAGCCCCGGCATCCGCCAAACCTTGCGCGTGCCGCAGCGCGAGCTGACGGTGAACTTTCCGGTGAAGCTCGACGACGGCAGCATCCGGGTGTTCAGCGGCTACCGCGTACACCACAACTCGTCGCGCGGCCCGACCAAGGGCGGCATTCGCTACCATCCCGACACCAACATCGACGAGGTGCGCGCGCTGGCGATGTGGATGACCTGGAAGTGCGCGGTTGTCAACATCCCGTACGGCGGCGCAAAGGGCGGCGTCGTCTGCGACCCCAAGGCCATGTCGATGGCCGAGCTTGAGCGGCTGACCCGGCGCTACACCAGCGAGATCTCGATCCTGCTTGGCCCCGAGCGCGACATCCCCGCGCCCGACGTGAACACCACGCCACAGGTGATGGCCTGGATCATGGATACCTTCTCGATGCACAAGGGCTACACCGTGCCGGCGGTGGTCACTGGCAAGCCGATCAACATTGGCGGCTCGCTCGGGCGCAACGAGGCCACCGCACGCGGCACGGCAATCGTCGTGCGCGAGGCTGCGGCGCAGCTTGGGCTGAAGCTCGACGCCGCGCGAGTGGTGGTGCAGGGCTACGGCAACGCCGGCGCGATCGCGGCGCGGCTGCTGCACGAGCAGGGCGCCACGATTGTCGGCGTCAGCGACAGCCAGGGCGGCATCTACCACAAGGGCGGCCTCGACCCACAGGCGGTGCGGCGCTACAAAGACGCAAATGGCACAGTCGTCGGCTTCCCCGAGGCCGATCGCGTCAGCAATGCCGAGCTGCTCGAGCTACCCTGCGACATCCTAGTGCCGGCCGCGCTCGAAAACCAGATCACCGGCGCGAATGCCGCGCGCGTCAAGGCGCGCATCGTGGCCGAGGCCGCCAATGGCCCGACCACGCCCGAGGCCGACGCGATCCTGTACGACCGCGGCGTGCTGGTGCTGCCCGACATCCTAGCCAACGCCGGCGGCGTCACCGTGAGCTATTTCGAGTGGGTGCAGGATCTGCAGGATTTCTTCTGGAGCGAGAGCGAGGTCAACGCCAAGCTTGAGCGGATCATGGTGGCCAGCTTCGAGCAGGTGCGCGCGATCGCGCTTCATCGCAAGGTGCATATGCGCACCGCCGCCTACCTGCTGGCGGTGCAGCGCGTGGCCGAGGCCACCACGACGCGCGGCATCTACCCGTAGGCGTGGCCCTGCTGCGCGAGCTTCGTGGCGATGTGGCAGGCCCGGCTGCGGGCCTGCCACATCGGCATATGCGCCTACCACCCGGCGAGCAAAGCCCCACAGCCCATGTGCTATACTGAGAGCCGGATTCGTTACGCTGCGGGGCACACTATGTCGACGTGGACATTCCTCACCAATCACGCCCAGGTGCTGCTGTGCATTGCGCGTAACCAGCGCATCACCGCACGCGAGATCGCCGGAACTGTCGGCATCACCGAGCGCGCCGTGCAGCGCATCCTCGACGACCTCGAAGAGGCCGGGTATATCTCGCGCACGCGCGACGGCCGCACCAATAGCTACGCCGTTCACCGCGACCGGCCGATGCGCCACCCCGCCCAGCAAGGCCACGCCGTCCACGAGCTGCTTGGCCTGCTCGGCACGCCCGAGGCCGAGCAGTAGCCAGGCGCCCGCCACTTCCCCAGCTGATTTCGCCGCTGCCCCAAACCCCGCCGCGTGTGTCCTGAAATACGAATTACAATTCGTGATATAATAGTCGTATATCCGAACTTCAAGCATCGCCGGCTGGCGACAAGCGGAGGAATACGACGATGGATCACGAACAAGCTGGCTGGGCCGAGCGTGGCCTGCTGGCGCTGCTGGCCGGGCTAGCCGGCCTGGCAGCGCTGCTGCTGCTGAGCCAGGCGCTTGCACCGCAGCCTATCCGCTTAGCAGGCACCACAATCGACCGGCTGAACGCGACGCTGCTGCTGCTGGTGGCGGGCATTGGCGCCGTGACCTACCGCTTCGCGCTGCGCTACCTCGCAGGCGAGCCGGGGCAGCGCCGCTTTCTGCACTGGCTCGCGTTCACCACCGCCGCCGCATTCGTGCTCATGATCGCAACGCACATGGCCCTGCTCTTCGCGGCGTGGTCGCTGACGAGCCTGGGGCTACACCAGCTGCTGACGTTCTACCGCGAGCGGGCCGAGGCGCGGCGGACGGCGCGCAAAAAGTTTCTGATCAGCCGGATCGGCGACGTCGCGCTGCTGGCCGCCGCCGCGCTGATCTGGCTGGCCTGGGGCACGCTCGACATCCCCACCGCGCTCGGGCGGGCCGCGGCCGAGCCAGGCGCGAGCACCAGCGTGGCGCTGCTCATTGCGCTGGCGGCGCTGGCCAAATCGGCCCAGTTTCCATTCCACAGCTGGCTGCCCGAGACCATGGAGGCGCCTACGCCGGTGTCGGCGCTGATGCACGCCGGGATCATCAACGCCGGCGGCGTGCTGCTGCTGCGCTTCGCGCCCCTGCTCGCGCAGACCCCTGGCGTGCTGCTCGCGCTCGTGCTGGTTGGCGCCGTCACCGCTGCGCTGGGCATGCTGGTGATGTGGGCGCAGCCCGACGTAAAACGTACGCTGGCGTGGTCTACGGTGAGCCAGATGGGCTTCATGTTCGTGCAGTGCGGGCTGGCGGCGTTTCCCGCGGCGGTGCTACATATTGTCGGGCACGGCTGCTACAAAGCCTGGGCGTTCCTGCGCACCGGCGGGCTGCCGCAGGCCCGGCCCGCGCCAGCCGCCACGCCGCAGCGCATGCTTGTGCTGAGCCTGGCAGGCACGCTGGCGGCGCTGCCGGCGCTGGCGCTCGCAGCCCAGATCACCGGTTTCAACCCGGCGCACTCGCCGGGCGAGCTGGCGCTCAGCGCGATTGTCGCGCTGTCAATCGGCCAGCTGTGGGCGGCGCTGCTCGCCCAGCCTTTGGCGGTAGTACGCTACCGCATCGCGCTCGCGATCGCCGCTAGCGCCGGGGCTGCGCTGCTGGCGCTTGGGCTTTACCGCGCCGCAGCAGCCTTTTACGCGCCAGTGTTTGGCGCCTTCGCCACGCCGCGCGGGCCAGTGGCTTGGGCCGCCGCGCTGCTGGCCGTGCTTGCGTGCGCCGGGCTGACTATTGCCCGCGCATTGTGGCCAGCCGCCGGCCGTAGCCCCGCCGGCCGCGCGCTGGTGGTGCACGCCACCCACGGCTTCTACCTTGGCCAGATCGCGAATCAAGTGGTGGATCGATTGTGGAACGACAGCGCGCGCAGGAGGCTTCCCAATGCTTGAGCTTGCCGAAACAACCACCCGGCCGGTCGCGGGTATGCGCCACGACCCAGCCGCTGATCTGTGGAATGACGTCGTCGCGGTGTGCCGGCGCATCCCGCCGCTCTGGCCGCTGGGCGAGTATGTCGCCGTCAACCCTTTTCTGGGCTTCGCCGGGCGCCCGCTGGCCGAGGCGGCGCGCATCGTGCGCGACGGCTTGGGCGGCCAGGTGCTGCCGGGCATTGAGTTCTACCGGGCGCGCTGGCGCGACGGCGCGTTTGGCGCCGCCGACATTGCGGCGGCAGCGGTGCGCGCCGGCCACGATCCAACCGCGCTCCAGGCGATCCTCGCGGGCGCGCAGCCCATGCCGATGCGCGAAGCCGCCGCCGTCGAGACATTCGCCGAGCAGCACGACCGGCGCTACGGCGGCGAGTGGAGCGACACCCTGGCACGCCACACGGCGCTGTGGTGCGCCGCGCACGCAGCCCAGCCGGCCACCTGCGACGGCGGCCTGTTTGCGACGTGGCGCGCCGCCGCGCCAATCGACCGCTCGCTCGAGATCGCGGGGCTGGAAGGCTGGCGGTCGTGGGCGCGCGAGCTGCCCAGCCAGCCGCTCGATGCGCTCGCAGAGGTACTCGCGCGGCGAAAGGTGCCTGGCTCGCAGCGCACCGAGTACCTGTACCGGCTGCTGGCCGGCGTCTACGGCTGGGCCGCGTACCTGCGCCGCGAAGCGTGGCAGCACGAAGACCAGCCGGGCGCGGTGCTCGATCTGCTGGCAATCCGCGCCTGCGCCGACGCGGCAGTGGCCGAGCTGGCCCCGCGGCGCGGCGGCCTACGCCCGAGCGCCGCGCCGCCGGCGCTCGAAGACGAAGCCACGCTCGAGGTGTTTCAAGATGCACTCGAGCAGGGCTACGCTCGCCGGCTGCTTGGCGCGCTGAACCCACCGGCGCCGGAAGCGCACGGCGAGCGGCCGGCCGCCCAGGCGATCTTCTGCATCGACGTGCGCTCGGAGCCACTGCGGCGGCACCTCGAAGCCCAGGCGCCTACAGTCGAGACGCGCGGCTTCGCCGGCTTCTTTGGCGTGAGCATCGACTGGGCGAGCGGTGGCAGCAGCAGTGCGCGCTGCCCGGTGCTCCTGTCGCCTGCGGTACGCCTCGAAGCGCCAGCAGCCAACAGCGCCGGCCCAACGCTGCTGAAACACCTGCTGGCCACCCCAGCCGCGTTCTCAGTGGTCGAGACGCTGGGCGCGGCCTATGGGCTCGCGCTGGCGGGGGATGCCCTGCGGCTGCTGCGCGCGCGCCGCGTCGACGAGGGCCAGCTGCCGATCGCGCTCGAGCCGGGCGCGCGCGGCGGCATCGCGCTGGGCCAGCGGCTCGATCTGGCAGCCGGCATGCTGAAAAACATGGGGATGCGCGGCCCGTACGCGCGGCTGGTGCTGCTATGCGGGCACGCCGGCCAGAGCGAAAACAACCCGCACGCCGCCGGGCTCGATTGTGGCGCGTGCGGCGGCCATGGCGGCCAGCTGAATGCGCGCGTAGCCGCCGCGCTGCTGAACGACCCCGCCGTGCGCGCGGGGCTGCCGGAACGCGGCTTCACGCTGCCCGACGACACCTGGTTCGTACCGGCAGTGCACGATACCACCACCGACGCAGTGCGCCTGCTCGATCGCCAGCGCATACCCGCAAGCCACCAGCCCGACATCGCGCAGCTCGAGGTCTGGCTCGAGCGCGCTGGTGCGGCCACCCGCGCCGAGCGCGCCCCGGCGCTCGGGGTAGCGCCGCGCGCCGGGCTGGGCCGGCTGCTGCGCCAGCGCGCGCGCGACTGGTCGGAGACGCGGCCCGAGTGGGGGCTGGCGCGCAACGCAGCGTTTATCGCGGCGCCGCGCGCGCGCACCCGCGGCGTCGACCTGCAAGGGCGCGCTTTTCTGCACGAATACGACTGGAGCAGCGACCACGACGGCTCGATCCTCACGCTGATCCTGAGCGCGCCGATGGTGGTGGCCTCGTGGATCAACTGGCAGTACTTCGCCTCGACCGTCGACAACCGGGTATTCGGCTGTGGCAGCAAGGCGCTGCACAACCGCATCGGCGAGCTAGGCGTGGTGCTGGGGAATGGCGGCGACCTGCGCACCGGCCTGGCGGCTCAGTCGGTCTACGCGCCCGACGGCAGCTGGTATCACGAGCCGCTGCGGCTGCACGTGATCGTCGAGGCGCCGTGCGCGCGGATCGAGCGCGTGCTCGAGGAGCAGCCGCGCGTACGCGCGCTGTTCGAAAACGGCTGGGTGCGCTTGTTCGCGCTCGACCCCGCGCGGCCGGGCGCGCGGCGCTGGATGCCGTGGGGCGGCTGGGCTACTGCGTAGAATCGGGCCGGTAGCGCAGCAGCCGCATGCCATTCGCGATCACAATCAGCGCCGCGCCGGTGTCGGCGAACACCGCCATCCACAGCGTCGCGGCGCCGAGGAGCGTAGCTCCCAGAAACACGGCCTTCACCGCCAGCGCGAACACCACATTTTGCATAATCACACGCCGCGCCGCGCGGCTCAGGCCGATCGCGAATGGCAGCTTGCCAAGGTCATCCGACATAAGCGTCACGTCGGCTGTTTCGAGCGCGGCATCGCTGCCGGCCGCGCCCATCGCGATGCCCACAGTAGCGCGCGCCAGCGCCGGCGCGTCGTTCACGCCGTCGCCGACCATCGCGACGCTGCCGTAGCGCGCGGCCAGCTCGCCGATCGCCGCCAGCTTCTGCTCGGGCAGCAGCCCGGCGCGCGCCTCGTCAACCACAACCTCATCCGCGACACGCGCGGCGACTGCGGCGGCGTCGCCGGTGAGCATGCCAATGTGCGCGATGCCCTGGCGCCTGAGCGCCGCAACCGCCGCCCGGCTCTCGGGCCGGGCCTGGTCGGCAGCGGCCAGCACCCCCAGAAACGCGCCGTCGTAGCACACCAGCATGGCGGTGCGGCCGGAGCGCTCCAGCTCGGCGTAGCGCGCGTCGAGCTCGGCCGGGATCAGCTGGCCGCCAAACAGCGCCCGGTTGCCGACAAGCGCGGCCCGCCCTTCCACCAGCGCGCTCGCGCCGCGCCCACCAGACATCTGGTGGCCAGAAGCGGCCGGGATCGCCAGGCCACGCGCCTCGGCCGCAGCGACGATCGCCCGTGCCAGCGGGTGCGTCGAGCGGCGCTCGACGGCCGCGGCAAGTGATAGCATTGCCGATTGCAGGTTGTAGATCGCCGATTCGTCGCGGTGCTCCACGAGCCGCAGGCTGCCACCCTCGATTGGGTCAACATCCGTCACCACCGGCTTGCCCGCCGTCAGCGTGCCGGTCTTATCGAACGCGATCGCGCGCAACCTGCCGGCTGCCTCGAGCGACGCGCCGCCCTTGAACAGCACGCCGGCGCGCGCCGCAGCGCTGATTGCACTGACAATGCTCACCGGCGTCGAGATCACCAGCGCGCACGGGCAGGCGATCACCAGCAGCACCAGCGCGCGGTAGAACCACAGCGCCCACGCGCCGCCGGCCAGCAGCGGCGGCAGCAGCGCCACCAGCACCGCCAGCACAATCACCGCCGGGGTGTAGCGGCGCGCGAACACGTCGACAAAGCGCTGCGCGCGCGATTTCTGCGACTGCGCCTCTTCGACCAGGTGGATGATCCGCGCCAGCGTCGAGTCGTTCGCCACGCGCGTCACGCGGGCCTCAAGCGCGCCGGCGCCGTTGATGCTGCCGGCGTACAGCTCGGCGCCGGCACTCTTCTCCACCGGCATGCTCTCGCCGGTGATCGGCGCCTGGTTCACGGCGCTCGTGCCGGCCAGCACCACTGCGTCGAGCGGCACCCGGTCGCCCGGGCGGATCGCAATCGTCTCGCCGACGCGAACCTGGCCGATCGGCACGCGCACCTCGTCGAAAGAGCCGCGAAGCTCGGCTTGCGAGCCTGGCGTAGGATGCTGGTGATCTTGAGCATCGGCGGGCCTGGCGCTCGGCCGCAGCACCAGCGCGGTAGCCGGCGCAAGCTGCATGAGCTGGCGTATCGAGCGGCGCGCTCGATCCATGGTGTAGCCTTCGAGCGCGTTACCAAGCGCAAACAGAAACACCACCGTCGCGCCCTCGGCGTACTCGCCAATCGCCAGCGCCCCCAGCGCCGCAATCGTCATCAGCAGGTTGATGTCGAAGCTGCGAGTGGCGATCAGCGCGGCCCAGCCGGCGCGCGCCACCAGCGCCCCGCCGGCCAGCGTCGCGGCAACGTAAAGCCCGGCAGAAACACCGGCCGGCATACCCAGCAGCCCGCCAAGCCAGGCCGCCGCGATCAGCGCACCGCTGGCCATCGTCAGCACGTCGCGCGGGCGCTGCTGCACAAACGCGCGCAGGCCCGGCAGCATGCGGCGCGCGCGATCCTCGGCGGCCGGCGCCTGAGCGTGATCGTGCACGTGGCCGTCGTGATCCGCATCGTCGTGCGCACAGTCGCACGCGCCAGGCGCGCATGTTTCGCCCACCAGCGCGGGCGCAGCAGCGAGCGCATCGGGGGCCTGCAGGCGGTAGCCCAGTCGCTGCGCCAGCGCGCGCACTGCCTCGACCGACGTCATCTCGCGGTCGTACTCCAGCCGCAGCCGCGCCGCGGCGAAGTTCACGCTCGCATAGTGAACGCCGGCAAGCCGCTCGACCGCGCGCTCAAATGTGCGCGCGCAGTCGGCGCAGTCCATCCCTTCAACCGCGAACACTGGGTGATCGTAGCGCGCGGCGATGCGCTGGCCTTCGGCCAGTGCCAGCCGCTCGGCCGCGCCCGCACCGGCCAGGCCCGGCTCGACTTCGAGCACCAGCTGCGCGCCATCGAGCCGCGCCACCGCCACGCCGGCGCAGGCACGCAGCGCCGCCGCCAGATGCTCGGCGCAGCAATCGCAATCGGCGCTCTGCGGCAAAATGCTCGGTCGCGCCAGTGTCACTGTTTGAAGAGTCATGCGCGCTCCTTTGATCTGCTCGCCATTCGCTTGATTACGTACACTTTGCTAGGGGTTTCGAGGCAGCTTCGCCGCCCCCAAATTTCTTATTATGTTGCACTACCTGGCTTCGCCACGTAGTGCAACATAATCTATACGTGATCAAGCGAACAGCGTATTTTTCATCTTCCGTGTGCGGTTTTCCGTGCTCCGCGCGGAAGAATCGCACACGATACGGAGCATAGTACTGCTCTGCCGAAGGCAAATGCGCCAACTGCGTAAGTCATAATACTGATTTCAAACAGCTTCTCAATATATCAATTGAGCAAGTGTTCAAGTGTATTATACGCCAGAGCCAGCGGCGCGTCAACGCAACCATCCTTTCGCCCACAAACACGCGGCAAAAGAAATTCGGGGGCAGCATTGCTACCCCCGAGCTCAGGTAAGTATGAGTTGATGCCAAAAGGATTTACGCAGTTGCGCTCTTCGGCTTCCTCAAGCGACGAGATTGAGCCTGCGGCAGCCAGGCTAGCCAGGCGTCAGCTCGTCGGCCGGGTCGATCTCGTCCTCGGCGTCGCTCACATAGCGCTTGCGCGGAAGCATCGGCTGGCGCTCGGGCGTATCGGCTGGCGGCGGTGTGAGTGGCTGAACATCCTGCTCGGTGGCGCCAAGCTGATCGGCAGGGCTGGCACCACCAGCCTGGCCGCGCTTGGAGCGCTCATCCGCCAAGCCAGCGTCCTTCGGCGGCTTACCCGAGAGCTTCTGTTTCCGCTTCTGCTTCACAAGCTCCTCCGTTCTACAAATCGCATTCTGGCGAAGCAGAGCAACTTTGATGCCGCGCTCAGCCGCGCTCAAGAAACTCGAGCCGGGTTTCGCCAAGCTGGATCTGCTCGCCGCCGTGGAGCGGCAGCGCCGCGCCTGGCGCCACTACCTGCCCGCCGATCAGCGCGCCTTGCTCGGCGCCAGGCAGCACTTCAAGAGCGAAGCCAGCGCCACTGCGCCGCACCAGCGCGTGGCGCCAGGCCAGCGAGCGGTCGGGCAGGTACACATCACAGCCATCGTCGCGGCCAATCGTGGCGGTGTCGGTCACCTCGCGCACCAGCCCAGCCTGCTCGCCGCTGAGCACGCGCAGCTCGCCGCGGGCGAGCACCTGGCGCGCCAGCGGGATGAGCGCGCCAATGCAGGCGCCCAGCACGATCAGGCCAACCGCGCCAACGACGATTTGGGCGCGATCGCTGCGCGCCAGAAACGCCTGCGTCAGCAGCTCGTACAGCGCGCCGCCGGTAAGGCCGCCGACCAGCCCGCCCAGCCCGCCATAGAGCGCGCGGTTGAGCCGCCGGCGCACCAGCAGATCGCTCAGCCCGATCAGCCCGCCCAGCGCCATCCAGCCCAGCGTGCGCCCCAGCAGCCCGCCGCCGATCGCCAGAAACCCGGCCTCGGCCAGCAGCAGCCCGGCCAGCCCTGCCAGCCCACCCGTCAGCGCGCCGGCGAGCCCGTCGCGTAGCGCCCGTCCGGCGCTGCGCTTGACAATCGCGCCGTCGGTGGCGGCCAGGCAGCCGCCAATGCACGCGCCCAGCCCCAGGCCCACCAGCGGGTACGCCAGCCACACATTCCACGCGCCAGTCGGCAGGCTACCCATGAGCCACCAGCCCGCCAGGCCGCCCAGCGCGCCCAACACGGCGGTATAGTAGATCTGCATGGTTTTGTTCATGGCTGCTCCGAATAATACAGGTGGCCAGTTACAAGTTGGCGGGATGCAAGCTGGTAGGTTTGGTGGCGCCGCAGCCCGCGCAGAAATTCGCGCCGGCGCGCATCGGGCGGCCGCATTGGTCGCAGAAGCTGCGCGTCGCCACAGCCGGCTCAGGCATTTGCGCCGCGCCGCACTCGGCGCAGAAGCGCGCCCCCACGCGCAGCAGCGGCGCGTCGCAGCTGCTGCAGTGCGGCAGATCTGGCGGCAGCACCACGATCGACGGAAGCGCTGCGCCCGCACGCACAGGCGCGGCGCGGCGGCGCAGCACGCCCGGCAGCCACAGCGCGCCAAGCAGCGGCAGCAGCAGCAGCACCCCCACGAGCGGGTCGGAGCGCACGTTGATCAGGTGGCGCTCGACATAGCCGCCGCTGGCCACAGGCGCGCCGGCCACGCCAACGCGAATATCGCGGCGCGTGCCGTCGTAGAACGGCCGCGGGCTGCGGTACGTCAGCGCGTACTCCTGCTGAATATCGGATGACAGCTTGCGGTACAGCGCTGCCAGCTGGGCAGCGTCGGGGGTATAGAAATACTCGCCGCCGGTCTCGCGAGCGATCCGCGCCAGCACAGCCTCGTCGATCCCATCGCGCATGTCGCTGCCGCGCTCGCCCACGCCAATCACGTACACCGGCTGGGCATGCTGGTTGGCGTAGGCTATCGCCTGGTCGAGCGTGTGGCGGCTGCCATAGCTGGCGGCGCAGGTGTCCGACTCGCGGCAATCCTGGCCGTCGGTCAGCAAGAGCAGCGCGCGGCGGCCGTGCGCGTCGCTCAGCGCGTCGACGCCGGCGATCAGGCTATCGTAGAGGGCAGTGCCGCCGTCGGGCCGGATGCGCCCGATGGCTCGGTCAAGCGCCTGCTGGTCGGCGGTGAAGGGCGTGAGGGTTTCGGCGTCGGAATTGAAGGCGATCAGCGCGGTGCGATCGTCGGGGCGCATCTGATCGACAAACGCCTGGGCCGCGTCGCGGGCGCCGCCGATCTTGTCGCGCTCGGCCATGCTGCCCGAGTGGTCGATCACCAGCGCGGCGGCCACCGCGCCCGCGCCACCGGCAAAGCGGTCGATTGTCACCGGCGCGCCATCTTCGCTCACCTGGAAGTCGGCCGCGCGCAAGCCGCCCACCGGCTGGCCGGCGGCGTCGGCAACGCCGACAAACAGCGTCACATCGGGGTAGCTCGAGCTATCGACCTGCGTCACCCGCGCGCCGGGGCTGGGCAGTGCCGCGCCGGGTGCGGGTGCGCGCGGCAGCGCGAGCAGAATTGCGGCGCACAGTGCCAGCGCCAGCGCGAAGAACAGAATTCGCCGCATATGCACCCTCCAGGCTCACATTTCGTGACACTTGTATGCATATGACGATCGATTTTCAGAATTGTTCCACTACTCTTCCGGCAGCCGCGCCGCCAGGCCAGGCTCGGGCATCGGCACCGGCGAGGGCGCGCTTGCCGCAGCCCCGCGCTGCCAGCGCAGCAGCGCAAAGCCGCCGACGCCGGCGATCAGCAGGCCTACCAGTACGCCGCTGGCATTGCTCACCACGTCGCTCACATACTCCCACTGGCTACCGAAGACATAGCCGAGGGTGCCATAGCCCGCCAGCCAGGCCAGCTCCCCTGCCGCATCGTACAGCGCGAAGCGGCCCACCGAGTAGCCGCTGCCGCCGGCCACCAGGTTGATCGGCAGCGCGATCGGCGTCAGCACGCAGCGCGTCAGAAACACCGCAATCGCCGCGCGGCGCGCGAAGTACGCCTCGGCGCGCAGCCACGCCGCCGATTGGCCGTAGCGCCGCTGGATCGGGCGATGCAGCACCCAGCCGATCCCGTAGCTCAGCATATCGCCGATCACCGCGCCCACCAGCGCGAGCACGAACGTACTGTACGGGTCGAGCACGCCCTGCTGCACAAACGCGCCTCCGGCCAGCACGCACAGCGTGCTCGGCAGCGGCAGCCCGACCGCCGCAAGCAGCAGCACCAGACCAAGCGCGGTGGCGCCATACGTCACCACCGCGCTCAGCAGCAGATCGTTGAGATCGCTCAGATTCATTGCGTGCTCCCCGGCTGCACCAGCGCCTGCTTCACCGCGTCGACCAGCGCGCGCGGGCCGCCGGGGTAGTGCAGATCGTTGCTCAGCATATCGAGCGGCTTGTTCTCGTTGCCCGCGCTGGCGATGTTCAGCGCCGCGAAGATCCGCGCCTCGGGCACACCCATGCTGTTCGCGATGTAGCGCACACTCATCCACGGCCGCACATCGCGCAGGCCGGTGGCCACCGGGTTGGCGCGGTAGGCGGTAACCGCGTTGCGCACGGTGTCGATGATCGCTGGGTAGCGGCCGTTGGGCGAATCGCCAAGCTTGAAGTCTTTATTCAGGTCCATCAGCGAGCGCTCGGCACTTCGCTGATCGAAGGGGATGTTCAGCTGCGAGTACAAGTACTCTTCCGGCACGGCGTAGGCCACCGCAATAAAGCGGATGTTCATCCAGCCGCGGATCGCGTCCACGCTGGCGGTACCACGGTCGAGGCCCTGCTCGCGGATGTAGTTCAGCTGCCGCACCGAGCTGATCGAGCGCAGGCCAAAGAACACCGCGATTGCCAAGCCAAGCGCGATCACCGCGACCGAGATCAACGTGCGCGAGCGCGGCCGGCTAAAAACTGAGGTTCGTTGCGCGCGCATTGTAGCTTCCTTATGCTGAAATGCAATTCCAGGCGTATGAGACCTTATCGGAAATAGGGGAGCCGGAGGGGCAAAGCCCTCCGAACCTCCCTGGTGGGGCGTCTATGGTAGCAAAGCTACCATAGACGCCCCACCAAAAGGAGATTTGGGGGCCTGCGGCCCCCAAACCCCCACGTCCAATACAGTCTATTGTAGCATCACGGCAATGCCTGGCCGGCCGGCGGCCGGTACGGCAAGATCAATCTGAAGCAGCTGCCCTGGCCGGGCGTACTTTCCACTGTGACGGTGCCGCCGTGCAGCTCGGCCAGGCGCCGCACCAGCACCAGGCCCAGCCCGGTGCCCTCGTGCTGGCGGCTCAGGCTCGAGTCGAGCTGGCTGAACGGCTGAAACAGCCGCGGCAGATCGGCCGAAGCAATGCCGATGCCGGTATCCTGCACGGCAAAGCGCACGGCCCCGGCTACGGCGTCGGCCTCGACCTCGAGGCTCACCCGGCCGCCCGGCGGTGTGAACTTCACGGCATTGCTCAGCAGGTTCACCAGCATCTGCTTCAGGCGGCGCGGGTCGGCCTCGATCATCGCAGTATGATCATTCAGCGCGAACGCCATTGTCAGCGCCTTTTTATCGGCCAGCGCTCGGACAAACAGCATGCTGGCCTGGCAGGCGTCGGCGATCCACACAGGCTCGATGTGCAGATCGAGCTGCCCGGCCTCGACCTTGGAAAGATCGAGAATGCCATTGATCAGCGCGAGCAAGTGGCGGCCGCTGGCCTCGATGCTGGCGAGCGCGGCCTGCTGGCGCTGGTTCAGCCGCCCGCGGGTTTGCTCGATCAGGCCCTCGCTGAAGGCCAGAATGGCGTTGAGCGGCGTGCGCAGCTCGTGGCTCATGTTCGCCAGGAACTCGTCTTTCAGGCGAATCGCCTGCTGCATCTGGGCATTGGCGCGCCGCAGCGTCTCTTCCGTGCGCTTGCGCTCGGTGTTGTCGAACACGGTGGTGCGGCTCATGACATAGCCGCCTGCGGCATCGTAGAGCGCGGTGGCGTTGAGCAGCGCCGGAAAGGTGCTGCCGTCTTTGCGCACGTGCTCGTACTCGACATCGCGCGCATAGCCGCAGCGTATGAACTCGGCGTACTGCTCGGGGAAGCGCGCGGCCCCCACAGGCGTCACAAAATCGGTAAACGGCCGCCCGATCACCTCGTCGCGCGCGTACCCCAGCCAGCTGAGCTCGGTCTGGTTGATCCGGATGATCCTGCCGCTCGCATCCAGCGAGTGGTAGCCACACGGCGCGTTGTCGTACAGATCTTGGACCTCGGCGGTGCGCTCGCGCACGCGCTGCTCAAGCGAGCCATTGAGCTGTTCCAGCTCGTGCTGCGCGGTTTTCAGATCGTGAATGTCGGTTGAGTTGATCAGCGCGTATATCGCGCGGTGCTGCTCGTCGTGGATGGGCTGGATGGTAGTGCGATACCAGCGCGGCCGGTTCTGTACGATGCTTTGTGCTTCGTTCACCAGCTTGCAGTCCTCGCGGATCGCGCGCTGCACATTGCCCAGCTGGTAGTCGGCAGCCGGCTTGGGGAACAGCTCGTGCATGGTGCGGCCGATCATCGCCTCGGGCACGGCGCCCAGCTGGCGCGCCGCGACGTCGTTCACATATAGAAAGCGCCCGGCATAGTCCACGGTGGCGATCACATTGTCGAGGCTCTCCATCAGGCCGCGGTACTGTTCTTCGCTGGAGTGCAGGGCGCGCTCGGCGCGTTTGCGCTCGGTGATATCGCGCGTAATGCCCACAAACCCGGCAATGCGCCCATCCGCGCCATACACCAACGACGATACCACCTCGACATCGACCCAGTGGCCGGCTTTGTGGCGCATTTTATACTCGACCGGCCGGTTCGCGCCGAACTCCGAGTCGCGCCGTGATTGGATCACGGCGTGCATGCGGGCGATGCCCTCGGCATCCAGCAGGCTAGCAACCGCCATGCCGCGCACCTCGTGCTCGGCGTAGCCCAGCACGCGCTCGGTGGCCGAGCTGGCATATACGAACCGCAGGCTCGCGTCGAGCTGCCAGACGATATCGTTCACATAGTCGGTGAGCAGCTGGTAGCGCCGCTCGCTGGCCTGCAGCAGCTGTTCGACCTGCCGGCGCTCGGTGATGTCGAGCACAGTGCCGGCGAAGCGCACGATCTGGTCGTCGGCGTTTGTTTCGGCACGGTACTCGGGGCTGAGCACGCGCGGCTGGGCACACGCAGGGTTGGTACGAAACTCGCGCTCCTCGGGCTGCTCGCCGCGCGCCATCTGCTCGAGCACCGCGAGCATGCTCGCGCGATCGTCGGGGTGCAGCAGCTCGAGGTACTCGGCGCTGCCTGGCACGCCGGCGGCAGGGTCACGGCCGAAGATCCGGTACATATGCCGCGACCACCAGCCAGCGCCGGTGCGGACATCGAAAGACCAGCTGCCAAGGTTGCCCCGGCGCTCGGCTGCCTCCAGGTTCAGCAGCGCCTCGCGCAGCTCGCGCTCGGCTTGCTGAGGCGCCGCGACATCCGCCCGCAGCGCGACATTGTTGTTGGATGCATTGTCGATCATGGCAGGTGCGAGTCTCTGTATCGAGCGGCCTGGCACAGCGGCCAACGCGCGGATCACCCTGCAGTATACCACGCTGGCGCGCGCCTCTCTGCTGCACTGCCTGCGCCGGTTTGCCGAATTCCAGCCAACGTGCTATCATCCACTCACCCTACGCTGAGCGTGGGCGGGTGTTGTTTCGAGCCAACACAGTTTCGAAGGGAGCCATGCTCCAATGTGGGATATGCGGCGGGCCGCAGACGACCACGGGCGGGCACCCACCTGCTTTTGCAGGTTCGAAACTAGCCCGTTCGCGCCAGTTGTAGGGCTTTGTATTTGCGGTACTATCCGATGTATTCGCTGTTGGCTTGATCACGTATCGATTGTGTTGCACGACGTCGCCACGTCGTGCAACACAATACGAATGCGGGGCGGCGAACCGCCCCCAAACCCCCGCCAAAGTGTACGTAATCAAGCGAATGAGGAAGCCGAAAAGCGCGAGTGCGTAACTCCTAAAGCCGATTATGCTCTACTTACTCTACGGGCCCGACGAACTCGCGCGCAGCGAGGCGCTGGCCGCGCTCAAGGCCGCCATGCCGCCCGACCTGGCCGACCTGAACATGGCCACGCTCGACGGGCGCAAGCTCAAGCTCGACACGCTGATCGCCGCGTGCGAGGCCTTCCCGTTCCTCGCCGACCGGCGCTTGGTCGTCGTAACCGACCTGCTGAAGCACCAGAAGGCTGGCAAAGAGCGCGACGAGCTACGCGCGTACCTCGAGCGCGTGCCGGCAACCTGCGACCTGGTATTCGTCGAGAGCGAGGATTTCGACAAGCGCGGCGCGGTGTTCACCTACCTGAAGAAGGCCGCCGACGCGCGCGAGTTCCTGCCGCGCGAGGGCGCCGAGCTGCTGCGCTGGCTGAACGAGCGCGCCCGTACGCTGGGCGTGGCCCTCGACGGCGCGGCGGCGCAGCGGCTGGTGAGCTTTGTCGGCAACGAGAGCCGCGCGCTGCTCAACGAGCTCGACAAGCTCGCCAGCTACGTCGGGCGCGGCGGGCGGATCGGCGCGGCCACGGTGGATCTGCTGGTGCAGGACGGCCAGGAGCAAAACCTGTTCGCGTTCATCGACGAGCTCAGCGCGCGTAGGCGCGGCGCGGCGCTGCAGAGCCTGCGGCGCCTGCTCGACGACGGCCAGGCAGCCACCTACCTGCTGTTCATGATCGCCAGGCAGGTGCGCGTCTTGCTGAGCGTGAAGGACCTCGCCGACCAGCGCATGCGCCCCGACGATATCGCCGCGCGGCTTGGCCAGAAGCCCTTCGTCGTGCGCAAGGCGATCGACCAGGCCCGCGGCTTCGCGCCCGCCGAGCTAGCCGATTTGCACGACCGCGTGCTCGATCTCGACCACGCCAGCAAGACCGGCCGGATCGACGCCGAGACCGGGCTCGAGCTGCTTGTGGTGGAGCTGTGCCGGTAGCGGCCAGAGCTAGAAACCAAAGTGCCGCGCAGCAGAACCAAAAGAACCAAGAACCATTATCGGTTCTCGGCTCTCTGTTCCTGGTTCGCTGGCGCTGATCGGGGCGAGGCTCAATACTTTTCAAATAGCCACGAAGACTCGAAGACTCGAAGAATATGGAGCCTCCGAGTCTTTGTGGTAGGCTTCCGCTGGCCTTGGTACTTGAAAGGTATTGGGGCTAAGCTTTGGCCGAGCGCTTGGTGCTGCGCGGGGCTTTGGCCGGCGTAGCGGCCGCGGCGCTGGCCAGCGCCTGGTACTTCACCAGCTTCTTGGCCAGGCGCGACTTGCGGCGCGCGGCGTTGTTCTTATGAATAATGCCCTTCACCGCAGCCTTGTCGAGCGTGCTCATGGCTGCGCGAATAGCCTCGTCGCTCGACTCACCCGAGAAGATCAGCTCCTCGGCCTTGCGGATCATGGTCTTCACGCGCGAGCGATACATCTGGTTGCGCAGGCGGCGGCGCTCGTTGGAGCGAATACGCTTCTCGGATGACTTGGTGTTCGCCAAAGTGACGATCCTCCCCTATAATGGGCGCTAGCATTCACGTAATTTCAATCACACCGGCGTGTGATTATAGCAGAAAGCACCCTACCGCGCAAATGGCTCCTCGGCTTGATTCCGCGCCGGCGCGCGCGCGCCTTGGCCCGCTGTTGAACACGCTGATCGTCGCCGCCGGCTACCTCGCAAGCCGCGTGCTTGGCCTGATCCGCGACGTGATTATCTCGGCGCAGTTTGGCACACTGCCCGCATATGGCGCCTACCGCGCCACGTTCAATGTGCTGGATCTGATCTATGTTGTCGTGGCCGGCGGCGCGCTTGGCTCGGCGTTCATCCCGGTGTTTTCGGGCATGCTCGAAGAGCAGCGCGGCGACGCGGCCTGGCGCCTGGCGAGCGGCCTGCTGAACCTGGCGCTGATCGGCCTGGTGGCGGCCTGCCTGCTGATCGGGCTGCTGGCCGAGCCGATCGTGGCCTACAGCATCGGCAGCGGCTTCGACGCGCCGCAGCGCGCGCTGACGGTGCAGCTGCTACGGCTGATGCTGGTGCAGCCGCTGCTGCTCGGCATTGGCGGGCTGGCCAAAGCCACGCTCGAATCATTCGACCGCTTCTCGCTGCCGGCGATCGGCGCGAACTTGTACAACCTGGGCATCATCGGCGGCGCACTAGTGTTAGCGCCGTGGCTGGGGATCTATGGGCTGGTGTGCGGCGTGATCGCCGGCGCGGCACTGTTTCTGCTGGTGCAGCTGCCTGGCCTGCGCCGCGTTGGCGCGCGCTACTCGCCGGGCCTGGGCCTGCGCACCCCCGAGCTGCGCCGCGTCGGCCGGCTGCTGGCGCCGCGCTTGTTTGGCCAGGCCGCGTGGCAAATCAACCTGATTGCGGTCGGCAGCTTCGCCTCGCTGTTCGGCGCCGCCGCAGTGGCGGCCAATGGCTACGCGCTCACATTGATGCTGCTGCCGCACGGCCTGATCGCGCTGAGCCTCGGCACGGTGATCTTTCCACAGCTGGCGCGCCTTCACGCCGCCGGCGACACGGCGGCGTTCCGCGATACCGCCGTCGGCGCGCTGCGCAGCGTGCTGTTTCTGGCGCTGCCGGCCGCCGCGATGCTTGCGGTGCTGGCCGCGCCAGCTGTGCGCGTGCTGTTCGAGCGCGGGCGCTTTGGCGCCGACGCCACCGCCCTCACCGCGCAGGCGCTGATGTTCTACGCGCTTGGCCTGGCGGCCTTTGCCGCCGCCGAGATCATTGTGCGCAGCTTCTACGCCATGCACGACACCCGCACCCCCGTGGTTGTCGGCAGCGCGATGGTGCTGCTGAACATCGCGCTCGGCGCCGGCTTCACGCGCGTTGGCGCCGGGCTGCCGGGGCTGGCGCTGGCCTTCAGCATCGCGAATACGGCCGAGGCGGCCACGCTGCTGCTGCTGCTCGAGCGCCGCCTGGGCCGGCTCGGCGGCGCGTTCTGGCGTGCGCTTGGCGCCATGCTGCTGGCCACGCTGGCAGCGGCCGCCGCGCTGTGGCTGGCGCGCGACCTTTCGGCGCGCTGGCTGCCGGCGATCCTGCCAAACCCCGGCTACCGCCCGCTGGCCGACTTCGTGCCGCTGGCGCTGTGGCTGGCGCTGGCTGGTATGCTTGGCGGCCTGGTGTACGGAGGTTGCGCGTGGCTGCTGGGCCTGGGCGAGGTGCGCGCACTGCGCGGCCGGCTGGCGGCCGTGCTGCGGCGCGGCCGGGGCGCGTAGTCAGGTGCTAGGCAGCATCACTATGAAATCAATGCTATCTACCTTTTGCCTTCTGCTTGCTTCTACCGGCCGTCTGCGCCCGACTACCTGAATGATGAACCATTAGCGCGCCTCAGGACTTGACAGAATCACACTAATAGTCTATTCTAGCCGCATACGACCTAACGATTTATCCGCAATCATAGGCAGTTTTGCCTACGCATGGAACCACAGGAAGGATCGTATGCAAACTCAACATACTGGTATGCCGGCGCGAGTTGCGCGCACGAGTTTAGTTTTCATTCTACTTCTACTATCTATTACCCCCCCCGCGCATTTTCCGCAGCGCAGCCACAGGTAACGGCACAAAACGTCATATCACCAGCTTCTAAGTGTTCTCAAGCAGTACGCCCAACGTTCAACAGCAAACCGCAGCACAACGCCGCAAGCTAGAATTCGCCCCGCCGCCAATTGCGTTTGTACCCAACCAGGGCCAGACCGACAAGAAAGTGCGGGTGATGGCGCGTAGCCTGGGCGGTATGCTATTCTTCACCGACGATGAGATCGTTCTGGCAATCGCCAAGACTCGTAAGAGCAAAGACCCGGCTAACGAGACCGTGCCAGATCCCAAGCCGCACCCTCGCACCGTGCTGCGCATCCGCTATGAGGGTGCGAATAAGGCGCCGCAGATAGAACCGATTGATGCCTTGCCCACACGCACCAGCTACTATATCGGCAACGATTCCAAACAATGGCAGCACAACCTGGCGAGCTATGCCGCCACGGTATACCGGCAGCTTTACCCTGGTATCGACCTACGTTTCGACGGCCCGAATGGCCAGCTCAAAAGTACTTACACCGTGGCCCCCGGCGCCGACCCGGCCGCGATTCGCTGGCGCTACCAGAGCGCCGAACCGCGTTTAGACGATGCTGGCAACCTGCTGGTTGATCTCCCCAAGACCAGTGCAGAAGTTACGTCAACCGAAAGCTTGACAGGCACGCTAACGGAGCATGCGCCGGTAGCTTGGCAGATCATTGACGGGCAGCGCCGCACTGTGCCAGTACACTTTGTGATCGAAACAAACAAGCGCGTCGGTTTCGCGGTTGGCACATACGATACAACCCAGCCGTTAGTGATCGACCCGACCTTCAGCACCTATCTGGGCGGCAGCGCCAGCGATCAGGGCAATGACATTGCGGTTGATTTACTGGGGAATGTGTTTGTTGTTGGCACCACGAGCTCGACGCAATTCCCACAATCGGGCGTCATACCGGGCAGTGGAGACCAAGGCGGCACCGATATTTTTGTGGCCAAATTCACGCCAGCCGGAACAAATTACAATGCCACCTATCTTGGTGAGAATGGAGATGATGTAGGCAACGGCATTGCGATTGATAACACTTTTGTCTTGGATGGTGGGGTCGATATCTTGGTAGTTGGTAGCACCTACTCGACCAATTTCCCAACGCAAAATGCACGCCATACAGGGCCACTAGGCGCACAAGATGCCGTGTATGACCGGCCAGGCTGAGACGATGGTGCTCGACAAAGATAGTACCGGTAAGCTATGGGTAGCCTATACCAATGCCTATAATGTCAAATACCAGATCAGCACCGATGATGGCCTCACCTGGCCCGCTGCGGCGACACTGCCATTTGCCCAGGCTGGCGGACTCAGCTATGACGATATTGCGACCGTAGTGGCCTTCGACGGCAAGATCGGCGTGCTCTGGTCAAAGCATGATCCAGATGCACCATCTCCCGGTGATAATAATGCGGCCTTCTACTTTGCCTACCATACTGATGGCGCTGCACCAGGTACCTGGTCGGCGATCGAGCAAGTGGCAGCAGGAACTTGTATCTCCGACGACCACCTGACACTCAAGGCGCCGGGCGACGGCAGCGGCAAACTGTTCGCGGCGCTCAAGTCTTCGTATGAAGATGATAACTGTGGGAATACTAATCACGCACGGAATAATGACACACAGCTCTGGCTGGCGGTACGCGCGGCCAATGGTACCTGGTCGCGGATTGAATATGGCAAGGTTGCCGACGATCATACCCGCCCCGCGCTGCTGCTCGACCCGGTCAACCGCCAGGTCCACATGTTCGCAGCTTCACCAGAGGTCACCGGCGGCACGATCTACCGCAAAACCACGAGTATGGACAATCCAAGCTTTGCCACTCAACCGGGCTTGGGGCAGCCATTCATTAGTAGCGCAACGTTTGCAGCTTTAAACAATCCTACAACCACTAAACAGACAGTCAATGGCACGACCGATTTGGTGGTGCTCGCAACCGATCAAAGTAATAGTTCGCATTTTTATATGCACAACGTTATCGACCTGCCGGGCCAGGCGCCGCCAGCGGGGGGCACAACCTACACGTTTGGCCCGGCCGCCGACACCTATGTCAGCCAGGCTAGCCCAACCAGCAATTACGCCGCCAGTACATCGTTCTCAGCGGTTGGCGGCACCAGCAGCGCCAAGCAAGCCTTCCTGCGCTTCACAATCAGCGGCCTGCCGGCCGGCGTAGTGGTGCAGAACGCCAAGCTGCGACTATATGTCACGAACGACTCGACCAGCGGCGGCAGCTTCAACACAATCACCAACACCAGCTGGGCCGAGACCATCACCTGGAACAGCAAGCCGGCGATCGACGGGCCGCTGCTGGCCACGCTTGGAGCTGTCACCATCAACCTCAGCTACGAGGTGGATGTGACCTCGGCAATTTCCGGCAACGGCAGCTATAGCTTCGCAATCACGCTGCCGAGCGCGAACACCAACACGCTGGGCTATGCCTCGCGCGAGGCGAGCGCCAGCGCCAACCGCCCACAGCTGATTGTGACCACCCAATAACACGCCGTCGCAGACGCGCCCGGTGTCCACGCGGCACCGGGCGCATCCACATCTGAAAGGGTGCATCATGCAACACTTCATCCGCAAGCATCCGGTGCGCAGTATTCTGCTCACGCTCCTGGTGGCCTATGGCCTGTGGTGGCTTTACACCGATTATGAGTTAACCGCCTATCCTCGCCGTATTGCTGCGAATCTTCCAGTTGTACCTAGTTCTATAATTATTCGACAGCGAGAGGTATCGAATACACTATGTCGTACAGGATCTGTTCTCAATTATTACGCTACAAATTTATCATGGGAAGAGGTAATTGCATTTTATCAAAACAATCTAAACAATTCTTCTTGGGAACCACGAGGAAATCTGAGCTATAAATGGAATCAGAGTGCCAATAACCAAAGACTGAATCTCTATTTCCATCATATAGATACACCTCAGGATACGATGGAGCAGGAAGCCTTGAGCAGTGGAGCAACCGGATATATACTAACTGTTGCGTATACGCAAAGCGAGATAACGGCGCGTAAAAATTGTACACCTGAAGATTAGGCGAATTCCTGTGCTGCCGAGCGCGAACACCAACACGCTGGGCTACGCCTCGCGCGAGGCGAGTGCCAGCGCCAACCGCCCACAGCTGATTGTGACCACCCAATAACACCCCGTCGCAGACGCGCCCGGTGTTCACGCGGCACCGGGCGCATCCACACCAGAAAGGGTGCATCATGCAACACGCCATTCGCAAGCATCCGGTGCGGAGTATTCTGCTCACGCTCCTGGCAGCCTATGGACTGTGGTGGCTGGGCACGGATCTAGCGCTGCGCACCTACCCACAACGTGTGGCGAATGCAATTCCACCACCACCTGGCGTGGAGCTGGTTGCTACAGATACTGGATATGTCAGAAAGTGTAGGTCTTCCGGCATGGTTCAGTATTTTACGACAAATGAACCCTGGGATAAGATAGTTGCATATTATACAGAGTATCTTCGAAAAGATTGGCAACCGCGTGGAGATGGTCTAAGCTTCTATCAGTATCGGGGGGAGTTTGAATAATTACAATTAACGATTCATCGTATCGAGATAAATTTAGATGGAAGGCCAAAAGATTCTTTCCTAAAACAAGTTGTATTTAGAGGCCCCACAGCGTATTTAGTACAAATTTCCTACGGACAAGATCTTAGAATAAGCCGAACTGTATGCAAACCAGAAGATTGACAGCACAAACAACGATGCGTAGAAGTGCGAACACCAACACGCTGGGTACGCAACTTAACCACCTTTGTGTGTAGATTTTCCGTGCGGAGCGTGGAAAATCTACACAGATACACCATCAAAGAGCGCTCTGCCAAAGGCTAAATGTACCACCTGCGTAAGTCTTAAAGATATAGAACAGGCTACGCCCGGTGTTGGCTTGCACGCTTGTCTTGCCCTGGCATGGATGCTATACTCAACCACGGTCGGCTTGAGCAAAAGAAGATCGTGAAAACAACGTTTTACCTGATTCGCCACGGCGAAACCGATTGGAACGTCACTGGCCGCTGGCAGGGCCACGCCGATGTGCCGCTGAACGAGATCGGCCGCACGCAGGCCCGCCGGCTTGCCGAGCGCATCCGCCGCGACGGCCCGCGCTTCGACGCGCTCTACAGCAGCGATCTGCAGCGCGCATGGGAGACGGCCAGCATGATTGCGGCGCCTGCGGGGCTGGCGCCGCAGCCGCTGCCGCAGCTGCGCGAGATCGACGTCGGCAGCTGGAGCGGGCTGACCGGCGCCGAGGTGCGCGCCAGCGACAGCGACGCCTACGAGCGCATTCAGTCGGGCGAAGACCTGCCGCGCGGCGGCGGTGAGCGCTTTCTCGATCTCTACGCCCGCGTAGTTGCGGCGGTGGAGCGCCTGGCCGAGGTTCACGCCGGCCAGCGCGTGGCCCTGGTGACCCACGGCGGCGCCGTGCGCGCGGTGCTGCTGCACGCCGCGCGCGACAAGCAGGGCATCAACCCTCACCGCCTGCACATCGGCAATACGGCGATCACGATCGTGTTTTGCGGCCACGCCGGCTGGGGCTTCGGCGCAATCAACGACATGGCCCACCTCGAAGCCAGCCCGCACGCCCACGACATGACCTCGGCCCCGCCCGACGACACCGAGCGGCCCTGAGCCAGCTGCGATTGGTTTGGGGTAAACCGCCTACGTACATCGAGCCATGGACGATCGCTACTTCATCGACACGCCCGAGAATATTGAGTTCGCCTACGATATCGCCGGCATCGGCTCGCGCTTTCTGGCGGCAATCGCCGATACCCTGCTGATTGGCATCGCGCAGGTTGCGATCTTTCTGCTGATCGGCCTGGTCAGCTCGGCCAGCGGCATCGCTTCCTCGCTGGGCGGGGGCGTGCTGCTGGCATTCGGCACACTGCTGGCGTTTGTGGTGCTGTGGGGCTACTACATCGTGTTTGAGCTGGTGTGGAACGGCCAAAGCCCCGGCAAGCGCCTGGTGGGCCTGCGCGTGGTGCGCGAGGGCGGCCGGCCGATCACATTTGCCGGCTCGGCGATTCGCAACCTCATCCGCATCGTCGATTTTCTGCCGGCGCTGTACGGCCTCGGCGTGGTGGTCATGTTTATCGACCGGCGTGCCCGGCGCTTAGGCGACCTGGCCGGCGGCACGCTGGTGGTGAAAGAGCGCCGCAACGTCACGCTGGCGAGCCTGACGGCGCCCAGCGCGGGGGTGCTGCCCGCGCCACGGCCAGGCGAGCCGCTGCCCGAGCCAAGCATGCCGAATATCGAGCTGCTGAACGACCGTGATTACACGCTGATCCAGGAGTTTCTGCAGCGCCGTAGCGAGCTTGGTGGCGACGCGCGCAAGCGCCTGGGCGCGCAGCTGGCCGCCGGCATGCAGGCCCGCCTGGGGCTCGAGGCAGCCGGCGACCCCGAGCGCTTCCTTCAAGACATCGCCGGCAACTACCAGCTGCTCAAGCGCCGGCAGCAGAGCCAGGAAGTGTAGCATGATCAACTTCGCGCACGTGGTTGCGATGCTCATGCTGGCGTGTTTCGCCCGGCCCACCAGCCCGCCGGCAGCCAGCCCACGGCAGCTGCACGTGCCGATCTTGATGTACCACTATATTTCGGCCAACCCCGCCTGGCCAAACGACACCGTGCGCACCAACCTGTCGGTGCCGCCGCCCGCCTTCGCCGCGCAGCTCGAATACCTGCAGCACGCCGGCTACACCACCATCTCGCTCGGCGATATGGTGAGCGCGCTGAACGGCGGCGCCACGCTGCCCGACAAACCAATTGTGCTGACGTTCGACGACGGCTACCAGGATTTCTACGATAACGCCTACCCGCTGCTAAAGCACTACGGCGACCACGCCACCATCTACATCATCAGCCACGACGTCGACCGGCCAGGCTACATGACCTGGGACGAGCTGCGCGAGCTTGCGACCTCGCCGCTGATCACGATCGGCGCGCATACGCGCACCCACCCCGACCTGAGCCGCCTCAAGGTCGTCGATAGCTGGGACGAGATGGCCGGCAGCAAGACCGACCTGGAAAATCAGCTCGGCATTGTGGTGCGCGATATCGCCTACCCGTCCGGCCGCTACAGCCCGACGGTGCTCGACCAAGCCGGCGAGATCGGCTTTGCCACCGGCGTCACCACGCGCGAGGGCCAGGACGAGACGCCCGGCGTGCTGCTGGCGCTGCCACGCATACGCGTGAACGGCTACACCTCAATCGACGACCTCATCGCCGGGCTGCAAGGCCGCCGCAGCCTGCACGCGCGCCGCTACCGGCGGCCGGCGCCGCCGCTGCTTGGCGGGATGCGCGCGCGCCTGGCGCTGGGCAACTAGCCCCCAGCCCGCCACCAGGCCAGCGCATCCGCCAGCAGTGTGGGGCTATCGGCTGGTAGCTGCGCGCCCCCCGGCAGCCGCCGAAACCAGGCGGGCTGGCGCCGCGCGAATGCGTGGGTGTCGAACTTCAGCCGCTCGATCGCCTGCTCGAGCGTGGCCTCGCCCGCCAGGTAGGCCTCGAACTCGCGGTAGCCCAGGCCCGACATCGCCGGCAGATCCCAGCCGTAGCCGCGCGCCACCAGCCCGCGTACCTCGTCTACCAGCCCCTCCTCGATCATTATGTCCACTCTATGGTCGATCCGCGCGTACAAGCTGGCTGACGGCAGGGTAAGCCAGAGCGTGCGGATATGGTAGGACGGCGGATGCTTAGCCTGCTGCTCCGAGATCGGGCGGCCGGTGACGTGGTAAACCTCCAGCGCGCGGATCACGCGCCGCACATTGCCGGGCAGGATGCCTGCCGCAGCCGCCGGATCGACCTGCGCCAGCCGGGCGTGCAGCGCCGCCGCGCCAGCTTGTTCGGCCGCGCGCTCTAGCTCGGCGCGCAGCTCGGGACGCGGCGGCACGCGCGGGATCTGCCAGCCTTCGAGCACCGCCGCGAGGTACTGGCCGGTGCCGCCCACCAGCAGCGGCAGCCGGCCGCGCGCCACAATATCGCCGATCGCCGCGTAGGCCAGCTCCTGGTACAGCGCAAGCGAAAAATCCTCATCTGGATCGACGATGTCGACCAGGTGGTGCGGCGCAGCCGCGCGCTCGGCCGCAGTCGGCTTGGCCGTGCCGATGTCCATGCCACGGTACACCTGGCGTGAGTCGGCCGACACGATCTCGCCGCCGAGCGCGCGCGCCAGCGCGATCGACAGCGCGGTTTTGCCCACTGCGGTTGGGCCGACGATCGCCAGCAGCGGCTGTGTGTCAGGTGTGCTCATAGCGTAATGATACACGATCGCCGCGCGGCCGGTGTCAACCAGAGTAAGGGCCCAGGGCTCGTGCAAAGTCGGCCCTCACCCCCCTGTGTGCGGTCTTCTGCCTGGCACACCGGAAGACCGCACACCGAGCTATGTCGGAGCAGCCGCGCCGACGCGGCTACTCGCCGTACACGTAGTTCAGTACCCCATCCTCGACGCGCGTCGGCAGCGTCATCAGGCGAGCGTCGGTGCGGGCCGGCCCTTTCAATCGCTCGCCATGCGCGCAGCCAAACTCGGCGCCGTGCCAGGCGCACACCAGCCGGTCGCCATTGCGCTGGAGCGGCCCGCCCAGATGCATGCAGACATTCGCGATCGCTTTGGGCGCACCTTCGACCTTCATCACCAGCACCTCGCGGCCAAAGAAATCAACTGTCTTGGCCCCTTCCTCGGGGATCTCGTCGACGCGGCAGAGTGGAGCTTTCATAGATGTTCCCTCGCTTGCTATGTGTATCGCATACCAATGGCCTGGTGCGCAACGCTTCAGCGCCAAGCCTTTTAGTTCAAAATTCAATAGTTGAAAATTGAACTACAATAATATAGCATAAGGTAGTTGAAATTTCAAGTACTCTCTTATATACTGCCAGCATGCAAAATATCCTAGACAACAGCGCGCTTGCGGCCTGGCGAAACTTCATCACCGCCCACGCCGCGCTGATCGAGCGGATCGACGGCGATCTGGTGGCAGCCGAGTGCGTGCCGCTGAGCTGGTATGATGTGCTCATCGAGCTGCAAGAGGCGCCCGAGCGGCGCTTGCGCATGAGTGACCTCGCGAGCCGAGTGGTGCTGAGCCGCAGCACACTGACCCACCTCGTCGAGCGGCTAGAAGACCAGGGGCTGGTGCGCCGCGAGCGCAGCGCCCACGATCGACGCGGCGCCTACGCAGTGCTGACCGACCAAGGCCACGCGGCGCTACGCCGGGCCTGGCCGATCTACGCCCAGGGGATCGCCGATCATTTTTCGCGCCATCTCAGCGCCGGCGAGGTTGCTACCATGACAGCAGCCCTTGAGCGCATCTTGGGCGCGCTGCGCGGCACGCCGTAGTGCGGTGCAGCCGTCCGGCTCGGCCTCATCGCATATGCGTGTACAAAAGGTGAACTCAATGTAATCCGATCGGCTCTATTCCCGGATTGACGCGCACTCATGCGGCGTGCTAGGATTCCTAGCAGGCTTGCACTCTATTTCCTTCGGAGCGATCGTGATCTTCCGTCCATCTCGGCTGATGCTTGGCACACTGCTGGCGCTGGTGCTGGCGCTGCCGGCTGGCGCGCGCGCCGCGCCACCGGTGGAAGACGATATCCAGGGCTTTCTCGCGGCCCAGGCTGGCCCGCTTGCGCAATACCACGACATTGGCCACAGCGCCGCCGAGATCGTCGGAGCCACCAGCGCGTACTATGGCGTCAGCCCGCGCATTCTGCTAGCGCTGCTTGAAGCCACCGGCGCGCTGCTGAGCGACCCGACCGCCCCGGCGGCGACGCTGGCGCGGCCGTTTGGCGCCGACGGCCCGGCTGGTCTGGCGGCCCAGCTCGACTGGGCCGGGCGCGAGCTGCGCGCCGGGCTCGGCCCGTACCAGCGCCCGCCGACCGTGCGCTTCACCGACGGCACCACGCTGACGCTGACGCTCGCGCAGGCGCCCGAGGGCGTGTCGGTGCAGCGCTTCCTGGCCAAAGGCCGCTCGCAAGCCGAGTGGCGCGCAGCCTTCGAGCGCTTCAAGCAGGCATTCCAGCATTTCTTCAACAACGAGCTGCCCGAGCAGCGCCAGCCGCAACCCGCCGCCACCAGCGGCTTTCTGAAGCTGCCGTGGGCGCCCGGCACGCGCGTGGTGCACCTGGCATACTTCGACCACATGTACCCAACCGTGGACACCGACCGGCCCGACAACGGGTTTGTGGTGAACTACCTCGGGCATGGCAGCGTGCAGTACGACGGCCACGACGGCAACGATTTCTACTTCCCCGACCAGCCGATCGGCACCTACATCTACGCTGCGGCCGCCGGCACGGCGCACGCCAGCACCCACCGCGGCAACGGCGTGTGGATCGAGCACCCCGGTGGCTACGTGACGGTATACTGGCACCTCGACAAATTCGCCAAAAAGTTTCGCGGCCTGGTCGACACTGGCAAGGGCGTGCCGGTGCGCGCCGGCGACCTGATCGGCAGCAGCGGCAAGACCGGATTTGTGGCCGGGACGCCGCACCTGCACTTCGAGGTACGCCACAACGGCAAGCAGGTCGACCCATACGGCTGGTACGGCGCAGGCGCCGACCCGTGCCCGCAGTACGCCGCCTGCGAGGCCAGCACCTGGCTGTGGGACGCGAGCCTGGCCGGCGAGTTCGACCTCGCGCCGCCCGATGCTGCAGCGCCGCCCGACCGCGCCCCGCCGCAGGCGCTGCTGTCAATCAGCCCGCCGGCCGACCTGCTGCTGCTGAGCCATTTCGACGGCGACCCGCTCGCGCAGATCGGCGCTGGCGGCGCGACTGTCGCCGGCGCGCCGGAGTACGTTGGCGCGAAGTTTGGCAAAGGCGTGCGCGTAGCCGGCAACGACCGGCTGGCCTTTCCCACCGCCGGCAACCTGAGCATGGCCGCAGGCACGATCGCCTTCTGGGCGCAGCTGCCCGAGCGCTACCCGAGTACCGCCAGCGCGCGCCAGTACCTGCTGGCCGCCAGCGCCCACGCCGACGAAGGGCCGGTGTACACCGGCACGCTGGCGCTACGGCGCGACCTGCTGGGGCCGGGCGGGGCGGCGCGCTGGGATTTCTGGACGACAGCCGAAAGCGGCGCGCGCGACGACCTCAGCGTGCCCGACACGCTCGCGCCGGGGCTGCACCACTTCGCGATCAGCTGGGACCGCGCGCGCCAGCTGAAGGTGCTATACCTCGACGGGCAGCGCGCCAGCGCGAGCAGCGGCGCCGAGCTGCCCGCAGATGTCGGCGCGACGCTCGACCTTGGCCGCTGGGCGCCTGGCTCGGGCGCTAGCGACGTGATATTCGACGAGCTGGCGATCTACGGCCGGGCGCTGGCCCCAGCCGAGGTCGCCAGCCTGGCGGCGCGCAGCGCACCGATCGCCGCCAGCGCCAGCACGACGAGCGAGCGCGAGCTGCGTCTGGCGATCGCCGCCAGCGACGACGGCGGCGCGATCATGGCCATGCAGCTCGGCGTCGACGGCGAGTTCGGCGACCCCGAGCCCTACGCCGGGCAGGCAGCACTACGCCTGCCAGCCGCCCCAGGCAGCTACACCGTGGCCGCGCGCCTGTTCGACCGCGCCGGCAACAGCACGGTGGTGAGCGCAACCGTGGCGCTCGCGCCACCAACCCCGCCCGCCGCCAGCGCGCACCAGATCTGGCTGCCAATCCTGCGCTAATAGAGCGCTCCTCCGCAGCTTGCGCAGATCTGGTGGCGGCGGCAAAGCCACACCCAAATTCCTTTTTGCTATGCCCCGCCCGGCTTCGGCGTGCAGAGCGTTGCAAAACGAAAGAGATCAAACGGAGCTGCCATAGCATCGCAGGATCTCCGCCTTGCGACCGATGAAAGCGCGTGTAGAGAAGCGTATAGTATATGTGACCGAAAAAATAAAATGGTCATATGGATACAAGTGAGATGCCCATGCCTCGTGGTTTCAGCGAAGCCGAGAAGCGCGCGATTGGCGCAAACCTGCTGGCAAAGGGGCGCGAGCTATTCGGCGCGCACGGCCTGCGCCGCACCAATGTAGAAGATCTGACACGCGCCGTTGGCATTTCGAAAGGCGCATTCTACCTCTTTTACGATTCGAAAGAGGCGCTGTTCTTGGCGATCCTCGGGCAGATCGAGGCCGAGTATCGCGCCCAACTGCTAGCGGCGATCGGCCAGCCCGACAAGCCACCGCGCGAGCGGCTGATCGCCGCGCTGAGCCAGGCGATGATGCTGCGCAAAGATCAGCCGCTGTTTGCCCAGCTGAACAGTGACGAGTTCGCCTACCTCACGCGCGCGCTGACGCCCGAGCAGCAGCGCGCGCAGCTCGACGACGACATCGCGTTCACGCGCGAGCTGATCGCCGCCGGTCGCGCGAGCGGCGTGCCGATCGGCGCCGACCCCGCGCTGGCGACGGGGCTGCTGCGCGCGATTGTGATGCTGAACTTTCACGAAGACACGATTGGCCGCGATGTGTTTGCCGACGTCGCAGCCGTGCTGATCGCGCAGGTCGCCGACTACCTGCTGAAAGAGCCACAGCCATGATCACGGTGCAAGACTTGAGCTTCAGCTACCCTGGCGCGGCCAGGCCGGCGCTCAGCGGCCTGAGCTTTGCAATCGCGCGCGGCGAGGTGTTCGGCTTTCTTGGCCCCAGCGGCGCAGGCAAATCGACGACGCAGAAGCTGCTGATCGGCCTGCTGCGCGGCTACCAGGGGCGCATCGAGGTGTTCGGGCGCGCGCTGGCGGCCTGGGGCAGCGACTACTACGAGCGCATCGGCGTATCGTTCGAGCTGCCCAATCACTTCCAGAAGCTTACCGCCCGCGAAAACCTGGCCTACTTCGCCGCGCTCTACCGCCGGCCAACCCAATCGCCCGCCGCTGTGCTCGAGGCGGTGGGGCTGGCCGACGCGGCCGACATGCCGGTGGCGCAGTTCTCGAAGGGCATGAAAAACCGCCTGAGCCTGGCGCGCGCGCTGCAGCACCGCCCCGAGCTGCTGTTCCTCGACGAGCCCACCTCGGGGCTCGACCCAGCCAGCGCCCAGCGTATCAAACAGCTGATCCGCGCGCGCCAGGCTGCCGGCGACACGGTCGTGCTCACCACGCACGCGATGAGCCTGGCCGAAGAGCTGTGCGACCGCGTGGCATTCATCGTCGACGGCCAGATCGCGCTGATCGACACGCCGCGCGCGCTCAGGCTGCGCTACGGCAGCGCGAGTGTGCGCGTCGAATACCAGGCCGGCGAGCAGCTGGCCCGCGCCGAGTTCGCGCTGCCCGGCCTGGGCGAGAACCACGCGTTCCTGAGCCTGCTGCGCGAGCGGCCGGTGCAGACAATCCACACGCTCGAAGCCAGCCTCGACGAGATCTTTATTCGCGTCACCGGGCGCAGCCTAAGCTAGCGGCAGCTTCCACACAATAGCGAGAACAGCATATGCACCGCATGATCGCGACATTGCGCACCGACGCGCGCCTGCAGCTGCGCAACGGCTTCTACTATGCCTGCGCGTTTGTGCTGGCGATCTACGCGCTGGCGCTGAGCCAGCTGCCCGGCCTGGGCGCACGGCTGGCCTGGCTTGTGCCCGCGCTGGTGCTGAACAACCTAGCAATCACCACATTCTACTTCGTCGGCGGCCAGGTGCTGCTCGAAAAGGCCGAGGGCAGCCTGAGCGCCCAGGTGGTAACGCCACTGCGCGCCCGCGAGTACCTGGCCTCGAAAACAATCACGCTGACGCTGCTGGCGCTGGCCTATAACCTGGCGGTTGTGGCGCTCTTCACCGGCTGGCGCATCAGCCCCGCGCTGGCGCTGGGCCTGGCCGCCGCTGCAGCGATCTACACGCTGTTCGGTGTGGTGGCGGTGGCGCGCTACAGCGCCCTGAACGAATATCTCATCCCCTCGGCCGGCTACGTCGGCGCGCTGATGCTGCCGGTACCGGCGTACGCGCTGGGCTGGCGGCACCCGCTGCTATACCTTCACCCGATCGAGGCGCCGCTGACGCTGATGCGCGGCGCGCTGGAGCCACTCGGGGCCGGCGAGTGGGCGTACGGCCTGCTGTACTCGCTGCTGTGGATTGGCCTGGCCGCCTGGCTGGCCCGGCGCGCGCTTGAGCGCTCTGCCACGTGGTAACACCGCCCGATCAAAATCAGCAGGAACTGATGCAATCCGCCAATATGCCGAACCTGCGGCTCAGCCAGCCCAGCGCCGAGCTGCGCTGGAACAAAGGCGTATTCGTGCGCGGCCTGGCGCAGCTGCCGCTAGCCTACTAGTCGAGGAAACTATGCTCAAGCTCTTCGCCGGGCTCGGCCCGCTCGACGCGCGCACCATCGGCCGCGACGCGCTGTTGCGCTGGGTGCTGGCCCTGCCGCTGCTGATCATCCTGCCGATGCGCCTGGTGCTGCCTGCTGTGCTCGCGCGCATCGGCGCGGCGCTTGGCGCCGACCTGCTGCCACTGTATACGCCGATCGCCAGCGCCGCGCTGCTGCTGCTCACGCCGGTGCTGTACGGCATGATCATCGGCTTTCTGCTGCTCGACCAGCGCGACGACCAGACGCTTGTGGCGCTACAGGTGACGCCGCTGCCGGCTGCGCGCTACCTGGCCTACCGGCTTGCCACGCCCACCGTCGCGAGCGCGGCCGCCGCGCTTGTGGCGCTACCGCTGGCCGGGCTGGCCAACCCAAGGCCCGAGGCGCTGCCGCTGGCAGCGCTAGCCGCAGCGCCGCTCGCGCCGCTCACGGCGCTGGCGCTGGCGTGCTTCGCAGCCAACAAGGTGCAGGGGTTGGCACTGATGAAAGCCGGTAGTGTGCTGCTGATGGCGCCGCTGGGCGGGCTGTTCGTTGGGGCGGGCTGGCGCCACATGCTGGGGGTGCTGCCTACATACTGGCCGGCGGCGATCTACTGGGCGTTCGCGGCCGGCGACCCGCAGGCCTGGCTGTTTGTGGCGCTGGCGCTGGCGTACCAGGCCGCGCTGGTGTGGCTGCTGGCGCGGCGCTTCGCGCAGGTGCTACGCCGGGGCATATGATCGCTAGAGCGGTTCCTCGCGCCGCCGGCCAAGCTCGCGCAGGCGCCGGCGCACGCGCTCCCACGGGCGGCGCGCCAGGCGCGCATCGTCGTCGCCGATCGGGCGCGCGCTATACTCGGCCAGCACAAACGACTCGGTGAGCGCGGCGATGTCGGGCTGGGCCTCGGGCAGCTGCTGGGCCAGCCGCTGGCTGTACTCGTAGGGCGTCTGGTCGGCGCGGCGCGGTATCCCGCCGGCGGCGGCGCGGCGCAGTGTCGAGCGGTAGAAGTAGCGCACCAGGTCGCGCGGCGCCAGGCGGCCCAGCCGCAGCGCCGGGATGCCCACGCGGCGCTGCGGCGCGCGCCGCTGCAGCAGCGCGCGCGCGCGCTCGGAGGCCTGCCCGGCCCACGCGCGCGTATCGCGCCACAGCCAGCCGAGCCGCCGCAGCAGCCAGAGCAGCGGCCCGCGCTGAGTGAGCGCGCGCTTCAGCCCTGGGTTGCGCTGAACGACGATCGCGGCGGCGTACACGGCAAGCAGCAGCATGCACAGCCAGAACAGCATCGCCGCCCATACTCGCGGCTCGTAGCTGGCCGGCGGCGGCGCCTCGGGCAGCGGCGGGATCTCGGGCAGCGGAGCGGGCTGGCCATTCGTGGTGCTGCTGCCGGTCAGCCAGGCCAGCAGGAGCAGCGGCACCATCGCCAGCAGGCCCAGCAGCGTGGTAAGCGCGTAGCCCACCAGCGCAATCGCGTAGCCGATCAGCCCGATCGCGCGCTGCAGCGTCGCCAGCAGGCCCAGGCCATACGCGCGCGGCAGCAGCGCGGCTCCGCCCGCCACCACCACGATGATCAGCCAGCTAATCCGCGCCCAGCGGCGCGGCACATCCTCCGCTACGCGCGCGCCGTCGAGCCGCCAGCGCGCGCGCAGCAGCGCCAGCCGGCCCTGGCTGTACAGCAAAAACCCGCTGGCAAAGTACACCAGCGCCGCTGTGCTACTCAGCCACGAGATCGGCAGCGCGGCGGCGGTGATGCGCTCGATGTTCACGGCCTCGACGCCGAGCGCCAGCAGCAGCACGACGCCGCCCAGAATAAAGCGGCCGCTGAGCCGGCCGAGCGCCGCCGCCCGGTCGTGCTTGGCCATAGCCACCACGTTCTGCATATCGTCGCGATCGGCCAGCGCCGCCTCGCTCTCGCGCGGCTCGAGCGTCAGCAGATCGGCCATGATCAGGTGCGCCAGCAGGCCGATCAGCAGCCCCAGCACGATCGACGCGACAAAGCCGGTGTCGAACACGCTCAGCGGATCGTACAGCCAGCCGCGCGCCGCCGCCAGCAAGCCCGGCAGGCCCTGGCCCAGCGCCGTAGCCGCGCGCATCAGCACCAGCATCACGAACAGCTCGGGCACCAGGTAGCGCAGCAGCTCGTCGGCCCACATTTTGTCGCGCCGGTAGCTGTGCTGGATCAAGCCGGACTCGAGCGCCACCAGCGCGCTGGCAACCACCACGTAGATCGGCTGCCAGCCCGGCAGAAAGCGATGCACCGGGCCGCAGACCGCCGCCACGAGCGCGCCGAGCATCAGCGCGCTGAGTACCAGCCCTTGTTGGTTGAGCCTGGGCATACGCTACAGTCGCCCGAACCGCAGCCGCCAAACCGTCAGCAGCGCTTCGAGCACAATCCGGCGCGACATTTTCGACTGGCCGACGCGCCGATCGGGGAAGATGATCGGCACTTCGCCGACGCTGAAGCCCGCGCGCATGGCGCGGTACACCAGCTCGATCTGAAACGAGTAGCCGTTGGAGTGGATGGCGTCGAGGTCGATCGCCGCGAGCACGCGCCGCCGGTAGCAGCGAAACCCGCCAGTCGCGTCCATCACCGGCAGGCCCAGGATCGCGCGCGCGTACAGGTTGCCGCCGCGGCTGATCAGCTGGCGCGCGAGGCCCCAGTTCACCGTGCCGCCGCCGCGCACGTAGCGCGAGCCGAGCACCAGGTCGTAGCGCGTCGCGGCGGCCGAGAGCAGCGCCGGCAGGTACGACGGGTCGTGCGAGAAGTCCGCGTCCATCTCGCAGATGAACTCGGCCCCCTCGGCAAGCGCACGCTTGAAGCCGGCAACATAGGCACGCCCCAGGCCTTGCTTGCCCGGCCGCGAGAGCAGGCTCACGCGCGGCTCGTCGCGCGCCAAATCGGCCACCAGCGCGCCAGTGCCATCGGGCGAGCTGTCATCCACCACCAGCACCCGCGCGCGCGTCAGCTCGAGCACGCGCGGGAGCAGCGCGCCGATATTCTCGCGCTCGTTATACGTAGGAATGACAACCGTGCAGTCGGCTACTTCAGCCAGCTGGCCGTGCGCGACGGCGCGGTCGATCTCCGGTACAATCATGGCACACCTGAATCTTCGCCTGGCGGCGTATCACTACAGCGTAGCGCGTATTATACCGCCTGCGGCAAGCTTCCTTCAATATGCACAGCGGGCGTGGCCAGGCTGCCGCAGGCAGCGGCGAAAGTCATATCATTGACACGAGTTACGTGGTGGGGGTTCGGGGCGGCAAAGCCGCCCCCGAGAACTTTTGGCAGGTCGCGACTACAGCGGTGGCCGCGACCTGCCAAAACGAGTGATGTTGGAGGGTCTGCGCCCTCCAAGCCTCCCACGCGCGAGGACACCGCGTAACTTGTGTCATTATACGCATCATAGCCCGCGCGGCGGCATTTGCAATCGGCGAATCGTCGGCGATGCGGTAGCGGTTGGATCCGTGGATGCGGGCTCGGGCCGGCGCCGCGCACTGTGTAAAGGACAACGATGAACAGCCCTCCAGCCAAACCTCCGGGCGGCCAGCCGCAGCGCCGCAGGCTGCCGCTACCTGGCATCGAGCAGCTCTGGGCGATCATGGCGCTGACGCTGATCGGCGCGTTTATCGCGCTGGTGCCTACGCCGCCGCACGATTTCTGGTGGCACCTCAAGGCCGGCCAGCTCGTCGCCACCAGCGGCATCCCCCGCAGCAACCTGTTCGCCTGGACATTGCCAGCCGACCAGCCGTACCTGTACGCCACCTGGCTTGGCGAGTGGCTGTTCTACGCGCTGTACCGCCTGGGCGGCCTGCCGGCCGCCGTGCTCGCGCGCAACCTGCTTGGCCTGGCCGGCTTCGCGCTGGTGGCGGCCGAGGCGCGCCGGCGCAGCGGCTCGTGGCGGCTGGCCGCGCTTGCCGCGCTGCTGGCCGCAGCTATGACGATCAACAACCTGCCGGCGCGCACTCAGAACTGGTCGTGGGTGCCGTTCGGGCTGTTCGCGCTGATCCTGGGGGCCTACGCCGCCGGCCAGGCGCGCCCGCGCGCCCTGCTGGCGCTGCCGCCGATCATGGCCTTCTGGGTGAATGTGCACGGCGCGTTCGCGCTTGGGTTGGGGATGCTGGCGATCGTGGCGGTGGGCGAGACGCTCCGCGCGCTGCTGCGGCAGCCTGGCGCGATGGACCGTGGCCGTCTGGCGCGGCTGTACGCCGCCGCGCTTGGCACGCTGGCGGCGGCGCTGCTGAACCCCAGCGGCGTGGCAATTTTCGGCTATGTGCGCAGCCTGCTCACCAACTCGTCGATCCAGTCGCTGGTGAGCGAGTGGCAGCCGCCCGCGCCGCGTGGCATCGCCAACAGCGTGTTCTTTCTCTCGGTTCTGGCGCTGCTGGCGGCCTTCGCGCTCGGCCGGCGCCGGCCCAGCATCACCGACACACTGCTGGCGTGCGCGTTCCTGTGGCTGGCCTGGGGCAGCGGGCGCAACGTGGTGTGGTATGGCATGCTGGCGATGCCGCTGCTGGCGCAGAGCCTGGCTGGCCTCGCCCGGCCGCGCCTGGCCAGCGCCGGCGGCCGGCTGCCGAGCACGGCGATCGCGCTGCTGCTGCTGGCGCTGCTGGTGGCGGTTCAGCCGCCATTCAAGCCCGCGCTGGGCCTGCCCGCGCCCTACAAGGCGCTGTTCGCGGCAGTGCCCGGCGCCCCCGAGCTGTTCAGCAGCGACACGCCGGTGGCGGCCGCCGAGTACCTGCGCGCGCATCCCGGCCAGGGGCGGCTGTTCAACGAAATGGGCTACGGATCGTACCTCGACTGGGCGCTCTACCCCAGCGAGCAGGTGTTCATCGACCCGCGGATCGAGCTGTACCCCAACGCGCTCTGGCAAGACTACCTGGCGATTCGAGACGCGCGCGACTACAACGCGCTGCTGATCGACAAGTACGACGTGCGGCGCGTGCTGCTCGACACGCCGGCCATGCCGCGCCTTGCCGCCGCGCTGGCGGCCGACCCGCACTGGCAGCAGGTGTATGCCGACGCGCGCGCCGCGATCTACCAGCGGCGCTAGCCCAAGCCGGGATCGAAAAGCAAACAAGCCCGGTGCCGTGTTCGCTCTGTACGCTCATGCCTCAGGGCATAGCCGAACGGAGTTACTTTCCACAGGCGCATACGCCGCCAGGCCGATACGCGCGACGGCATGCTTTCAAATGCCAAAGCTATGCTATACTCTCGCAAGCGCCAGCAACTCAGAAACAAGAGGAGCCCCCACCGATGCCCGAACGCTCAAACGCGGGCTGGAGTCTCGCGACGCGCCTGATCCACGAGGGCGAGCGCGCCCAGCCGCCGGCCGGTCGGCCGACCGCCACGCCAATCTACACCACGGCCACCTATGTGTACGGCAGCGCCGAGGCACTCGACGCGGCGTTCGCGGGCGGCGAAGATTACGTATACGCGCGCTATGGCAACCCCACCGTCGGCGCGCTCGAGCGCGTGCTTGCCGCCGCCGAGCAGGGCATCGGCGCGGTGGCGTTTAGCTCGGGCATGGCCGCGCTGCACGCCGCGCTGCTGGCCGCCGGCACGCCGCGCGGCAGCACCCACCCGCGCATCCGTGGCATCCTGGCCGCGCGCGACCTGTACGGCGCCACCACCAACCTGCTGGCCGAATTCTTCGCGCAGCAGGGCACGCCGGTGGCCTACTGCGACATGTGCGATCTCGCGGCCGTCGACGCGGCGATCGCCGAAACCAACCCCGACGTGCTGCTGGTCGAGCAGATCTCCAACCCGCTGCTGAAGGTCGCCGACGTGGCCGAGCTGGCGCGGCGCGCCAAAGCCGCCGGCGCGCGCCTGATCGTCGACAATACCATGGCCACGCCGATCGTCCAGCGCCCGCTGGCGCTCGGCGCCGACTTGGTGGTGCACAGCGCAACCAAGTACCTCGGCGGCCACGCCGACGCCACCGGCGGCGTGGTTGTGGCGCGCGCCTCGCTGGTGCGCGACACGCTGCGGCGCTACTCGAAGCTGCTGGGCAGCGTGCTCGGCCCTTTCGAGGCCCAGCTGATCCTGCGCGGCGTGAAGACCTTGGCGCTGCGGGTGCGCCAGCAGTGCGCCAGCGCCGCCGCCGTGGCCACCTGGCTCGCCGACCAGCCCGAGGTCGCGCGGGTGTACTACCCGGGCCTGCCGTCGCACCCGCAGCACGACCTAGCCGCGCGCGCCTTCGACGGCCTGTTCGGCGCCATGGTGTCGTTCGACCTGCGCGACCCCGACGCGGGCCAGCGCGCGGCCGACCGGGCAGCCATGTTTCGCTTCGTCGACAGCCTGCGGCTGATCTTGCCTGCCACCAGTTTGGGCGACATCTACACGCTGATTACGCTGCCGCTGATCTCGTCGCACCGCGACCTGACGCCCGAGCAGCGCGCCGAGCGCGGCATCGGCGACGGCATGGCGCGGCTGTCGATCGGCATCGAAGACGCCAACGACATCATCGCCGACCTGCGCGGCGCGCTGGTGGCACTGCAATGAACCACCTACGCGTTACGTCGCTCGCCTCGGGCAGCAGCGGCAACGCGCTGCTGGTGCAGGCCGATGGCGGCGCGCTGCTGATCGACTGCGGGCTGCCGCAGCGGCGGATCGAGCGCCACCTGGCCCACGCCGGGCTGTGCCCCGCCGACCTGACGGCCATCCTGCTGACGCACGAGCACGGCGACCACACGCTGAGCGCCGGGCCGCTGGCGCGCCGCCACGCGCTGCCAATCGTGGCCAACCGCGCCACCACCGACGCGCTGGGCGGGGCGATTGCCGGAGCCGAGCTGCGCACACTGCCGGTAGGCGCCACCGCCGAGCTTGGGCCGTTTCAGGTGCGCAGCTTCGCGGTGCCGCACGACGCCGCCGCCCCGGTGGGCTACTGCATCCGCGCCGGCGCGTGGTGCGTCGGCCTGGCGATCGACTTGGGCAGCTGGGACGACACTGTCGTCGCGGGGCTGCGCGACGCCGACCTTGTGGTGATCGAGGCCAACCACGACCGCGAGAAGCTGCGCGTCGCACCCTACGACTGGGCGGTGAAGCAGCGGATCTTCGGCCCGCGCGGCCACCTCGACAATGTCGACGCCGGGGCGCTGCTGGCGCGCCTGGGCGCCGATGGCCGCCGGCGCACCGCCTGGCTGGCGCACCTCTCCGAGCGCGCCAACTCGCCAATGCTCGCCCTCAATATCGTCGGCAACGTGCTGGCAATGGCCACGGTCGCCTGCTTCGACCTGCACGCGCTGCCGCGCTCCGCGCCGCTCACCTGGGAGAGCGACCGGCTGCTGCGCCAGCTAGAGCTGTTCGGCTAGGCGCATGGCCTGACTCTTGCTTCTACGCTTGCTGAAGCTTGTAGATTGCGGAGGAAGGCCATGAACCCGTTTCGCAAAGCCGGCGGGATGCTGCTTGTGGCGCTCGCGGCGCTTGCCGGCAACTGGCTGGGCGATACGCTGCGCGCCACCACAACCGGCGAGCCGGGCCACCAGCTTGGGCTAGTGCATACCTCCAAAGCCGGGCAGACGGTACTTGGGCTGAACGTGGCGCTCACAAACTTCGTGCCGGCGCTCGTGCTGGCCCTGCTGGCCGGCAAGCCGCGCACGCTGTACGCGTTTATCAGCGGCGCGGTGATCAGCACGTTGCTCGGCGATAGCTACGAGCGCGCGCTGGCGCGCTGGCTCGGCAGTAACCGCCCGTAACTTTTGCCCGGCCGCAGCGGTATGTATTGCACCCCCAGAACATGGCCGAGCGCCCCGACCGCGTAGCGGCCACATGGCTCGCAGCAATGGCGCTGCGAGTACACAGGCGCCCCGGCTCGACGACGAGCTGGGGCGTCGCCATTCCGGCACATTTGATGCCGCACGCGATCGTGGCTACAATAGCAGCGTGTTTGCATACACCCGCCATCTTGCCCGCGCGCTGCTGGCGCTCGTGCTGGCCACCACGCTCGGAATGCAGCTCTGGGCGCTGCGCGCGCCGCACGCGCTGCACTTGCCCGCCCAGCAGCGCGTGATCAGCAATAACCCCAAGCTAGGAATTCATACGCGGCTCTCGGGAGTGGCCGACGAAGCCTACATCCGCCAGTCGCTGGCGCAGGCGCGCGAAATGGGCGCCGGCTGGGTGGTCGAGCTGTTCCCGTGGGCGTATGCCCAGCCGCGCTCGCGCTACGGCTACGACTGGGGCGGCTTCGACATGATCATCCAGCACGCCGCGCGCCAGGGCCTCACCGTCGTGGCGCGGCTCGACATCGTGCCCGAGTGGGCGCGCCCGGCCGGCAGCAGCGACCGCCTGCTCGACGAAGCGCACTATGCCGATTACGCCGAGTACGTCGCGGCGTTTCTGGCGCGCTACCGGCCGCTCGGAGTGCGCCATGTGATCGTCTGGAATGAGCCCAACCTGGCCTTCGAGTGGGGCCGCCGCCGGCCCGAACCTGCCGCCTATGCCGCGCTGCTGAAGGCGGTGTACCCGCGCGCCAAGGCTGCCGCGCCCGACGCGGTAGTGCTCGCCGCCGGGCTGGCGCCGGTGACCGACACCACCAGCGACGGCAGCGATCACCAGAGCGACCTGGCCTACCTGGCAGAGCTGTACGCGGCCGGCGCGGCGCCGTTCTTCGACATGCTGGCCGCGCACGCCTACGGCGCCCAGCAGCCGCCCGAAGCCGCGCCCGCGCCGGAAACGATCAACTTCCGCCGCCCCGAGCTGCTGCACGCGATCATGGCCGCGCACGCCGACGGCGCCAAACCGATCATGATCACCGAGGGCGGCTGGAACGACAGCTCGCGCTGGCACGGCGCGGTGCTGCCCTCGCAGCGGCTGCGCTGGACAGTAGCGGCCTACGCCATGGCGCGCACGCGCGGCTGGCTGGCGGCGGTGTGCCTGTGGCAGCTTGGCACACCCTGGGCCACCCACACCTACCAGGATAACTGGTCGTTCGTGGCGCCCGACGGCACGCCCAAGGCGATCTACTGGGCGGTGCGCGCGGCGTCCGGCGCGCCCTGAATACGTAAAAAGCGCAGCCCGCGCCGCGCCAAAGATACGTAAGCCACACCGTAATTCTCACGATCCGCCCGCGCCTGCCGTGCTGTACACTCACATCAGTGAGACGGACGACACATAGCACACAAGGAGCACCACCATGAGCGAGTTCGTGATCTTTGCGGCGTTCGGGCTGTTGATCATCGCGGCGACGGCTTTCCGGCTGTGGTACGGCTTCGACGAGATGCCCGAGGCGGCGTACGCGGATACGTGGTGGATGAACCTGCCGATGTAGGCTTGTGTGTCGTGTCGGTGCGGGGTCATGGTGGGGGTTCGGGGGCGGCATTGCCGTCCCCGAATTTCTTTTTGTGTGGCACCGCGTGGCGAAGCCACGTAGGGCAACACAAACTAGAAGTGATCAAGCGAAGAGCGTATACCTAGTTGTTGCTCGCCTCGAGCGTCTTGCCGGCGGCCACGCTCACCGCGATCTTGCGCGGCTTGATCTCCTCGGCCTTGGGGATGTCGAGCTTCAGCACGCCGTGCTCGAGCTTGGCCTGGATCGCGTCGGCCTTGACCGTAGTGGGCAGGCCGATCGTGCGCTGAAACGAGCCGAAGCGCCGCTCGATCCGGTGGTAGCTGCGCTGCTTGTCCTCGCTCTCCTGGCGCGTCTGGCCCTTGATCGTCAGTACGTTGTTCTCGAGCGTAATCTCCAGATCCTCGGGCTTCAGGCCAGGCACCGCCGCCTCGACCAGGTAGCCGTCCTCGGTCTCGCTCACGTCGAGCGCCGGCACAAAGCCCTGGCCGCGCGCCGCGCTCGGCCGCACCACGCTCTCCTCCATCAGCTGGCTCATCGCCTCGCGCAGCGACAGCATCTCGTTCCACGGATCCCAGCGAGTTACATTGCTCATAGTTGTTCTCCTCCTGTTGCTTTTACGTACAGGGCTTACGCAGTGGCCCGCGTTTCAGGCCGAATTCCGCTTACACGAGTTACGTGGTGGGGGTTCGGGGGCGGCAAAGCCGCCCTCCAAGCCTCCCACGCGGGAGGACACCGCGTAGCTCCTGCCACTTACACATATATTTTGTATTGGTGCGGCGCACCGCAGGTGCGTTACGGTTGTAGAGTATACAGCCCGTATGTTAGAATGACGTCTACGGGGTGTTAGAGCCATGTTAGAGACTACCGACCAGCGTTTGCGCCAGCGCGAGTTCCTGCTGCGGGTCAGCCGGGCGATCACCGCCCAGCTCGACCTGACCAGCGTGCTTGACCTGGTGATCGATGTGGCCGTCGACCTGCTGGCCGGCACGGCCGGCCTGATCGCGCTGCCCGACGACACCGGCACGCTGCGCGTGCACTCGGCGCAGGGGCTGCCGCGCGAGAGCTGGCCGGCGTTCAGCGCCCTGCTGGCCACGCCGCTCGACGACCGGCGCGCGCTGGGGGTGCGCCTGCAGGAGCTGGCCGCCAACACCCGGCTGCCGCTGCGCCAGATGATCGCGCTGCCGCTGATCTTTCGCCAGGCGCGCGTCGGCGTGCTGTATGCCTTTCGCGCCGCGCTGAACGTGGCCTTCACCCCCGAAGAGCAAGACCTGCTGAAGGACTTCGCCGACCAGGCGGCGATCGCCGTGAGCAACGCGCGGCTCTACCAGAGCGTGCTGCACGATAAACAGCAGCTCGACGCGCTGATCGAGCAGAGCGCCGACGGCGTGATGATCCTCGACGCGCGCTGGCGCATCACCACCTTCAACCGCACCATGGAGCTGCTCACCGGCTGGCCGCGCGACGAGGCGATCGGCCGGCCCTGCGCCGAGGTGCTGGCGATCACCAGCGACCAGGGCGTGAATATCTGCCTGGTCGACTGCCCGCTGCAGCGCCGCCCGCCGATCGAGAACCCGATCGTCGCCGGCTGGATCTCTAGCCGCGATGGCCGGCGGCTGTATGTGCAGAGCCGCTACGCCGCGCAGCGCGGGCCGCAGGGCGAGTTCCTCGGCGCGATCGCCAATGTGCGCGACATCACCGACCAGAAGCTCGAAGAAGAGATGCAGAACACTTTTATCTCGGTGATCTCGCACGAGCTGAAAACGCCGGTGAGCATTATCAAGGGCTACGCCGAAACGCTCGCGCGCGAGGATGCCAGCTGGGAGGCGGGCGTGGTGCGCGATGGCCTGCATGTGATCTCCGAGGAGGCCGACCGGCTGGCAAGCCAGATCCAGGGCCTGCTCGACGCCTCGCGGCTGCAGGCCGGCGCCATCCGGCTCGACCTGACCGACTGGGCGCTGCCGCCGCTCGCCGCGCAGGTGCTCCAGCGCATCGCGGCCGGCGCGGGCGATCGGTTTACCTTCGAGCTGCGCTTCCCCGACGACTTCCCGGCCGTCCACGCCGACTACGAGCGCACCCGCCAGGTGCTCGAAAACCTGGTGTCGAACGCGGTGAAGTACAGCCCCGACGGCGGCACCATCCGCGTGAGCGGCCGCGCCGGCACCGACCACGCGGTCGTGTCGGTGGCCGACCAGGGCATCGGCATCGCCGCCGACGACCAGAGCAAGCTGTTCCGGCGGTTCTACCGCGTCGACAATCGGCTGCGCCGCGAGACGCAGGGCGCCGGGCTGGGGCTGTTTCTGTCGCGCGCGATCGTCGAGGCCCAGGGCGGCCGCATCTGGGTCGAAAGCCAGCCCGGCCGCGGCTCGCGCTTCTCGTTCACGCTCGAGCTGGCCACGCCGCAGCTGCCCGACCTCGAGCAGCGCGACGGCCAGCCGGCAGCACCGAGCGGCGAGCATCCGCACGCCCAGGATGATCAGCGCGGCGCCGATTGGCCGCGCCGCCTTGAGGCATCGTAGGCAGGTCCCAACAGCGGCGGGGCCTATGCAGCTGGCGTGCCCGGCCTTCGGCAGCTGCAGCTATATGGACTGTGTGCGGTCTTTTCGCGCTCCGCGCGGAAACACCGTTGGAATGAGAACAAGCCATGTCCGAACTCAAAGATAAGCTCATCCTGGTCGTCGACGACGAAAGCCGCATGATCAACTTCATGCGCATGAACCTCGAGCTCGAGGGCGCGCGCGTGATCAGCGCGCCAAATGGCCGCGACGCGCTCGACAAGGCGCGCGAGGAGATGCCCGACGTGGTGCTGCTCGACATTATGATGCCGGGCATGGACGGCTTCGAGACGCTGCGGCGCCTGCGGCTTTTCTCGCAGGTGCCGGTGCTGATCCTCACCGCGAAGGACGGCGAGGACGACCGGATCAAGGGGCTCGAGCTGGGCGCCGACGACTACATCGGCAAGCCGTTCAGCCACCGCGAGCTGGTCAGCCGCATCCGCGCGGTGCTGCGCCGCCACTATGCCCCGCCGCCCACGCCCCAGACGACCGTGAACGTCGACGACCGGCTGACGATTGATTTCGCGCGGCGCGAAGTGCTGGTGAACGGCGAGCGCGTCAACCTGCGCCCGACCGAGTACCGGCTCCTGTACCACCTGGTGCAGAACGCCGGCTATGTGATGACCCACGAGATGTTGCTGTCGCGCGTGTGGGGCCCCGAGTACCACGACGAGACGCACTACCTGCGGCTGTATATCACCTACCTGCGCCAGAAGATCGAGGAGGACCCGGCCAACCCGAAGTACATCCTCACCGAGCGCGGCGTGGGCTACCGTTTTGTCGATTTCGCGAAGGGCTAGCATCGGCGCGCAGATATGTTGAGCATCATTGCTATCTGGCTGATCAACCTGAGCCGCGCGGCGCGCAACGGGTGGCGCCTTCTGCTGCGGCGGCGCGTCGAGTGGGTGCGCTTCGAGCTCGGCGGCGGCCTGCCCGAATTCGCCAGCGCGCCGAGCTGGTGGCAGCGGCGCTTCCTGGGCATGCGCGAGCCAGCCAGCCTGCACGGGCTGCGCCGCAAGTTCCAGCGCATCGCCGCCGACCCGCACGCCCGCGGCGTGGTGCTGAAGATCGACGGGCTGGCGGCCGGCTGGGCCACGCTGCAAAGCCTGCGCGACGAGATCGCGCGCCTGCGCCTGGCCGGCAAGCGCGTGGTGGCCTACCTGGTGAGCGCCGACATGGCCGGCTACCACGCCGCCACTGCCGCCGACACGCTTGTGGTGCCGCCGGCGGTGATGCTCAACATCCTGGGCGTGCGCGCCGAGGTGCAGTTTTTGAAAGACGCGCTGGCGAAAATCGGCGTGACGGCCGAGTACGAGGCAGTTTCGCCTTACAAATCGGCCGGCGAGCCATTTGTGCGCTCGGATATCTCCGACGAGAATCGCGCCCAGCTCGCGCGCATCGTCGACGCGCGCTTCGACGGGTTTGTGCGCGCCGTCGCCGCCGACCGCGGCCTGAGCGAAGATGCCGTGCGCCAGGCGATCGACGCCGCGCCGCTCAGCGCGCCGGCCGCCCGCGAGCGCGGCCTGATCGACGCGGTGCTGTACGAGGACGAGCTGGAAGCATTTCTGGCCCCCGAGCGCGCCGAGAACACCGATGCGAAGGCTCGGCGGCGCCCGGCGATTACCGGCTGGGGCTACGCTGCGCGCGCGCTGCAGCTGCCGATGGCACGGCGCCAGCGCAAGCTGGTGGCGGTGGTGCCGATCGAGGGCGCGATCGCGCCGGGCCGTAGCCGCAACCTGCCCATCCCCATCCCGCTGATCGGCGGGGCGCAGGCCGGCGCCGCGAGCGTGATCCAGGCGCTGCGCCAGGCCGAGCGCGCCGCGCGCGCCGCCGCAGTAGTGCTGTATGTCAACTCGCCCGGCGGCGATGTGCTGGCGTCGGATCTGATCTGGCGCGAGGTGCTGCGGCTACGGCGGCGCAAGCCGGTGGTGGTGGCCATGGGCGATGTGGCCGCGTCAGGCGGGTACTACGTGGCCGCGCCGGCCAGCGCGATTGTGGCCCAGCCGGGCACGCTCACCGGCAGCATTGGCGTGTTCTCGCTGCGCCCGATCGTGGCCGGGCTGCTTGAGCGCGCGGCGATCAACACGGTGGTGCTCAGCCGGGGCGCGCGCAGCGGGCTGCTCTCGGCCGGGCTGCCGCCCACCGACGACGAGCGCCAGGCCCAGCGCGCGGTTGTGCTGCACTACTACGCCGACTTCAAGCAGCGCGTGAGCGAAGGGCGCGGCATCGGCCTGGCGCAGCTCGAGCCGATCGCCGGCGGACGGGTGTGGCTGGGCGACGAAGCGATCGAGCGCGGGCTGGCCGACCAGCTTGGCGGGCTGCCCGAGGCCGTGGCGCGCGCCAGGGAGCTGGCCGGCCTGCCCGCCGACGCGGCCGCGCCGCTGATGCTGCTGCGCGGCGGGCGCCAGCCGCTGCCACCCCAGCCATTCCCGCAGCCCAGCCCCAACGAGCTGCTGGCGCTGCTGCACGAGGCGCTGAGGCCGCGCGTCCTGGCTATGCTGCCGTTTCACGCCGACCAGCTTCTATAGCAGAGCGAGTGATACACCAATCTCCGCGTGATCATCTTGCTGTATGGTGGGGGTTCGGGGGCGGCATTGCCGCCCCCGAAATTTCTTTATCCGAGCGCTAGCGCCTCGCGTCGGCGGCACGCAGCTCGATCAGCGACTTCAGCGCGACCGCGAGCGTGGGGCGCGTGAAGATCTGGCGCAGGTCGATCCCCAGGCTCACGATGCTCTGCGCGATCTCGGGGCGGATGCCCACCAGCACCACGCGCGAGCCCAGCAGCGTCGCCGCCTGTGCGGCCTGGATCAGCGTGTTGGCCACCTGCGTATCGACGATCGGCACGGCGGTGAGGTCGAGCAGCACGGTGTCGGCGTGATGCTGGCTGACGCCTTCGAGCACCACGCTGATCACCTGCTGGGCGCGCGCCGTGTCGATCGCGCCGACCAGCGGGATGAGCAGCACGCCGTCGAGCAGTGGAATGGCCGGCGCGCCCAGCTCGCGCACGGTGCTCACCAGCACGCGCTCGTTCTCGTACGATTGGCGCAGCGAGGCCAACAGCTCGCGGCGCTCGAGCATGGTGCTGAGGTGCGTGGCCCACATCACCAGGCTGTCGGTGGCGTTCTCCGACAGGCGCAGCTCGAGCGGCACCAGCGTGCCCGCCAGCACCAGAAAGCCCCAGTCGCGGTTGGCGGTACGCAGCGGCAGCACCAGGCTGGTGGACGTGTTGTCGCCGGGCGACTGCTGCTGGAGCTGCCTGAGCGGTGGGAAGTCGCCGCTGGCATAGCGCTGGCCCAGCGGCGCCCGGCCAGCCGGCTCGCGGCTGTAGCTCTGGTCGATGGTAAGCGTGGCGCCGGGATGCTGCGGCGTACCATTCCACAGCCCCACGCAGCCCCAGTCGATCGCGGTTGGCGCCAGCCAGCGCAGCTGCTGGGCCTCGGGGTTGCTTTCATCGAGCAGCAGCAAGCTGATGCGGTGGGTGCTCTGCACGATCCGTTCGAGGTAGCGAATGCGATCTTCCTGGTAGGCACGGTAGCTGCGCATCAGCTCGAGGTGCAGCTGATCGACCAGGGCGTGCGCCGGGGTAGCGAGCGCGCCGCCGGGAAGGCCCGAGCGCGCCGCGGCAGCGCGCTCGACCAGATGCACCACCGCCTGCTGGGCTTCGATATTGGCGCGCAGCGCGATGTCGGAGCGCCAGAGCGCCTGGATGTCGGCAGGCTCCAGCTCGGCCCTCCCGGCGAGCGCCTGCTCGAGCGCGCCCACCAGCATGGCGATCTCGGGCCAGGCCTGCGCCGCATCCAGGCCAGGGTCGATCGCAACCGGGTGGGCCAGCGTCGCGGCGATTGCGCGGGCCAGCCGCGGCTGCCAGCCCGGCTCGCGAAACTGCTCGTCGGCGAGGGCAGGCAGGCCCAGGCTCGGCATCGCAGCGCAGCCGCACGACTGGCGCGCCACCAGCGTCACCGGCGTCGCCACGACGCGCGGCTCATATGGCGCGCCGCGCTCGAGATCGGCCAGCAGCAGCTCGGCGGCGCGCGCGCCGAGCAGATCGAAGCTCTGGCGCACCGTGGTGAGCGGCGGGTTGGTCGACTGCGCCAGCGGGATATCGTCGAAGCCCACCACCGCGACATCGCCAGGGATGCGGTAGCCGGCCTCGCGCAGGCCCTCGATCACGCCGAGCGCGTTCATATCGCTGCCGACAACGATGGCGCTGCAGGGCATGCCCGCGTCGATCAGCTGGCGCACCGCGCGCCGCCCGGCATCGGCCGAGGGCTCGTGCGCGAACACCACCCTGGCGGCGTCGAAGGCGATGCCGCGCTCGGCCAGCGCGGCCTGGTAGCCCTCGTAGCGCTCTTGAATATCGCCGAGCGCCATCCAGCCCACAAAGCCGATCCGCTCGTGGCCGTGCTCGAACAGGTGCCGCATCGCCGCCGCTGTGCCACCGCGATTGTCGGGAACCACCGCCGAGCACGGCAGGCCGGCGAGCTTCACCCCCACGCTGACGACCGGCTTGCCCTGGGGCAGCAGATGCGTGGCATCGCCGGCGTGCGAGGTGACGATCCAGGCATCGACCTGATGGCGCGCGATGCCCGATGCGGCAGCCTCTTCGGGGTTGCCTGCAGCACCAGCAGGTTGGCATGCTCGCGGCGCGCCACCGACTGGGCGCCAAACAGCAAGGTGTTGAAGAAAAAGCCATACGGGTGACGGGCCAGTATGCCTAGTGTCCGCGGACGTGCCATGGCGTTTCACCTCTCGTGGTGATGAGTATCGATGCTCGCGGTGGGGTACCACTGTAGGATTATACCGCCGTTCCAAGCCCAGGCCATGGCCCTATGCAATTGCTTTGGTTTCAAAATAGTGACAGTTGGATGGTGGTGGGGGTTCGGGGCGGCTTCGCCGCCCTCGAAATTCTTTTTCTTGTGCGGCGCCCGGCTGCCGGGCGCCGCACAAGAAAACACAAGTAATCAAACGGAGTCGGTATCAGATACCACAAAATGCTTCGGCGACACGCTGCGGCTTGCCGCCGACAAGGCTGTAGATCGACACGTTGCGCGCTTCATATGCCACGCTCTCGATCACCAGATCGAGCTGGCCGTCGCCACTCAGGTCGAGCGCCGCATACAGATTGTTCTCAAAAGGGCTGATCTCTTGGGCCTTCGGATAGTATTCTGCAACGACCGGCACAGTCTCGGTTCGGCCATTCGCCGTACGGCTGACGACCACCAGCGAGTAATCGCCCGCTGCAACGCCGCCGGCAAGTGTACCCAGCGCAGTGTCGGCGTAGCGCGTGGCCGCGATAATGGTTTCTTCAACGCCATCGCCCTCAAGGTCGGCGCGCAGCACGCGCGTCAGGCGCACGTCCGGCGCGGCGATGCCTTGAGCACGCAGCACCTCGGCCACGGCCTTGCGCGCGGCCGGCGTGTCGACAGCCTCCTCGGCGATGGCGCGCGGCAGCGCATTCCAGCCGGCCGCCAGGCCAATCGTCCCGGTGATTGTGGGCGCTGGGGCAAGCGCTACATCGAGCAGTAGGTCAGAGCATGGGCCGGATGCGCTTTGTGGCAGGCCCCCGGTGGCGCTGCCGGAAGAGCCGGCATTCGAGAACAGGTAGTAGCGTTCGCCGCCGTGCATGCCCGCCGCGGTATCCTGGGCGTTGAGCCACTGGCCAGCCCGCACGCCGCCCAGAAGCCAGCCGCTGTCGGCGTCGACGATCGGGTGAATGGCCGAGGCGGCCGCGTCAGCGGCAAACAGGCGCGCCCATGTCTGCAAGCCGACGATGCCATCGACATCGAGAGCACTCTCGGCCTGGAATGCCCGCACCGCCGCTGCTGTGTTCGGGCCAAACACGCCGTCGGCCTTGCCAACCTGCGGGTATCCCAGGCCAAGCAGGCGCTCCTGCACGGCGCGCACGTCGTCGCCTTCCATACGCGGGCTCGCTAGACGCAGCGCACGGCCAAACGCGGGCGCCGAAGCAGCCGAGGTGGCAACCGGCGCGGCCGTGACCACAGGCGCCGAGGTGGCAACCGGCGCGGCCGTCACTACGGGCGCCGAGGTGGCAACCGGCGCCGAGGTGGCAGGAAGTGCCGTAGGCACGGGAGCCTGGGGCGAGGCACCACAGCCGGCCAGAAAAGCCCCGCACGCAAGCATAGCGCCTAGCCGCCGCACAAGATAATTGGGCTGCATGGTTCTCCTATCCTGGTGTTTACATAGCATCTGGCGTTGTAGTGCCGCCGCACCACAACGCCAGATCACGAGTATCGTGCCGCGCGCCGCCCGCGATCTACTGCGCCGCGACCGTGAACGTCGCGCCAGCGCTGCGGCCAAACACCTCGGGCGCGTACATCTGGTAGGCGGTTGCCGGCAGCGTTTGGAACTCGCCGGGCGTGCTGGCGCGCGCGAGGTAGGTGTACTCGTAGGTGCCGCGCGGCAGGTAGGTGGCGAACAGCGCCACCCGGTCGTCGCGGATGCTGCTCTGGCCGAAGTACCACCAGTAGGGCGTGGCGTCGTCGGCGGGGCGCAGCCCGGCGCCCTGCGCGGCCGCACTCGAGGTTTTCAAGCTGGTGTCGATCGCCTCAAGCCCGGCCGGCAGCATGTCTTCGATCGCAAAATACTGCATGTCCTCGGGCACGCTCAGCTTCAGCCGCACCTGCACGACATCGCCGAGCTTGGCCCCGCTCACCAGATGCCCAGTGACCGAGAGCGTATCGGTGTTCACCGCGACATACTCGCGGCTCAGGCCTACGCCCCGGTCGAGCGCCTGCACCTGGCTGGCGTCCTGATAGTAGCGCATGCGCAGCGTGTAGTACAGCCGGCCCTGGCCAGTCTGGCCGCTCGCGGCCTGGCGCTGGATGCTCAGCTGCGACTGCCCGCCGGCCTTGAGGTCGGCCAGGGCCACCACCACGCCGATTGGGTCGGCAAGGTTGTCACGGTTGACGGCGCCCTCTTTCAACGTGGTGCCGTCGAGCGCGGCGCGGTAGCTGTAGTCGCCGGCCAGCTCGCCGCTCTGCGCGATATACTCGGCCAGCGCCATGAGCGATACAGCCGACTCGTGGGTGGTGCGCCAGTGGCCGGCGTCGCGCTGGGCCATCAGGAAGCGCACGGCGTTCGGCACCAGGAAGTTGTTCGGGTCGGCGCGCACCAGCGCCTGGAGCGCCAGCGCGGTGGTGCGCGTGTCGCTGCCGAGGTTCCAGTAATCGCTGGTCGCCTCTTCCCAGTGGGCGTCGGCCGCGTGCATAATCGCGGTGCTCATCAGCTCGCCGACGAGGGTGTGCACGCGATCGTCGTTGCCGCCGAGCGCCTTGAGCGTCATCAGCAGGTAGGCGCGGCCGTAGATCGCCAGCTGCTCGCGCGTGTCGTAGAGCGCGACGGCGCGGCCGCGGTCGGGCTGGCCAGCCTCGCTCAGCACAAACAGCATGTAGCTGCGGGCATTCAGCGTGGCCGACTGGCTGTCGAGGGCGAGCTTGGGGTTTTCGAGCGCGGCTTTGAGAAAGGCGATGGCCTGGTCGAGACGCGCCTGGTCGACGGCATAGCCGGCCTTTCGAGCTTCGATCATGCCCTGCACGGCGTAGGCGCTGAGGTACGGCCGGCTTTCGTCGTCGGCCCACCAGCCCCAGCCGCCGTCGAGGTGCTGAAGCGCGTACAGGCGCTGAAGCGCCGCGCTCAGGTTCGCCTCAAGGTTGGCCTTGAGCCCGCTCTGCAGCTTGCTCTCGCCGAGCGTGCCGAGCAGCCGGTAGGTCACGGCATTCGGCAGGAAGCGGCTGACGGTCTGCTCGGAGCAGTCGTAGGGGTAGTGCTGGAGGTAGTCGAGCGAGCGCTCGACGCCGGCCGCCAGCGACGGCGACAGCTCAAGCTCGACCTGGCCCTGCGTCGTGCCATCGGGCGCTTTGGGCGCGTCGGCGGGCACGGCGATTGTCTCGACGGTGGTATCGAGCACCTGGCCGGCGCTGGCCACCACCTCGGGCGTGGTGTAGCGCGCGATCGGCAGCGCCTGCTCGATCGCGTCTTGCAGGCCGGCGCCGGCCACGCTGAAGCGCAGCACGGCCTGGCCGGGCAGCGGCACCTCGGCCGGCCAGCGCAGCAGCGCGGTGCCATTCGCCGGCACCTGCACGCGCTGCTGGGCCTCGCCGCTCAGGCGCAGCGCCACGCGGCCGTTGTCCTGCGCCTGGTCGAGCGTCACGGTCGCGTCGATCGGGCTGGCGGTAGTGTTCTGCACCACCGCCTGGAGCGTCAGCTTGTCGCCGACCGTCAGGAAGCGCGGCAGGGTCGGGCGGATCAGCAGCGGCCGGGTGGCGACAATATCGGTGGTAGCCTGGCCCACGCGCGTATCGGCGCTGATGCCGCGCGCGCTCATGCGCCAGGTGGTGAGGCTATCGGGCAGCGCGAGCGTCACTTTGGCCGTGCCGTCGGCGGCTGTCACCACGGTCGGGTTCCAGTAGGCGGTATCGGGGAAATTGCGCCGCAGCAGCACCTCGCCGCCCGCGCCACCGCCGCCGCCCTTGTCGCCCGGCTGGATCTTCAGCGTAACACGATCGACCAGGGCGGTGAGCGAGGGCGCGGTAAACACGCCAAGGCCGCGCCGCGTGTAGAACGCCTGCGTGAAGCTCGGGTTCGGATCGTCGGCCAGCGCGAGCACGGCCTTATCGACCAGCGCCAGGCCGATTTCGGCGCGCACGCCCTGGCCGCTGTAGTCGGTGGCCTTGATCGTGTAGCTCACCTGGTCGCGCGGGCCGGCGCTGGCTTTGTCGGGCGTAATATCGATCTTCAGCTCCTGCTGCTCGGTCGAGATCGGCAGGTTCACCAGGCCGACGCGAATGTCGGGAACGGGCACATCGCCGCCGGCCGGCTTGATCAGCACCACCGAGACATACACGTTTGGCGCGTACTCAGCCTTCAGCGGAACTTGCAACAGCTCGGTGGCGCCGCTGAGTGTAAACAGTTTATGCTCTATTACCGCGCCGCGCTCGATCGTCATCAGCGCCTGCATCCCCTTGTACGGCGCCGTCACCAGCACGCCGGCGGTATCGCCGGGCCGGTAGCTGCGCTTATCGGCGATCAGATCGACGCGCGCGGTGTCGTTGATGCCCCAGAACACGTCGCCGCCATACACCCAGCTGTAGGCGCTCGACGCAATCGCGTGGCCGGCGTCGTCGCGCGCCTCGGCCACCACGCGGTACTCGCCGCCGGCTTTGGGCGTGAAGCTGATGCTGGCGCGGCCCTGCGCGTCGGTGGTGGCGGTTTTGGTTTCGGCAAGCGTGTCGCTGAAGGTCGATGTCCAGTACATCTGGCCGTCGGCGCCCTGCTGGCGCACGCTGTTCCACTCGCGGCGGTTCAGCTTCAGCGTCAGCGCGCGGTTGGCGGCGGGCTGGCCGGCAAGGTCGAGCGTGATCGCCGAGACATTCAGCGGCTGGCCGGCCTGCGTCACGTAGCCCTCGGGCCGCAGGCCAACGTAGAAGCTGCCGGCGTGCACATTCACCGTGCCCTGCGCGGCGATCACCTGGCCGTCCACATCGGTGATCTCCACGTCGAGCGTAAGCGCGCGGCTATGCGTCTGCTTGCCAAGCGTAGCCGGCAGCTTGAGCTCGAACTCGCCCTGGGCATTGGTGCTGGCCTGGCCATCGGCGATCAGCTCGCCGCCGGGCTGGGGCGGCTGGTCGCCACGATACCAGGCGTAGGCGTCGTCGATATCTTCAAAGCTGTAGCTGGCCTGGTCGTCGGGGCGGAAGAAGTACGGGTTGGCGAGCAGGCGCCAGCGCAGCGGCGCGTTGGCCACCGCGCCGCTGGCGAAGTATTTCGCGGCCACGCGCACGGTCAGCGTGTCGCCCTGCACCAGGTCGGGCTGGGCCGGAGTCACCGTCACCTCAAACGCCGGCTTACGGTACTCGGCGACGCTGAACGAGCCGTAGAACGAGCCGAGCGCGCTGGCGGGATCGGAGGGCGGGCCATTGTACACCAGCACGCTGATGCCGTAGCTGCCGAGCTTGGCGCTGCGCTCGATCGGCAGGCTCGTGTTGAAGGTGCCGAACTCGCTCAGCGCCAGCGTGCTCGAGTAGATCGTATTGCCCTCGGGGTCGCCGATCGTCAGCATGGCCTGCTGGCCGGCGTCGAGCGCGTCGTAGCGCAGCGTGTGCCGGTCGAGCCGCACGGCGCCGCGAATGTAGACATTCTGCTCGGGCCGGTAGATCGGCCGGTCGGTGTACACCGCGCCGACCACCGGGCTGTTGCCGTAGTCGGCCGGCAAGCCGAAATCCCAGGGGTTGACGCCATCGCCCCAGAACGTGGTGCCGAAGGCAAACTGTCCGCCGGCCTGCGACCACACAAAGAACGGGCTTGAGGCATCGGGGAAGCTGCGGTCGCGCTGCACAATGCCCTCGGCATCGGTGGCGCCCAGCTCGATCGGCTGCATGCCGCGCGTGTTAAAGTCGTAGCTGGCGCCAACCAGCGGCAGGTTCGCCGCGGGCTTGCCGCTGGCCATATCGACGGCCCAGACGAACGCCTGCGTAGCGCTGCGCTTGATCGTCAGCGCGTAGGGGCTCACGGCCATAATCTGGCGATCGGCGGCCTCGCCGGGGGCTTGCACCTGCAGGTAGTACAGCCCGGCGTCGAGCTTCCCGAGGTCGAGCAGGTCGATCCGCGTGGTGTTGCGGTCGCCGGCCAGCGCGATGTCGGCCTGGCGCAGCAGCGCCGCCGGGTCGGGCTTGAAGCTATTCCACTGGTCGTAGTCGGTCAGCAGCGTCGCCACGCGCGCCGGGTCGAGCCGGTAGAGCGTGTAGCCGACCAGCGGGGTGCCGACGTGCTGGATCGGCACGCGCGCGCTGACGTAGGCGTTATACGCGCCGATCCGCGAGCTGGCGCCCACCAGCGCGAGGGCCGGGGTGGGCGGGGCGGTGTGGAAGGCGATCGTCTGGTCGGCGCCGAGCGGCACGCCCCACGCGTCGCGCGCCGCGCCGCGCAGGGTGACGCGGTAATTGCTATCGGGGCGCAGGCTGAAGTAGGCCGAGTAGTCGGCGATTCCGGTGCTGGTGTACAGCTCGGTCGGCGCCGGCTCAATCGCCAGGTTCTGCTCGACCGAGGCCCAGTCCATCGGCGCGCTGAAGTTCAGCGTCAGCGGGCCGCTCAGGCCAGCGGCGCCATCGCCATCGGCAGGCGAGCTGCCAACCAGGCGCGGCAGCTCGGCCACCTTGAACGAGACGCGGTACTCGCTGGCGAGCGTGCCGTTGCCCTGGGCCGCGCGCGCGCCGGCCGCCACCACCAGGGTGTAGCTCGCGCCGCGCTGGAGCGGCGCGCTCGGGGTAAACGCCGCGACCACACCCGCGAAGCTGCGGCTGCTGCCGTCGTTGCCATACGAGGTAAACACGTTGGGCTTGAGGCCGCCGGCGCTGATCGTGCCGGGCACCTCGGCGCCGTCGCGCAGCAGCTTGAGCGCGCCGCGCAGGCTGGCCGGGTCGAGCGGCTGGTTGAAGTACACCTCAAACGGGCCGCCGGGCGCGGCGTACTGGTCGCCGTCTTGTGGCGCGCTGCCGTAGACCTTGGGCGTGACCGTGGCGAAGTTCCAGGAATACGCCTGGCGCAGCGCGCCGCCGGTTTGATCTTGCAAGCCGGCGGCCACGCGCACCGTGTAGCTGGTAGAGGGCGCCAGGCCCGGCTTGGGGGTAAAGACATACGTGCTGGTGTCGAGCCAGCGGCCCTCGCCGCTCAGCGCCGGCTCGAAGGTGAGCGGCTGTGGCAGCTTGGCCTGGTCGTCGAGCGTGGTGAAGGCCACCACCGGGTGGTTGAAGCGCACGCTGACGCGGTTGGTATCGGTCAGCACCTCGCTGGTTGCCGGCAGCGGCTCGGCCTGCGTCACCGCCAGGTCGCCGATCACGGTGAAGCTCCAGCTGAGCGGCTGCCCGTTCAGCTTGGCGCCCCTGCTGCTGGTGATGCCGGGCGCCAGCGTGGCCTGGTAGCGCTTGCCGCGCGTCAGCAGGCCAGCCGGCTTGAAGCGAAAGCCGCCGAGCGACGGCGTGACGGTGCCGCCGATGCTGGCGCCGCTCTCGATATCGCGCAGGCTGAAGCTCTGCCCGGCGGAGCCAGCGTCGACATCGGGCACGAGCCGCACCTCGATCTCGCCGGTGGCCGGCACGTCGGTGGCGCCGTCGAACGGGCGCGTGCCGGCCAGCAGCGGCGCGGCGGTGGTGAAGCTCCACGACACCGGACGCTCGAGGCGGAACTTGCCGTCGCTCGACACGGCGGCGCTCACGCTGGCGCTGTAGCTCGTGGCGGCATACAGGCGCTCGGGGTAGAAGCCAAACAGCGTCGGCGTGAGCCAGCGGCCAACGCCCTGCGCCGGCGGGTCGAGCGCGAGCGGCTGCGGCAGCGTATCGGCCACGCGCGGGTCCTGCGCGGCGGCGGCGAGCGTTTCGGGCAGCACCACCGGCGCGGCAAACTCCACCAGGATGGGCGCGTTCAGCGCCACCGGGGCGGCGCCCTGCGCGGGCGTGAGCTTCGCCACCGTCAGGTATGGCACCGTAGCAAACGCCAGCTGCTGTGGCTGATCGAGCGTGCGGCCAAACAGGTTGCTCACGCCCGCGCCGACGACCAGGCGGTAGGCCGCGCCGTAGCGCATCCCGCCGGCCGGCTTGATCGTGACGGTTGTGGCGCCGGCGCGCGGCAGGCTTGGCGCGTCAAGCGTAAAGTCGAGCGGTGGGTCGAAGCGCACCGCCTGGCGCAGCGATTCCGGGCGCACCCACTGGCTGAAGACGAGCTGGATACCGGCCTGCGGGTTGGCGTCGCGCGCGCCGTCGGCGGGCGTCGAGCTGATCAGCCGCGGGCCGCCCAGCGCCAGCGGGCCGAAGGCCAGCCCGGCCGCCAGCAGCACCAGCGCCAGCAGCACAGCATTAATGTTTCGCCAGCGAAGCAATGAGCGTCGGCGTTCCATTCTTGGCCTCTTACTTGTACACGACTGACGTGGTCACCTGCGATATGGGCTTGTTCTGCCTGCGGCAGCATGGTACTGTACTTTCTTTTGTGCTCAGATTTTGGCGCACAGCGCCAAAATCTGAGCACAGTATATGAAAAGTACCGCTCTGCCGAAGGCTGAGCGCGCCAACTGCCCAAGTTCTAAAGCTATTCGGCCTCACCAGCGGCGCTGCCGGGGTTTGCGCGCTCGAAGTGTTGCAGGTAGAACCGCTGGCGTGTCAGCCCGGACTGGTCGCGCAGCGCGTACACCTCGCGCCGGGTCAGGTGTGGCGCGAACGGCCAGTCGTAGGCGATCGAGCGCACCACGCCGCCCAGGCCGTCGAGCGCGTCTTCGAGCGGCTGGCGGTGCCAGGCCACCAGCGGGTGCGGTAGCTCGCCGCGCCCGAAGTAGCCCACGTCCACCGTCTCGCCCGGCGCCAGCCGCAGCGCGCCGCCGGCCGGCACGGCCGCGAACACCGCCAGGTGGTTGCTGCCACCCTCCCAGTTCGGCTGCGAGTACATTCCTACGAGGCGCCCCAGCTCCAGCTCCAGTCCAGTCTCCTCGCGCGCCTCGCGCAGCGCCGAGTCCGCCAGCGACTCGTGGTTGTCGACGGCGCCGCCGGGCAGGCACCAGACGTGAAAATCGTCGCGCTTGGTTAATAGAACGCGGCCAGCTTGAATAATCGCAATCGCCACGCCAAGTGTTGCCATCGGGCATGCCCTTCTATCTCGGCCGGCAGGCGGCAGAAAGGTGGAGGGCCTGCGCGCCTCAAAGGGTATCAGTCCATGGGAGGATTACCGGTACAGAATCCAGACCATTGGCAGCGCTTGGGTGTAACTCCCCAAGCGCTCCTTCCAGGCCACACCAATCTGAAACAGGCTGTACTTCCAGCTGCGCGCCGCACCATCATCGACCAAATGACGGTAGCACGCTTTACGACCCAGCGCCCGACTGCGACCAGCCACATATGCAATCACCAGTGGCAGCAACAATCGCGCAAACCGCTCGCGGTCAGTGACGCCGCTCTCATCCAGGTGAAAGCCCCTGCTCTGCCAGTCACGAAAGACCGTCTCGATCCACATGCGCCGACTGCCAAGCCGGTAGGTCTGCCAATTCGCCGGCAGGTTTGTCATCACCGATGCACGATTGGTTTGCCCTCGGTATCTTTGGCCCACCAAGCCAGGATATTCACCGGCCCAATGCGTTCCTCGGTCAGATACACGCCATTGAGATAGGCAACCGTGTCGCGATTGGGCAGCCACTTCGAAAGCGCCGTCGCATCACCATCTGGGTGAGCGCGAGCAGCGTGTGCCCAGGATGCCCAACAAACCATCATGGCCGCGCTCGCGCACCCAGGCAAACAGCTCCTGGCTGCGGAACTCACTATCGCCGTGGATGCTCACGCGCACCCGTTCGGGCAACAGCGCCAGCGCGGAGCCCAGAAGCTTCTTTTGGTCAGCCAATCCACTCTGTCCGCGATGGGGCAACGCAAGCCAGGCCAATGGGAGCGAGCGTCGGCGAAAACCGATGCTTACCACCAGAATGTTGTGGATATCGCGCAGCAGGACGCGGTCGATCAGCAGTTGCACCCGCTGCCCTTTCAAGCCGTGGAGCGCCAGTTTGGCGACCGGCTGATAGTGTTCCTCCTGCGTGATACGCTCGTATCGAGCAAGCGCCGAATGCGTTGTTCTTTGGCGGCTTGGGTGGTGTCCAGCGGCATCGCTCGGGCAAGTTTCCCAATTTGGGCCGAGACACTTTGGCTACTCGCGACCACCAGCAACGCCAGGGTTTCGATCTGGCTGGCGAGCGCATTTGGCAGCTGCGCGGTCAACTGCTGGGACGTGCTATCATACAGCGGTGAGGTGGGGATGGATTCCTCCTTTGGCTGATCAGGTCTTGGCACGCGTGATCATACCAAAAGTTGGCGTCCTGACCACCTCCTTTTGTCAAGTGAAACCCTTTGAGGCCTGCGCGCCCTGCCTTCCCGCTACGGCTCGACCACGAACTCAACCACCGGGCCGCGCGTCAGGCGCCCGCGCGCGTCGGCGACGATCACCTCGGCGCGGTGGCGGCCGGGCACTAGCTGCCAGAACGCGCGGTAGGGCGGCGCGTCGAACGCGGCCAGCGGCTGGCCATCCACCACTATCGTCAGCAGCGCCACGTCGTCGCCGCCGGCGCGGGCCTTCAGCTCGACGCGCTGGCGCTCAAGCGGCACGCCGGGGCTGATCGCGAACACCGCGCCGGGCGCGGGCGAGAGCAGGCCAGGGGACGCGGGGGCGGAGAGATCGGGCGTGGCGCTGTTGCCTGGTTCCTCGCCTGCTTGGCTCTCCGTCGCCTTGCCCGAGCCAACGCCCGCGCTCGCGACCGGCGCACATACATCACGCGGAGCGCGCGGCAGGCCGGCCGCGACCAGCCAGGGCTCGGCCTCGGGCGGCAGGATGCGAAACACGCGCGTCGCGGCGCGGCCGGCGGGGTAGCCAGCCGGCGCGCGGCAGCCCAGCGCCGGGTCGATCGCCAGCGCCACATGCGTGGTGTCGGCTTGGCGCGGCTCGGTGCCGGCAACAAAGCGCTCGCTGCGCGTGGCAGGGCAGTTTGGCCCCGGCAGCATGCCGCCCTCGGCGCAGATCGAGCGCTCGACAATGCCGGGCGGGCGTTCGAACTGGCGCGGCGGCAGGCCACGGTGGGCCGCCAGCATCACCTCGTGCCACACCGGCCCCGCGCCGCTGATGCCGCTGATCGCCTCCATTGGCCGGCCGTCGGCGTTGCCGACCCACACCCCCACCACGCGATCCGGCGTGTAGCCCAGCGTCCAGTTGTCGCGCCAGTCGCTGGTGGTGCCGGTCTTGGCCGCGGCGGGGCGATCGATGTCGAGCACGCTCTGGGCACCGAACGCGCGCATCCGCGCATAGCGATCCGACAGGATATCGCTGATCAGGTAGGCGGCCTGGGGCGAGAGTGCTGGCTCGCGTTTTGACGAAGGACGAAAGATCAAAGACAAAGGCGCATCGCTATCTCTGCCCTGCGATGATGGTTCGTGCTTGATCCTTGGTCTTTCGTCTATCAAGGGGTGGCCTTGAGCCTCCGCTATCGCTAACACCGCATACGGCGTCACCCGCACCCCGCCGTTGGCGAACGCAGCGTAGGCCGCCGTCAGCTCCAGCGGCGTCAGCTCGCCGCCGCCGAGCGTCAGCGCGAGGCCGTAGCGCCCGGCGCCGGCCGCGTCGCCGAGCGAGCGGATGCCCAGCCGCGCGGCCATGTCGAGCAGCGCCGGCACGCCGATCGCGTCGAGCAGGCGCACCGCCGACACATTCGACGAGGTGGCAAGCGCCTCGCGCAGCAGCAGCGGGCCATGGAACGTGCGGTCGTAGTTCTGCGGCGCGTACGGCCGGCCCTCGCGCGTCTGGAAGGTCGTGGGGATGTCGAGGACCTGCGAGGCCGGCGTCCAGCCGTGCTCGAACGCTGCCGCGTAGGTGAGCGGCTTGATCGCCGAGCCAGGCTGGCGCAGCGCCAGCGCGGCGTTCACCTGGCCCTGGCTGCGCGTATCGGCGAAATCGGGGCTGCCGACCATGGTCAGAATCGCGCCGTCGCGCGGGTCGAGCACCAGCACCGCGCCGTTGCGCACGCGGTGATCCGGCCCGCCATTGCGCGGCGTCGCCAGCAGCGCGATCTGGTGGCGCAGGCTGGCCTGCGCGGCATCTTGCAGGTCGGCGTCGAGCGTGGTGGTAATCGTCAGGCCGCCGCGCGCCACCACGTCGGCGCCGAGCCGGAAGCCGAGCCGGTCGAGCACGAAGTTCACAAAGTGCGGCGCGCGCGGCGTCGGGTCGCCCGCTGCGAATCGCAGCGGCTCGGCTTCGCGATCGCGCTGGCGCGGCGCTGCATAGCCGCAGCATGTCGGCCTGGCGCGCTCCTGGCCAGCCAGTTCAGCAGCGGATCGTAGCGCGAGAGCCTGCGGCAGCCCGGCGAGCAGCGCGCACTCGGCCAGGTCGAGGTCGCGCATGCTGGCATACGCTCGCGCCGCCGCCTCGACGCCATAGCCCGCCGCCAGAATGGTTGAGGTACAGCTCCAGGATCTCGTCTTTGGGGTAGCTGGCGGTGAGCTTAAGCGCGAGCGCGGCCTCGCGCAGCTTGCGCGCCAGCGTGCGCTGGCGCGCAAGCTCGGGGTCGAGCAGAAAGCCGCGCGCGAGCTGTTGCGATCGTCGACCCGCCGGCCACCAGGTCGCCGCTGCGCAGGTCGGCCCAGGCCGCGCGCGCGATGCCGCGTATGTCGAGGCCGGGGTTTTGGTAGAAGCTGGTGTCTTCGATCGCGATCGTGGCCTGGCGCAGCGCCAGCGGGATGGCGCTCAGCGGCACCGGGCGCTGGCGGCCGCTCAGCGGATCGGGCAGCTCGTACAGCAGCTTGCCCTGGCGATCGAGGATGCGCGTGCTGCCAAGCGCGGCGCGGGCGCGCAGCCGCTCGGGGGTAGGCAGCCTTCAGGCAGAGTTGGAGACCGCCATGGCCACGGCCAGGCGCGCCAGCGCCAGGCGGCAGTGCGCGCGCCCTTGCAGGCGGGCGCGGCCAAACCATAGGTGCTGTTGCCGAGCAGCCGGCGCCATAGCAGCCTCCGGGTACGAAGCCAAACATCTACACGACGAGCGAGCCAGGCGAACCGTTTCATGTATCATAACATAGCGCTCAACGCACTCGAATGAAGGTACGCTGACATTCGCGTGACTTCAGACACGATATCGCTGCCAAGGCGAACTTTTTCACAGCGATAATCAAGAGTATTTTACGAATACTGTGAGCTATTTCACACTACGTATACGATCTACGCGTAAAGATACGTAATTCTCACGATACCACTTGAAATCCAACTGGGTAGACTAGTATCGATCTTGTGTGCGGACAAGACACTGGCCGGCGCATATCGCGCATAGCGTTTGTTTAGACGGTTTTACTGCAGCTACATCGAAAGTAGTATGTTACGGCCCTGCAGCCTACGCTATACTGAGCAATACATTCCCCTTCAGGTATCGCAGTGGCATAGCCAGTAGCCCCGGCATTGGGCTATCTAACCAGCCGCCGAGCGCCGCCGCGCATCCAGCGTGGCCGGGCGCGTATTTTGTGCTGCTCGCAAACACCAGCATTCATCCGGAGGTTCGCCATGCGACGCTTCGCCACCCCCGCCCTCGCGCCAGCGCTGCTGCTCCTGGCGCTGGCCCTGACGATCGCCCTGGCCGTGCTGCCGCGCGCTGTGGCAGCCGCCCGCCCCGACCCGGTGACGGCGGCGTGGGAGCTGGCGCGCTCGCGCGGCGCCTACAGCTTCAGCAGCGATGTCGTGCAGCGCAGCACGCCCACCGCGACGGTGGCGAACATCGGCCGCAGCAGCCGCGAGCAGCGCCTGCACCTTGCGGGCGCGTACGACCTGCGCGCCCACAGCGCGGAGATGCGGCTGTGGACCTCGGGCGGCAGCGTGCTCCAGGCCGCCAGCGGCGTCGAGGTGCGCGTGGCCAACGGCAAGGCCCAGCTGCGCCAGGGCGGCGGCCCCTGGCACGACGCGCCCGGCATCACCGACACGGCGGCGCCCGGCGGCGACTTCATGGCCTACCTCGCGGCCGTGCGCGACATCCAGGCCCACGCGCCCGAGACGCGCGCCGGCCGCGTGTTTACGCGCTACGGCTTCCGCATCGACGGGCCGACCTTCGCCGGGTATATGCGCGACGAGCTCGAGGCGGCCCTGCGCGCGCAAGGCCAGCTCGACGCCGGCGCGCGGTTGATGTGCCGCCGTACTACGCCGCCATGAGCGGCGACGGCGAGCTGTGGGTGAGCGCCGACGGGCTACCGCTGCGCCAGATCTTGAACCTGCGCTTCCCCGAGCAGCGCGGCGAAACCCTGGCGGCCACGATCACGGTCGACTTCGCAGACTACCCGGCGGCCGCGCACGCGCTGGCGCTCGTGCCATTCGACATGGCCGACGCGCTGCCGAAGCTGGCCGCGCTTGCCGCCTGGCTGGCGTTCGCAGCTGTGCTGGTGCGCGGCTGGCGCTCGCGGCGGCTGCTGCGCGCGCTCAGCTGGGCGCTGCTGGCCGCGCTGGTGATTGGGCCTGCGCTCACCAGCGCCAAGGCCCAGGCCGCCGCGAAGCGACCGCGCCTGGCAGGCCGAGCAGGCGCCAGGATCAGCAGGCCGCCCAGGCCGCGCACGCGGCCCAGCAGGCTAGCGAAACGCGCTCGACCCGCACGCCAACCCGCTGGCGTACGCCGTGCCCGCCGCGCCTGGCGCGAGCGCGGCGAGCCGCCAGCAGGCCGCGGCCGACCCAAACGACTGCGACGGCGATGGGCTCAGCAACGCGCAGAGCAGGCGATCGGCACTGACCCGAACCAGGCCGACACCGACGGCGACATGATCACCGACACGCTTGAGGTGGCCGGCACCGACTACCGCGGCCAGCACTGGCGCAGCAACCCGCTCGAGGCCGACAGCAACCGCGACGGCCGGCCCGACAACCAGGAATGGTTTGTCGACGCCAATGGCGACGGCCAGCCCGACCTGAACGCCGACGGCGCGCCGGCCATGCGCGACAGCGACGGCGACGGTACGCCCGACCTGTTCGACGACGACGACGACAACGACGGCGTGCCCGACCGGCTCGACCTGGCCGCCACCAGCGCCACCGGCAGCGCCGGCCCAAGCGCCGGCAGCGACTTCACCAGCACCAGCGTTTTCTCGATGACCGTGGCGAACGCTGCCGACGGCCTGCCGCTGCTCGTCGACTTCCAGCTGCGCCCGCGCAACCCCGACCACCTATGGTTCGCCTACAACGTGCTCGACTGGCCGACCGACCGGCAGGGCCAGGTGCAGGACGACGACAGCCGCACCTTCGCCGACCTGCCGCGCGGCGAGGGCGCCCCGCCTGCCGCCGCCAACGACGCGTATGGCGACACCAAGCTCGTGCCCATGCTCGAAATCCGCATGAACGGCGACGCCAGCCTGCCGCCACAGGCCGATCTGACGCCCTACAACATCTTCACCACCACGCTCACGCTCGACGGCACGCCCGACACCGCCAGAGCCGGCACGGTGGCCTACGTGCCGCTGCAGATCGTCAGCGACGAGCGAACCGGCGAGCGGGTGGCCTTCAGTGGGCGCATGCTGTTCCAGAGCCACGGCGCGCCGATCCGCGCCGACGAGGTACGCCTGGTGTGGCTGGTGCAGGCGCTGGTCGACCGGTGCAAGTCGGCAGCGAACGGCGAGTGCGCCGAATACCTCGCGCACAACCAGTCGCAGGTGATCCAGACGTACGCCGACAGCTGGTACCTCACCGGCCTGAACGCGCTTGAGGACCACGGCGCGCGCTCGGCGATCATCTACCGCGACCCGAGCGCGCAGGGCTTCGACCCGCGCGACGACGGCGCGCTGTGGCGGCTGGCCCACGGCCTCGACAACTCATTCCTGGCCGGGCGCGACGCCGACGCCGACGGCGTGCGCGACGTGACGCTCGCCGATATCAAGACGCGCTTCGACCACACCACCAGCACGGTCCCGCAGGCCAGCCCGCTGCGCTGGGGCATCGGCGACACGCTCAACGTCGACGTGCTCGCGGCGCCTTCGGGCGCTACCCTGTTCCCCACGCTCGACCGCGCCGTCACCGCGACGATCAGCAGCACCGCCAATGTGTTGAGCAAGTTCGACGGCGCATGGCGCAGCAGCCGCTCGGCCAAGCCGCTGATCATGTTCGCCAGCGAAGCCTCGTACCGCGCGCTGGGCCTGGGCGGCCTGGGCGGCGGCCACGTGGCAAAGCTCGGAAACGCGCTCGCGCTCGACTTCGGCGCGGGCACCGCCGGCCAGCCGGTGTCGCTCGACACCCAGGCCGGCCTGAAGTGGACGCCGTTCTGCGCCGACGCCGGCGCGCAAGATCCAAGCTGGCAGCCATGCGCGCCCGACGCCTACTGGGCCGACCTGCGCGACCGCTACGGCGACGCCGCGCGCCAGCCCGGCGACAGCGACGCCGCCGCGTACGGCCGCATGGTCGCCGCCGAGCTGTACTTCCTGGCGCTGGCGCAGGGCGTGAACAGCATTGTGCAGCGCGATTCCGCCCCGGCCACCGACGGCTACACCCCGCTGAGCGACGAGCAGATCAGCGCGCAGAACAGCGCCCCGGCGCCCAGCAAGATCCCCACCAGCATCGCGGTAGACGACCTGTCGCAGCGCTTTCAGGACACCACCGGCATTCTGGTGTTCCTGGGCAGCAGCGCCAAAGACATCATTGAGGGCAGCGCGCCGGCCGCCATTGCCACGGCGCGCACGATCTTCGCGCAGAACCGCCTCAAAGGCACCGTGATCGGCGTAAGCATGGCGCTGGGCGTGGCCGCCGTCACCGGCGGCGTGGCGCTGCTCGCGGCCTACAACCTGGCCGGTACGCCGCAGGTGCAGTTCGCGATCAACCTGACGCTGAAATCAATGGTAGCCTTGCTGACGGTGTACTTTGCCCTCTGGAAGCCGCTCGTCGAGACGGCGCGGTGGGTGCAGGCGATGAAAGCCGGCGGCTACTCGACGATCGAGGCGCTGCGGGAGGTCGGCTCGGCCGACTCGGCCGCGATCAACGCGTCGCGCACTGCCGGCTTCGTGGGCGCGGTGATCAGCATCGGGATTGTCTGGGGCTTCTTTATCTTCAACGTCGTGATCAACCATATCGAGCCGGGCAGCCCGGCCTTCAACAGCGCGCTGGCCGAGACGATCGCCGCCACAATTCTGGTGATCGTAATGACCGTGCTGGCGTTCACGGTTGTCGGCACGATTATCGTCGGCATTATCGCGCTCGTCGACATCATCCTGACGATCATCTGCGAGGCCGGCGTCGACGCGCTGAAAAAGGTGCCGGGCATGGGCGGCGGCTGCTTTACGCTCAACGGCGCGGCCACCAAGTTCATCGCCAAGGTGCTGTACTCGTTCGATAGCATGGTCGACTTCGATCACAAAGGCCCCGACGGCACGACCAACGACCTGCTGCTGCTGGGCCGGATCGGCACAACGCTGCACAACAAGCTCGACGGCTACGTCGCCGGCAATCTGCTCGACGTGAGGCTGCCGGTGACGACGACGATCCAGCACAAGCCGCCGGTGCCCGAGAACTGGAACCACGTGCTGCCGTACCTCTGGCTGTTTTCGAAAGACAACCTGCGCAGCAGCACGTTCCAGTACAGCCTCACGGCCGACAAGCAGGAGATCAAGAGCCAGCGCGACCAGATGAGCGACGTGTGGTCGATGAGCAACGGGCCGAAGTTCGCCCAGACGCAGCTGTACCGCGCCCAGACGCACACCGACCTATCGCTGCCGAACCTGGCGCTGCCCGCGCCGGGGCTGAACCGCGCGCTGCCGTTCTACCTGAACATGGGCTACGCCGTGCCGGCCTACGAGTGCTGGCTCACGCCGGTGCTGTTCCCGCTCGTGCCGGTGTGCTACACCCGCACGATCGACGGCTCAAGCTCGTCGCAGATCGACCAGCTGCGCTACGACATTCTGCCGAATACGCTCGACGACTTTATGACAATGGCCGAGAAGCGCGACGGCGGGCGCGGCCTGGACTGGGACAGCGCCTTCGGCTCGCTGCACGACGCCGACAACGACGGCGTGCTGTCGCGGGCGTACGGCGGAGTCGACCCGAACGACGCGAGCTGGGATAGCGACGGCGACGGCCTGAGCGATAAGTTCGAGCTCGACCGGCGCGCGCAGGGCGTGGGCTACTCGCTTGGCTCGTGGGATACCGACGGCGACGGCCTGACCGACGCGCAGGAGGCTGCGCTTGGCACCAACCCGGCCGTTGCCGACACCGACAACGACGGCATCAACGACGGCGACGAGGTGTTCCACCAGGTGTACGCGCCCGACGCAAGCGGCCGCGTGGCGCCCGTGCTCGACAGCGGCGGCAACCCGGTGTGGGCCGGCGGCTGGAATGTGGCCATCCCCGGCGACGCAAGCCACCCCGCGTTCATCACGCACGTCTCGTCGAACCCGTCGTTCGCCGACAGCGACGGCGATGGCGTAGGCGACCAGGCCGAGCGCTACTTCGCGCAGCAGCCCGCGCCCGCCAGCGGCCAGCCCGACCTGCGGCTCGACGGCAATGGACAGCCGTACCTGCCGCTGGTGGCCAACACCCCGCCGGTGACGGTACGCGCCACCACCAGCGACGCCGACGGCATTGTCGCGCCCGGCCAGACCTTCGCCTACACCAGCACGGTTGTCACCAACACGCCGCTCGCGCCCAGCGTGCTCGAGGTTAGCCTGCCCGCGTCGTTTGGCCGATCGCCCGCGCCCTCGCGGCTCGATTTCGACCCGGCGGCATTTACCGGCGCGCAGACGCTGACGCAGCGGCTCGACCTGACCACGCCGTATGGCGCGGCGCCCACCATAGCCTTGAGCAGCACCGTGCGGGCGCGCCTGCCCGGCGCACAGACGCCCGGCTGGGCCTGGGCGCCGACCGTGCGAAGTGCGCTGACCGACCCCGACATGTTCCCGCTGCGCCCGCCGCGCCTCACCGGCGCTGCGCCGGCCGTAGACGGCCGGCAGGACGCCTACCGCCTGGTGGCGTTGACGGCGAACAGCCTGAGGCGCGGCGAGTATGGCGACGTTCGCAGCTACACGCTCGACAGCACCACGCCGACGATCCTGGAAACAGGCAACGACAAGCGAGGCAGCAGCATCCTTCCGCCGCCAGCCTACCTGCGCGGCACCAGCGCCCCGGCGGTGGCCTGCAACGCCGCCGGCCAGTGCCTCAGCGTGTGGGATCGCTACAGCGATACCACCATGGTGCAGATCACCGACCTGCGCTTCACCACAGTTCAAGATCACGGCACCAGCGGCGTCGAGCCGGTGATCGAGGTCGCGCAGGCACACAATACGCCGACAAACGTTCCGCTCGATTGCTACGACAAGAATGGCAACAGAATCACGCGCGACCCGCTCGACCTTGAGACCAGCGACCGGTGCGAAGGCCGGCCCGTCAGCTTCAACGGCACCGCTACCATTCTGCTCGGCGAAGACGACGCCAGTGTCGACTGGCTGGCCAGCTCGGCCCAGACCATCGCCGCCAGCACTCCCACCGAGCAGGCGAAAAACTTCGACGGCTACACGCTCGACACATGCTCGGGGAACTTCTGCAACGTCGCGGGCACGTACCGATACAAGGTGCTGCCACACCATGTCGACGACGTCGCCGGCAGCTTTGGCACCGGCCAGACGTTTACGCTCACCACGGCTAGCGACGCCACCACCAGCGATTTTGCGCCGGTGGTAGCCAGCGACGGGGCGAATTTTCTGGCGGCCTGGGTGCGCAAGAAGTCGGGCGGCGCGGCGGTGATTGTCACGCGCGCGTTCGACGCAGACGGCGCGCTGACGCCCGAGCACGAGCTGGCGCTCGACTCTCTCGGCACCGCAGCGCCCTACGCCAGCCTCAGCCTGGTGTACGCCGGCAGCGCCTACCAGCTCGCGTGGAAGGCGCTCGGCAGCGGCAGCATTCACCTGTCGGCGATCACAGTCGCCAACGGCGCGATCACCGTGCCGGCGAGCGTGCTGGCCGCCAGCGACGCCAGCGCCAGCGCGGCAGGCGCGCCGCAGCAAGCCTACGATCCAGCCAGCGGCCGCACGCTGCTGGCGTATGGCACCACCGACAGCAGCTTCGTGGCAAAGCTCTATAGCGCGGGCGGCGCCTACGCCGGCACGACGATAACGCGGGCTGGCTCGAACCCGCGCGTGGCCTACCACCCGCTCACGCACGGCTGGCTGCTCGGCTCGACCAGCGGCGGCGCGTTCACCAGCGAGGCGCTGGCCGCCGACCTGAGCGCGCTCGACGGCACGCAGCCGCAGGTCACCTGGGATTCGCAGATCAGCAACCCGGCCAGCACCGCCCTGGCCTGCCCCATGCCTAGCAGCGCCCCGGCCGTCGACCTGCGCTTTGAAGATTTGCCCGGCGCCACCAGCTTCGCCGACAGCTCGGGCTTCGGCCGCAACGCCACAATCGACAGCCCTGACACCAGCCCGAGCCCCGGCGTGGCCGGCGCGCCCAACGCGCCGCACTCCGACTTCGCCGTGCGCTTCGGCGGCGGCAACCACGCGATCATTCCGTACCACCTGCCCGATGCATTCACGATCGCGTTCTGGCTGAAAACCGCGCCCAACAGCAGCTTCTACGTGTTCGACAGCCGCAGCATCAACGGCGGCACCGCGCTCGGGCTGATCAACGGCACGTTGGTGTTCCTGAGCGGCGGCGCGCTGGCCCAGGGCCGCACCCCGATCGCCGACAGCGGCTGGCATTTCGTCGCGGCCACGCGCGCCGCCGATGGCACATCGCAGCTGTATGTCGACGGCAAGCCCGGCGCACCCGGCGGCGATGGCGGCGCGCCGCTGGGCGCCGCCGATACCATCTACCTTGGCGGGCTGCACGACGGCAGCACCCCGCTGCGCGGCGACCTCGACCAGCTCAGCGTGTACCCTTCGGCGCTGAACCAGACGGCTGTGCAGGCGCTCTTTACACGCAGCGCGCAATCATTCTGCCTGGCAACAACCCCGCGCGGCGCCCAGATCGAGTACGCGCGGCTGGCGCTGGCGCAAAGCACCGCCCTGCGCGCGATCGTCGCCAGCAGCACCCTGACGCTCACCGTCGACAGCGCGCCGCCTACGTCGGATATCGCGCTCAGGCTCAACCCGCAGACCAACATCGCCTACCTGCGCGGCCCCGGCGGCGATAGCCCGGTCGTCACGATCGGCGGCAGCGCCGACGACAACACCGGCGTCGCCAAGGTCGAGGTGAATGTCGACAGCACGGGCTGGCAGGCGGCCAGCGGCGCGGCCACCTGGTCGTTCAACCTCGCGGCCAGCGCCGGCACGCATACCATCCAGGCGCGCGCCACCGATATCGCCGGCAATGTCGAGGCGCCGCGCGCGCCGCTGACGCTGCTTGTCGACGATGCGCCGCCGCAGCTGGCGCTGGCGGCGCCGGCCGCGCCGCTTGTGCCCACGCGCGCCGCCGACGGCCGCTGGCGCATGCGCCTAAGCGGCAGCGCCAGCGACCCTGCCCCGGCCAGCGGGGTGGTTTCGGCCACGCTGCTGCTGCAGAACCACGACCCGAACGCGCCCGGCAGCGGCTGGCAGGCGGCCGGCATCAGCGGTACCGACTGGACGATCGACTACGCGCTGCCCGCCGGCATCGCCGAGCCGACCGGCACCTACACCGTGACACTGCGCGCCACCGACGCGGCCGGCAACGCTACGCCCGAGACGCTGCTGGCGAGCGATCTGCGCATCGACGCCAGCGGGCCGCTCGCCACGCTCAGCACGCGCGACTCGACCACCGGCGTGTTTACGCAGACGGCGACCCTCACAGGGCTGGTGAGCGACACCGCCGGCCTCGCCGGCCTCGACGTGGCGTTCGTGCCGCTCCAGCAGGTGCTGGCGCTCTCGGGCACTGTGCTGCTGCTGCCGTTCGACGAGCGCGCCGGCACGGCCTGGTTCGCCGACCGCAGCACCCAGCACAGCTACGCCGCCTGCGCCACGGCGCCCGCATGCCCCAGCGCCGAGGCCGGCCGGATCGGCGGCGCGCTGCGCTTCGACGGCAGCGCCGGGCTGGCTGTGCCCAATGCCGCCGCGCTCAACTTCGATGCCGGCCAGAGCTTTAGCCTGCAGGCGTGGGTGCGCCCCACACCCGGCGGCGCGGCCGAGCAGCCGATCGTCGAGAAGTGGGACGCCGGCCAGGGCTACCGCATCGACTTGATCGACGGCGTGGCCACGCTGACGCTGAACGGCACGGCTGTGCACGGCGGCCCCGACCTGCGCGACGACGGCTGGCACCAGATCGTCGGCGTGGCCGACCGCGCGGCCGGCCAGGCGACGCTGTACGTCGACGGGGTGGCCGTCGGCAGCGCGCCCTTCAGCGGCGACGCCGGCACCACCGCCGACCTGGCGCTCGGCGGCTGGGCGCGCGTTCACTACACCGGCGCGCTCGACCAGGTGGCGGTGTGGCAGCGCGCGCTGCTGCCCGAGCACGTGGCCGCGCTCAAGCAGAACGCCGACCTGGCCTGGCAGCCGGCCGTGCTCGCCGCATCGGCCAGCGGCGCCGGCTGGAGCACGAGCATCCCCGGCGGCATCGAGGGCGAGTTCCAGATTGACCTGCGCGCCGACGACGCGCTCGGCAACCGCGAGCTGACGCCCAACGCCTGGCATGGCATCGTCGACACCCTGGCCCCGCGCGTGACGGTCGGCGCCACGCCGACCGGGCGGCAGTACTACGACGACGCGGCCCGCGCCACGCGCTACGAGGTGGCCTACAGCTGCACAGCCGCCGACCGCTACCTCGCCGGCGCGGGCTTCAGCTGCGCCGGAAACCGCTTCCAGCCGCCCACGCGCACCTTCGACGACGACCCGGTGCAGCGCGAGCTATTCCCCGACCTGACGCTGCGCAGCGGCCTGTCGATCAGCTTCCGCCGCTGGGAAGCCACCCCCACCCCGGCCGCCCAGGCGCGCGCCTGCGATGTGTACGGCCACTGCGCCGAGGCCACCACCCAGGCCGCAGCCGCCAGCGCGCTCGCGCCGGCCAGCGACGAGCCGCGCGCGCTGATCGTCGCCCCGGCCGCCACGCAGGTCGTTTCGTCCACCGGCGCGGTCGATGTGACCGTGGCGGCCGACGCGGCACGCACGCTGCGCGAGCTGACGCTCGCGCTCGACGGGCAGGTCGTCGCCACCACCACGTTCAGCGCCACCGACGCGATCAGCCACGCGCTGCGGCTGGCGCGCATAGCCCCGGCGGAAGGCGCGCACACGCTCACCGCCCAGGCCACCGACGCCAGCGGCGCGCAGTCGGCGCCCGACACGATCACCTTCACGCTCGACCTGAGCGCGCCGGAGATCGACCTGAGCGCCACCGTGCTCGACCAGAGCGCCAGCTACCCGCTCGGCAGCGGCATCCTGCGCTTCAGCGGTATCGCCACCGACAGCGTCGGGCTGGCCGCGGTGCAGCTGCGCATCGGCGACGGCCCATTCGAGGACGCGACGCTCGACGACGACGGCACGTGGCACACCGCGCGCTGGCTTGGCTCCTCGGTCTACGGCCAGAGCTACCGCGTCACTGCGCGCGCGATCGACCGCGCCGGCCAGGTGAGCGACCTGACCCAGCTGGTGCTGGTGGATATCGGCCCGCCCGACCCGCAGCCCCCGGCGGCGCTGCCCGACACCACGATCACCGCCGGGCCGGGCGACACCAGCCTGACCCACAGCATCGGCTTCGCGTTCACCGGCAGCATCTCGCCCACCGCGCCGCTCTCGTTCGAGTGCCGGATCGACGGCGGGGTGTATCAGCCGTGTTCCAGCCCGCAGCGCTATACCTTGCCCGATGGCGCGTACACCTTTGAAACCAGGGCGCTCAGCTCGCAGGGCCAAGCCGACCCAACACCGGCGAGCTATAGCGTGATGATCGTGACCTCGTGCGCCGGCGCGCGGCCGACGATCACCGGCACCCCCGGCAACGACACGATCGCCGGCACCCCCGGCACCGACATCATCTTCGGCCTGGGCGGCGACGACCGCATCGACGGCGGCGGCGGCGACGACCTGATCTGCGGCGGCGACGGCGACGACCGCATCGGCGGCGGCGACGGCAACGACATCATCGACGGCGGCAATGGCAACGACCGCGTCGACGGCGGCGCGGGCAGCGACACAATCATCGGCGGCGCGGGCGACGACCGGCTGCGCGGCGCCGACGGCGACGACACAATCATCGGCGGCGATGGCAACGACGCCATTCGCGGCAGCGCCGGCAACGACCAGATCTTCGGCAACGCCGGCAACGACGCGCTCGACGGCGGCAGCGGCAACGACACGCTCGACGGCGGCAGCGGCAACGATGCGATCACCGGCCACACCGGCGCCGACACGCTGCTCGGCGGCGCGGGCGACGACACGCTCGACGGCGAGCGCGGCAACGATACGCTGCTCGGCGGCGATGGCAACGATGCGCTCAAGGGCGGCGACGGCAACGACACCCTGCAGGGCGGCGCTGGCGCCGATCGCTTCGACGGCGGCGCCGGCACCGATACCGCCACCGACTTCAACCCCGCCGAAGGCGACCGCAAGACCAGCATCGAGCGCGGGCGCTAGCCCACTGATCTCTTGCTTTATATTTGTTGAGATGCCCTGCCCGGCTTGGCCGGGCAGGGCATCTCAACAAGAAAGCGATCTATACGGTGGCTGCCCTACGAGGCTTGTAAATAGTCTTTCAGCCACCCTGGAATTGTGTCAGCATACGGCTCTCTGATCTCTGGCGAGAGCCGGCCCAGGCCCTGATGCCACGATAATGCCCGATTGACCATCCCCAAGCGGTAGGCAATCTCGAGTGCACTCGACAGCTTGTCGCGCGTTTCAAACTTTGTCCAGGGCTCGAGGTACGCATCGCGCATCTGGCGGAGTTCGGGGCCTTGCTCGCCCAGGTTTAGCCAGTGCGCCGTTGCACGCAAGGTAACGAGCATGCTGAAGAAAGGGTGCGAGACGCTGCTATCGCTCCAGTCGGTGAAAATGTAGCGCCCGCTGCCGAGCAAGACATTGTTCTCGTGTACTTCTTCGTGGGTGATAGTTTCCGGTAGATTGTACGAGGCAAGCGCTTCGCACTCTGCGGTAAAGCGTGTATGGCCATCGTGCAATTGCTGATATTCTGCTGGCGAAAGCTCTGATCCAATGCACAGGCTGTCCGTTGCCTCCAGCAGCCCTGCATACAGCTGAGGCAGATGAGCGAGCCGGCGGTCAGGCAGATCAAGCGCGAGCAGCTCCGGTACCCGATTGGCCAGCTCAATCTGCAATTCGCTGTACAGCGGCAGCAATTTCAGCCAGTGTGGGATCTGCTCAACCGACCGGGTAAGCTGGCGCAACGTGACCCCAGCATGGGCTGACAAGATCCAACTGTGCTCGAGATGCACAGCGAGGAGCGGTACAGTGCAATCTGGCCGCCACTTCGACAGCGCCTGGGTCAGCCCTGCCTCGTATGCGAACATCGGCGCTGGCGCTTTGAAATAGACAACCCCTCGATCGGTCATTATCCGCGCGAAGGTCGACCACGGGCGCTGATGGACAACATCGATCGCCTGGGCCATGTGCCAGCCGCGCTGTTCAATCTGCTCTTGAACCCATATCGCCACCTGTTCAAGCCAGCTGTTGTGTTCCCAAGGAAGGGCGATAGCCTGATCATGCATAGCACAAAATTCTTGCAATTATAAGCGTCTACCAATGAGGTGTCGTGTACACCCTTGCGCATCAGAGCGTCATCAGGTGCCTGCGAGGCGCGTGACGATAGGTGCAAACTCGTCAATCTTATCCTCGAAGATTACAACGTGTGAGATGCCATACCGTTCTCTGCGCTGCTGCAAATCTGCGACTATTTCGTCAACGCTTCCAATAAGCATGTGCGGCGATTCCAGCACCTGGCTGATCGTGAAGCCTGCCTCAACCCATCCTTCCGCCATCTGACGTGCTGCTTCTGCTCGATCCCCGGTAACCGCAACATGAATGCACAAGATGCTCAGCTCGAGGTGCTCCCATCGCTCACCTGCGGCTTGCTTGATCCAGGCGACTTTTTGCGCCGTTGGCTCTGCTAGGATCGAGCTTGGATCGAAGCCTCCATCTGCGGTTGTTCGTATATTCAGCCCGACTATGTCGGCTTCGCGCGCGGCCAGAGCGAGAATGCGTGGACTCGCGCCGCCAACGAGTATGGGGGGATGCGGCTGCTGCACTGGCACGGGGGTAAGCGCAAAGTCGCGCACTGTATAGTATTTGCCGTCAAACGAGAATGGGGTCGTTGTAAAAATCCCCTTGATGATCTGCACTGCCTCCTCCAATCGCCCAACTCGCATACCCGGCGATTGAAACACAATTCCACTTTGCTCATAATCCGGCCGATAAAAGCCAGTGCCGAGGCCAAACACTAAGCGCCCATGCGAAAGAGCGTCAATCGCGGCAGCTTCGCGGCCGAGCACTATTGGATGGTGAAAATCGTTCGCAAGGACATAACTGCCGATCCGTAGTGTTGTGGTAGCACCAGCTGCGGCCACCATACCGGCAATTGGTGGGAAGGTATCCATATGCTCGGCGACAAACAGGGTATCGTAGCCAAGGGCTTCGATTTTCCGGGCTTTCGCGTTCCAGTCATCTGCTGCCGCAACGCCGCCAACAAGCACGCCGAAGCGAAAAGGATGGGATTCCATGTGGCACCTCCCTCACTGTTCAAAAGCAGGCGAGACTAGCAGTTCACCCGGCGGCGAGCGTATGGGATTAGCAAAGTATACACAAAGCTATGGTGCAAGTAAACAGCAGCTACGGGCAAACACGGCTCAGCCTCCTGCGCGCGGGAGAGATATTACGTTGCTGGAGAGGTGTGGCCAAAGGCCTTCGCTGGGTCATAAGGCGTTTGATGCTTGAGCACACCATAGCAGATATGCACCAACTTGCGCATCACTGCACAGATAATCACCATTTTGGGTTTGCCCCGCGCTGCCAAGCGCTGGGCAAACGCCTTGATCGCCGGGCAGCGCCGCATGGCAGTAATCGCCGGCCAATACAGCGCTGCTCGTATGCCGACCTTGCCCATTTTCGACAGCTTCGACCGACGCCGCACCGATGTACCCGACTCGTACTGGCTGGGTGTCAGCCCTGCATCGGCCGCTGCCGCCTTGGCGCTCTCGTACTGGTCGAGCTCGGCAAATTCGGAGAGCAGCTTGGCGGCGGTGACCACTCCGATACCCACTATACTGGTCAGCAAGGCCAGATTGGCCTGAAAGCTTTCCTGCGCTCGCAACTGCTGCGTGATTTGCTCTTGCACCGTCTCCAATTGGCTGGCGATAGCCTTCAGCAAACTCTCAAGCGAAGCACGTACCAGTTCGTCGGTCGTGTCACGCAGCCGGTTCTGCTGCTGCAACTGCGTTTGCAGCAGATCATCGCGGTGGCGAGTGAGCGCACGCAAGCGCTGCTGCTCTTGACTGGCAGGCTGCCAAAGTGTGGGCTGGTGTTTGGCGCAGAAGCTGGCAATAATCGCGCTATCGAGCTTGTCGGTCTTGTTGCGCTGCATCGTGGCCATCGCGTAGCCCTTGATGCGAGAGGGATTGACCACACTAACGCTGTAGTCTTGGGCATGCAACCAGCTAGCCAAGGCTTGCCAGTAGATGTTGGTGGCTTCCATACAGGCGTGCAGGCTGCTGACAGTGTGCTCTCTGAGCCAGGTCGCCAGTTGCTCAAAGCCTTCAGGTGTGTTGGGAAACGCGGCATAGTGGCTGCTGCCGGTTTGCTGTAACAGCGTGGCGTCAAAGCTCAGTTGAGCCAGATCAATTCCTAACACATCCATGATCTTCCTCCTGAGTGGTGGAGCTATCAGTCGAGCACGACGGCGTATTCGGGACCAACCTTGTTTGTGCATCCTGGCAGACTGCCGGAGTGCGATCGTACTCGGCCTCAGAGAACACGCCTGCTGGCGCACCAGACCAGTCTCTCCCACGGTCTCGAAGATAGGGGACATTCGCAGCATCAGGTGCGCCAGTCGAGGTATCATAGCAGATCGTCACCGTGGGAGGTTCTCGAAGGGACATTCGTTGCTGGGCTCGCTCCATAAGACCGTGCTCGCGCCCTTCACACAAGGGGGAAGGGGGAGGGATCGAAAGACGTTGCACCAGCCCTGGGCGCAGACCGACGCGCGCTGGTCGCAAACACACCTTGCCGTGCCGAGCGAAGTGCTGTGCCGCAGGCGAGGTTCTTCAGCGCCTCGGGCCGCAGGGTGCAACTCAAGCCACAACATCGATCGGCACGCCGTGGGTGAGCGCCGGCTCAAACGCGGTTGGGCGCGGGCCGCGCAGTGTAAGCGCGCACAGCCCGGCGCCGCGCCGCGCCAGGTGCGCAGCCAACGTGGCGCCGGGGATGGCGCCGCCGCCGGGCGTGGCGAGGACGATCGCCGCCGCGCCAAGCGCAAAGGATGAGCCGGCGGCATCGCTCCCGAGCAGCGCCTGGTACTGCGCGGCAGTGGCGGTAAGGTCGGGGGTAGCGACGGTGACGCCGGCGATGCCGGTGACGCCATTGGCGTGCGTTCGCAGCGCGCCGGCAGGCACGCGCAGGGCGCGCGGCGTGACATCGCCGCACAGAAACGGCAGGCCGGCGGCGGCCGGGCGCGCGCTTTGCCAGGCCACGCGCTGGCCGTCGGGGCGAACGCGCCCGCCATCGTAGGGGCCGTCGATCGCCAGGCCGCGCGCGCGGGCCGCCGCGACGTCGGCCGCGATCGCGCTTGGCAGCAGCGCGTAGTCGATCAATCCTTCGCCAGCGGCGGCGTGCGGCCACCAGTGATGCTCGGGCGCGTCGCGCAGAAACGCAATCAGCTCGAGGTAGGTGTCGTCTTCGAACACCACCAGCGCATTGTGGGTTGCGCCGCCGGCGTGTGTGCCGCCCGGCGCCACGGTAAAGCCCAGCGCGGCATAGCTGGCCGTGGCCGCGCCGAGGTCGTTCACCAGGATGACGATGTGGTCGATCGCCTGTATCACGGCTGCTCCTCTGTTCGTCTATGGGCTGCTGGCTGCGCGCCCAGGCCGCCGAGCACAAAGCCGACGATCTGGTCGGCGGGGTTGCCGGTGCCATCGCAGGCGCGGGCGAGGTGCGCAAATACGCGCGGGCTGATCAGCTCGAGGCACAGCGCCGCCAGCATCGACGCATCGCCGGGGCGCAGCAGCCCCTGGCGCTGGCCCTCGCCGATCACGTCGCGCAGCAGGGCGTGCAGCGTGTCGTAGAGCTGCTGCTCGGCGGCTGCGCCGCCCTGGCCCTCGGCGGGCGAGCGCAGCTCGATCAGGGCTGTGCCGTCGGCGGCGCGCCGGTACTGCGCCAGCACCAGCGCGCGGAGCTTCTGCAGCGGATCGGCGGCGGCGTCGGCGGCGGCCACCAGGCAGGCGCGGGTGTCGTCGCAGGCGGCGTGGCTCACCGCCGCGAGCAGCTGCTCTTTGCTGGGGAAGCGCCGGTAGATCGTGCCGACGCCAACGCCGGCGTGGCGCGCGACCTCTTCCATCGTCACGTCGGCGCCGCGCTCGGCGAACAGCTCGTGCGCCGCGCTGAGCACCCGCTCGAGATTGCGCTGCGCGTCGCGGCGCTCGCGCCGGCCGCTGCCGTTGCCCTGTTCCATTGCGTCAGACTCCTCGGACTGCAAGTTCGCGCAGAGTATAGCACGTTTTCAGGCGAAGCGGAAGATCGGTTCCACTTCGAGGCACGCTCGCAATCTCGGCCGCTTTGGTGTGTTGCTGCTGTGGTTATGCAGCGCGCCGGGCGGCACGCAGCCACCTGCCGGCAGGCCCTGAGGCATGCGCGGCTGGGGCCGAGGCCGGCACAGCGCCACGCTTATACCAACTCCGTTTGATCACTTGTGTTTTCTTGTGCGCCCGCAAAGCCGGGCGCCGCACAAGAAAAAGAAATTTCGGGGGCGGCGAAGCCGCCCTCGAACCCCCACTATAATCCAGGCGATCAGCTGGATTTGGTATTATACATGCGACGAGCGCCGCCCTGGTAGGACGGCGCTCGTGGGTAAACGCGGCAATGTTACTCGGCGGCCGGCAGCGGCTCGCTCTCGCGCAGCAGCATCGAGCCAAGCGTAGCGCCAGGCTGATCGCCGGGCTTGCGCAGCGCGTGCGCCAGCACCTCGTCGAGCGTATCGACCGGGATGAAGGTCATTTCCTCGAACACCTCGCGCGGCAGGTCTTCAAGCTCAACCTCGTTGCGGCGCGGCAGCAGGATGGTGTGAATGCCCGAGCGGTGCGCACCCAGCGCCTTCTCCTTGATGCCGCCGATCGGCAGCACGCGGCCGCGCAGCGAGATCTCGCCAGTCATCGCGACGTCGTCGCGCACCAGGCGGCCCGTGGCGGCCGAGGCCAGCGCGGTGGCCATGGTAATGCCGGCCGATGGGCCGTCCTTCGGCACGCCGCCGGCCGGAACGTGGATGTGGATGGCGTGCGTATCGAAGAAGCGCGGGTCGATGCCGAGCGAGTTGGCCCGCGAGCGCACGTACGTCAGCGCGGCCTCGGCGCTCTCGCGCATCACCTCGCCAAGCTGCCCGGTGATCTTCAGCTCTTTGCTGCCCTCGACGATCGAGGCCTCGATGAACACAATATCGCCGCCCACCGGAGTCCACACCAGGCCAGTGGCGATGCCCGGCTGGTCGATGCGCTCCTTGGCCTCGTTGTAGAAGCGCGGCCGGCCGAGCGCGGTGCGCACGAACTCCTTTGTTACGTCCACCGGCGACGAGGAGTCAGCGGTCTTTCGCTCTTCCTGGCTCTCGGCCAGCCGGCGGGTGACCTTGCGCAGCACATTGCCGATCTGGCGCTCGAGGTTGCGCACGCCGGCCTCGCGGGTGTAGTTGCCAATGATGTCGCGCAGCGCGTCCTCCTGGATCGATACCTCGTCGGGCTGCAGGCCATTGGCGCGCACCTGCTTGGGCACCAGGTGTTGCTGGGCGATGTGCACCTTTTCGTCTTCGATATAGCCGCTCAGCTCGATCACTTCCATGCGGTCGCGCAGCGCCGGCGGCACGGTGCCCCAATCGTTGGCGGTGGCGATGAACAGCACCTTGCTCAGGTCGAACGGCAGGTTCAGGTAGTGATCGGTGAACGTATTATTCTGCTCGGGGTCGAGCACCTCAAGCAGCGCCGAGGCCGGGTCGCCACGGAAGTCGTTGCCGATCTTATCGACCTCGTCGAGCAAGATCACCGGGTCGGCCGTGCCGGCGCGGCGCAGCTCCTGGATGATCCGGCCAGGCGCCGAGCCGATATAGGTGCGGCGGAAACCGCGCAGCTCGGCCTCGTCGCGCACGCCGCCCAGGCTCATGCGCACGAAGCTGCGGCCCAGCGCGCGGGCGATGCTCTGGCCCAGGCTCGTCTTGCCGACGCCAGGAGGGCCGACGAACGCCAGGATCGGCTCGCGCGAGCGCGTGTCGGCGTCGCCAAGTAGCTCGCGGCGCTGCTTCACCGCCAGGTACTCGAGGATGCGCTCCTTGATCTTCTCAAGGCCATAGTGATCGGCCTCGAGCACATCGCGGGCGTGGGCCACGTTGATCGCGTCGCCGGTGCTCTTGCCCCACGGCAGCTCGGCAACCCACTCAAGGTAGGTGCGGATCATCTGGTACTCGGGCGACGAGTTGTTGATCTGCTCAAGCCGGCGCAGCTCGCGGTCGGCCTCTTTGCGGGCGACCTCGGGCAGGTTCGCGGCCAGCAGCTTCTCGCGCAGGTCGTCGAGCGCAGCCGACTCGGCGTCGTCCTCGCCAAGCTCCTTCTGGATGGCGCGCATCTGCTGGCGGAGGTAGAACTCGCGCTGCTGCTTGGCCGAGCTGTCTTGCACCTCCTGGCGCAAGCGCGCCTGCACCTCGAGCACGGCGTACTGCTTCTGGTAGAAGTCGCGCACCTTGCGCAGGCGCTCGGCGACATCGAATGTTTCGAGCAGCTCCTGGCGCTCGGCGAAAGTGTAGTCGGGCGAGTAGCCGGTGTTGTCGGCAAGGTGGCCGGCGTCTTCGATGCTACGCACGAAGTTGCGGATCTCGTTGGGCACCTCGCGCGCTACCAGCACGGCGTCGATGATCGCCTTGACTTCGGTAACCAGGCCGCTGATCGTCGGCGTGACGGCGAACTGGTCGGGGCGCTCGGCGTAGCTAAAGCGCAGGTACGGCGCCTCCTGCGACGGCTCGCCGAGCAGCGCGCGCATGAGGCCGCGCACCACCAGGCCGCTGACGCCATTGGGCAGCGTGCCGGCCTGCTCGATCCGCGCGATTGTGGCGACGCGGTGCAGCTGCATGTTCAGCGGCGTGTCGGCGTCGGCGTCGGCGCGGCGAGCGGCCAGCAACACCAGCCGGTTATCCTTCAGGGCTGCGTCGGCCACCGGGGCGGTGTCGTCGTCGAGCGGTAGGCTGACGACGGTATATGGAAAGACGACCGCGCCATCGAGCACGATCAGCGGCAGGTTCGGGTTCGTTTCGGGCGTCTGAGAAGTTGCTTCGCTCATACATACCTCTATGCGCCGCCCGGCGACCTGGCGCGCAGGTAGCCGGTACGGGACTCTTCGCCACACCTGGTGGCAAAAGCGGAATGTTCATTCCGTTGCAGGTATTATCGAATCCCGGCCAAGCTTTGTCAATAGCACACGCGGCAGTTTGAGCCAGTTCTAATGAAACGCTATCAAACCGGCTCAGCCGCGCTGCGCTTGCTGGTACACGGGCAGCTGCAAGAAAGCTGCGGCAAGGATATTGCGCATCTCGTCGAGCTCGCGGTAGGTGTTCTCGGCCGTCGCGTGATCTTGGTCAATCTCGGCTATCAGCGCAGTGTGATGCATATGGAAATAGGCGACCATCTGCTGGTGCAGGTCGTCGTAGCCTTCTGGCGGGGTATACTCGGCGATGTGGCGTAGCATATCGCCATAGGCTTCGGCAAATGTCGAACGAAACGAAGTCTCGCGCAGACCGCCACCCTGGCAGTCGGCCAGAAGACGAAGCGCTTGCTCAAGCAAATGGGCCAATCTGTCGACAAACGTGAACAGTGCGAGGATGTACTGAAGTTCGGACATGCTGCAAGCCTCGTACGTGTGCAAATGAGATGCATTCCCATTGCATATACGGTGCAGTATAGCATACTTTGCCCATGCACCGTGCGGAAATGCCGCACTGCGGCGAGGCGATCGTGGGCGGCGCGAGCGCGCGGTGTGGCGCGCAGCGCAGCGGGCTGTACTCAGCGCGATGGTACTGCCAGGGCCAGGCGGCGAATCGAAGATCCTGGTAGAACGTTGTATGTAATAGCTCGCATTGAATAATATTTGTAGGATTGAGGTGCACTATGTTTCAACGGCTAAGCTCGTTCCAGCAGGCGCTGCTTGGTGGGTGCGCAGTGGTGTTCAGCACCGCCCTGATCATGCTGCGGCCGAATCCGCTATCGTTTCTGGTGGTGCTGATCGGCGGCCTGGGTGGCCTGCTGTTGTTCCTGCAAGGGGTGGCGGGCTAAAAACAGCATTGCCGGATGGCACGCTGCTTAATCAATTCCTAATCAGCGGCTGCTATCTTACGGCTGTCCCATTTCCCATTCCCCTTGTCGAAGCGGCGATGGCCGACACAGCCATCGCCGCTTTGGCTTTCTCAGCTCGGAAACGCAGCTGCCGCGCTCGCCGACAAACATCTCGCGCTCGCCGACAAACATTCCCTCTTGGAAACTCAACTCCCATGCTTGCGGATAAGAGTCTGGCAACATGGCGAGCGCAGCCTCCCTCCCTCACTGAACATCGCTGAACAGAGCGGTGAGGAAGCGGAGCTTCGTTCAGCATGACACTGCGTTTCTCTACAACCTGGCGACTGTTATGGTAAGCGCAGCTTCCCCCCTCAATGAACACACCGCTACACAGAGCCTCGGGATGCTTCACTTCGTTCAGCAAGACACTGCGTTTGGTTGGTTCGCCACTACGAGAGCACTTCGTTGACAGCCTCATACAGCTTTCCGGCTCAATTTTCGCCCGTAGGAGCCTGCCGCTGGTCGCCCGCTTGTGCGGCCGGTGGCTGGGCGGCGAGCGCCGCCTGGATCGCATGGTCGATTGCGTCAATGCGCGTGAGCAGCAGGTCGTGGCACTCCTGAAGCGCCTGCGCGCGCCAGTACAGGTAGTTCGAGCGGGCGATCAGCACTTCAATCTGCCGCCTGAGCTGAGCATCTTCGGTCATGGAAGCCTCTTTTTGCTACGGAGCATCAGCCCGCCGCGCGAACGCGAGCATAGTCGGCGGTGGCAACGCACACCTGGCGGCCATCGACGACCAGCGTGGTGCGGCTGCCGACAATGCGCACGGTGATGACCAGCTGCTCATTCAGCACGAGCCGCCGGTCGGGCAGCCGCCGCAGCGTCGCCACACCCAATGTGCGGCCTTCGAGATCGGTTACTGTTACTTCCATCGAGCGTGAGGCCACCAGCATGCAGCGGTGGCGCTATGAATTCAGAGCAAGGTTGTGTCGTATGAATCTAGCTGTTTTCGCCGCGCTTGTCGTGTCAGGCAAATACCGCACAAGCGAGGGCGCCGCACTGGTTTTCGCGGCCAGCTCATCCAGCGCCTCGGTCATGTTCGATTACTCTGGTAACCGATGCATGAAAGGAGCACATCAATGGGCGCTGACGATCAGAAAAAGGCCAGCAAGGGCAAGAAGGGCGGCAAGAAGCTCGAGCTGAACAAGGAGACGGTGCAGGAGCTGAACGACGAGCAGCTCGACGACGCGGCCGGCGGGGCGCAGTACAACTCAAACGGCTGCGGCACGCGCTACTCGTATCGTGGCCAGCTCACCTGCGACCCCGGCACCACCAACCCGGTGCCGCCGCAGACGCTGGGCTAGAGTTGCTGCTCTTCATCCGGCCGAGCACGTGCTGTGTTGGGTTTTCTGCGCTGCGCGCACAAAACCCTACACGATACGGAGAATAGTACCGCTCTGCCGAAGGCTGAGCCTTCCAACTGCGTAAGTCCTATTCTTTTTGCAATGCCCTGCCCGGCTTCGCCGGGCAGGGCATTGCAAAAAAGAAAGCCATCAAATGGAGCGGCTAAAGCTTCACATGCGGTAGAACTCGACAAACGCGCGCGCCACCGCGTCGACAATTGCCGCGAGGTAGCGCTGCCCGCGCTCGGTGCTGGCCTGGTCGGGGCTGTCGGTGTAGCCCTGCATACGCTGCCACGAGCCGTGCAGCTCGGCGCGGTAGGGTGCGTAGAAGCCGCGCGCGTCGGTGTCGGCGGGGGCGTCGCGGTGCGGGCGCGGCTCGTGCACAAGCTCGGGCCGCAGCGCGAGGATCAGCGAGCTTTCAAACGTGCCGGCGTGGCCGGGCAAACCGGCGGCCTGCTGCGCGCCCTCGGCCACCAGCGCATCCCAGGCGATCGTCCAGTAGGCCGCCGCCGCGAGGTGGGCATCGTGGCGCAGCGCCAGGTCGCGCGCCACCAGCTGGATCAGCTCGTTGTTGCCGCCGTGGCCATTCAAGATAAAGATCCGCCGGAAGCCGCACGCGATCAGCGACTCGCACAGGTCGCACAGCAGCCGGTAGTACGTCTCGCTGCCGAGCGAGAGCGTGCCGCCGAATGGTATGTGGTGCTGCGAGCTACCGAACGGCAGCGTTGGAGCGACCAGCACGGGAATGCTGGCGCCGGCTGCGTCGGCGGCGGCGCGCGCGATATACTCGGCGGTGAAGCGGTCGGTGCCGACCGGCAGGTGCGGGCCGTGCTGCTCGACGGCGCCGACCGGCAGAACCACCAGCGCCTCGGGCGCGAGGGCGCGCAGCTCTTCGCGGGTGTGCTCTTCAAAGAGTCGGGGCATAAGCTTCCTCATTAGATAAATACGGCTTACGCAGCCGGCGTAACTCCTACACGTTTACTGAGGCGTACGCGCATCAGCCTGCGCCGTGCGGGCGGGCGAGCGGCGCCCAGCCGAGCAAGCGGCGGGCCTTCTCCATCAGCATGTGCTGCTCGGCGTAGTCGCCGGTGATGGTAAACGCCTGAAAGCCATCGCGGTAGCTGAGCGCGGCCAGCACAGCGCGCGCCACGTCGGCGGCGGTGGTGGCGAACGTCGGCGCGTGCTCGCGCGCATAGGCCTGCCAGTCGTCGTCGGCCATTGGCAGGTACAGCCGCAGCGCGTTGACGCTAGGGCCGCCCGAGCGCGCCGCGTTGCGGCAAACTTCTTCGCCCAGGCGTTTGGTGAGGCCATACAGGCCGCTGGCGTCGGGCGGCAGATCTTCGGCCATGTGCCGGCGATCTTCGAGGTTGTACTCGTACACCGACATGCTGCTGGCGTACACGGCGTGCGGCACACCATTGCGGCGCGCGGCCTCGAGCGCCAGGTACACGCCTTTCACATTCACGTCGAAGTTGCTGGTGATGCCCAGCGTCGTGGCGTAGTTTTTGTCGCCCATCGCCATATACAGCAGCGCGTCGCAGCCGGCCCCCGCGCGCGTCAGCGCGTCGAGGTCGCTCACGTCGCCGGGCAGATACTCCCAATCGGCGCTGGCGGGCGGCTGCCGGTCGAACACGCGCAGGGCGTGGTGCTCGGCAAGCAGCGGCAGCACCAGCCCACCGACATAGCCCGCTCCACCAATCACAAGCAGTTTCATAGTTCCTCTCGATGGTAGTTCTTCATGCTGCCGCAGGCAGAACAAGCCTCTATCGCAGGCGACCGCGTACGTTCTGTCATCTGCGCAATCTTGCGAATGGATGGCTAGCGCTGGTCGCGCACAGGCGCGGCCGAGGCGCGGGCGAACAGCTCAGCCCACTCGGGCGTGCCGTCGTCGGGGCGCACCTCCATCGTCACGCCGCGCTCCTGGGCGGGCTGATTGCCAGCCCAGAAGTCGTCCCAGCACTGTGGCCGCATCTGGGCGTAATGCACCACGCGGCCGCCCGGCCAGACCACCGACATCAGCAGGCGTGGCGCGGGATGCTCGTAGGGCGGCTGCATGCGGTAGCGATCGAGCGCGGCCTCGTCGATCTCAATGCCCAGGCCGGGCGCCTCGGGCACGCGCACGCAGCCGGCGCGGATCTCGAGCGGCGTGGCGAGCAGATCGTCGGCGTAGTTGTTCAGGCAGTTCACGCTGGGCCACTGCGCGAACGGCAGCGCCGCGCCGAGGTGCGCCGACAGCGCGGTGGTAAGGCCGGTGCCTACGAGCTGGAGCCAGAATGGCTTCTCGAACGCGGCCGCAAGCGCGCCCTGGCGCAGCACGCCGGCCACGCCGCCGCTCACCACAAAGCCGTCGCACACACTCTCGCGCACCACGGTCGGGAAAGGCGGCTCGCCGAAGTGCAGCGCCAGCGGCCGGCTGGTCTTGCGGCGCAGCTCGCGCTGGCCCTCAACGTCGCGCTGCATGATCGGCGACTCGTAGATCGCGATGCGCGGCTGCTTGTCGAGCTCGGCTAGCACCGGCGCGGCATTGCCGGCGTTCAGCAGCATGTTGTTCCAGTCGAGGTCGAGCCGGAAGTACTCGGGCGTGACGGCGCTGATCGCGGCGACCTGCTCGTAGATATCCCACCAGGGGCGGGCCTTGATCTTGTACGAGGTATACCCCTGCGCCAGCGCTTCCTGCGCCTCGGCGGCATTGGCCTCGGGCGGCATATCGATGTTCCACCACGAGATCGGGCACCAGTCGCGCACCTTGGGCAGGTTGAACAGCCGGTAGGCCGGCACGCCCAACGCCTTGCCGACCAGGTCGTACAGCGCCATCTGCAGGCCCGCGCCGAGCGAATCGTCGCCCAGGAAGTCGGCGGGGTTGCCGCCGCGCACGCGCTCGATCGCCGCGTCGGGCACGCGGCCCCACGTGTAGTGCAGGATCGTTTCGCCGTAGCCAACGATGCCTGGCGTGTCGGTGGTGATGCGGATGACCTCGGAGATACGCCACTGCCAGACCTCGCGGGCGTTCCACTGCTGGCAGCGTGGGGTAAAGGGCACGTCGACGACGATCCGCTCGACGTCGCGGATGCGTAGCTTGGCCGCCATGGTTGCTCCGTTTCCATCTCAGGCGCCCGGCGCGCACATGGCCGGGCGGCGCGGTTCAGCGGCGGGAGCGCGACCTCATCGTCTCGCCGCGCCGCCATGGTACTACGATTCGCCGCCGGCGTGGAGCGCTTGGCGATTTTTCCGGGGCGCTGCGCCCCCGGCCCCGCAAGAGCTGGTCGTTCCGGGGCACGCCCAAAGGGCACCCGGCCCCCGGCCCCCCGCGTAGGGTTTGCTTACGCTTCTGTCTCGGCTCCTTGCAAGCCCTGCGGGTGGGTCGTTCCGGGGCGCTGCACCCCCGGCCCCCCGCGCAGGAAAACCCTGCCGGTTTTCCTACAACCTTTCCGGCTGAAAGAATGCTGTACCAGCAAGCAATGTGATACGCTCATGCCTCAGGGCAAGCCGACAGATTGTTTTGTACCGCAGAGTATGCCTCGTGGTGTGGAGTGACGTGTTGGTTTGCCACGAGGCATTCTTTACGGGGTCTGGGGCAGCGCCCCCAGCGGAGGAGTGCAGGGGCCGCGTAGGCCCCGAAGCAGCCTCGAACGAGCAGGGCACGGGGGCGCGTAGCCCCCGAAAGCCTTTGGAAAGGCAAGCACGAGGCGCGCACGATGCGCGCCCTACGGGAAGGGCCGTGCCAGTGGCAACGTGAGAGGCTCATGCCCTCAGGGCAAACCGACACGTCATTCGGTGCCACAAGGCATGCGCCACCGGCATCGCATTTGCGGCGGCATTCTTTACGGGGTCTGGGGCAGCGCCCCAGCGGAGGAGTGCAGAGGGCGGGCGGCCGCCCTCTGCCGCGGGGCACGGGGCCGCGTAGGCCCCGAAGCAGCCCCGAACGAGCAGGGCACGGGGGCGCGTAGCCCCCGCATGCGGGCATGGGGCGCGCAGCCGCGCCTGTACTTTCAGGCAGAGTATGCTATCATGCCGCGAACTGCGACACCAACAGGAGATGCGTATGCTCCGAATGACTTTACTCGGCGTCGGCACCGCCGTCCCCGACCAGGATCGCGAGAACACCCATATGGTCTGGGAAGCGCCCGAGGGCCTGCTGCTGATCGACGCCGGCGGCAGCACCTTTCAGCGCATTCTGCGCGCCGGGCTCGACCCGCTGGCGCTGCGCGGGGTGTTTCTGACACACTCTCACACCGACCATATCAACGGGCTGCCCGCGCTGATCTTCCAGCTCGCGCTGGCGGGCTTCCAGGGCTCGCTGCCGATCTACGGCAACGCGCCGACGATCGAACTGGTGCGGCGCATCCTCGACGTCTTCGGCCTCGAGCAGTACAAGGTGCCGCTCGAGTGGGTGGTGGTTGCCGGCGGCCAGGAGGTTCCGCTGCACAGCCCGAGCTACCGCCTGCGCGTGGCCGACACGGTGCACCCGCGGCCGTGCCTGGCGCTGCGGCTCGAAGATCGCACCAGCGGCAGCGCGCTGGTCTACTCGGCCGACACCGAGCCGTGCCCGACGGTGCAAGACCTGGCGCGCGGCGCGAGCATTCTGATCCACGAGGCCACGACACCCCAGCCGTTCGCCGGCCACACCACGCCGCGCCAGGCCGGTACGGTGGCGGCTACGGCCCAGGCCGGGCGGCTGGTGCTGGTGCACTTTAGCCCGCGCTACACCATGAGCGCGGCCGACGCGATCGCCGAGGTGCACGCGGGCGGCTTCGCCGGCGAGGCCGAGATCGGCCGCGAGTTCGGCACGTATACATTGTAGGTTTGCAAGTAGCAGGCTTGCAGGTCACAGGTCTGCGCCAGACAACCTGCGGCCTGCCAACCTGTGAGCTGAAGGAACTATATGCCACCCAGACAACCCGCGCGCCGCCAGGGCACGCTCACGTTCTATGGCGAAGATATCATCGCCATCCAGGAGCTCGACCCGAACGAGACGTATGTGCCGCTGATTGGCTTGTGCATGCTGATGGGCCTTGAGCGTGGCCCGCAGGAGCGCCGCGCGCGCGCCCACGCGGTGCTCTCGGCCGGCGCGAAGACGCTGCCGGTTGAGCTTGAGGACGGGCGCACAATCCCTGCGCTGTGCCTGCGCGTCGACCTCATCCCGCTGTGGCTGGCCGGTATCGACGCCGCGAAGGTAAACGACGCGGCGCGCGCGCGGCTCGAGCTGTTTCAGCGCGAGTGCGCCTCGGTGCTGTGGCAGGCCAACCGGCCGCAGGGCTTCGGCCCGGAAGACGAGCTGCTGCCCGAGCGGCTCAACCAGTCGCCGGCCGAACAATCCTACGCCGCCGCGCTGGGCATGGCCACGCTGGCGCGCCACCAGATGCTGATCGAGCGCCAGCTCGAGGCGCGCGGCCTGCACGACACGCCCAGCCCCGACCCATATGCGGCCGGCGGCGCGATCGACGACCCGCAGGCCGAGCTGCTGGCGCGCGCGGTGCGGCGCGTGGCGCTCGCCGCCGCCGAGCGCACCCGCCGCAACGAGTACGGCGGCGTGTACCTCGGGCTGTTCCGCCAGTTCGGCATTAGCTCGTACCGCCGCACGCCGCCGGCCCGGCTGCGCGAGGCGCTCGAGTGGCTCGAGCGCTGGCGCGGCGACCTGATGGGCGAGCCCGAGCCGCCGCCCGACATCGAGTAGCTCTAGGGTATGGCTTGGCAGAGCGCAGGGCTACTCGCCGGGGTAGCGCAGGCCCCACTGCGCGCGCACCTCGTCAAGCGTCCGCATGATTGCCAGCGTCTCGTCCAGCGGCATGGTTGCGCTCTCGGCGAGGCCCGCGCGCAGGCAGCGCCCGACCTCGGCGGCCTCGTAGTTGTAGCCGTTGCCCACCGAAGGTGTGTCGATCCGCTCGTCGGGCTGCCCGTCGAGCGAGAGCGTCATCGACGCCGCCTTCCACCACGAGCCGTGCACGCGGATGCGCCCGGCCGTGCCCAGCAGCAGCGCCTCGTGCGGCGTGTTGGTGCGCGTCGCCTGCGAGAGCAGCGCCAGCTGGCCGCCGGCATAGCCGAAGATCATCGCCGACTGCTCGTCGACGCCGGTTGCGCCCAGGTGCGCCATACCAGCGATGCGCTCCGGCGCGCCAAACACCATCGACGCCAGCGACGCCGGGTAGATACCGACATCGAGCAGCGCGCCGCCGCCGAGCGCGGGGTCGAACAGCCGGCCGCGCGGGTCGAACCCGGTGCGGAAGCCGAAGTCGGCCTGAAGCATACGCACCTCGCCGATCACCCCGGCGGCCAGCAGCTCGCGCAGCCGCACCATATGCGGCAGAAAGCGCGTCCACATCGCCTCCATCAGAAACACGCCGCGCGCGCGCGCCGACGCGATCATCTCGGCGGCCTCGCCCGCGTTGATCGCGAACGGCTTCTCGCACAGCACCGCCTTGCCCGCGCTCAGGCACAGCAGCGTATTGTCTTTATGGAACGGGTGCGGCGTCGCGACGTAGATCGCGTCGACGTCCGGGTCGTTCGCCAGCGCGGCGTAGCTGCCGTGAGCGCGCGCCGCGCCAAAGCGCTGGCCAAACGCCGCCGCCGCCTCGGGCGTGCGCGAGCCGACCGCCACCAGCGTGGCGTCGTCCAGCTCGGCGAGGCCGCGCGCAAACTGCGCGGCGATGTTCCCGGTTCCAAGAATCCCCCAGCGGATCGCAGGCATAGCTCCCTCCATCTGATTGCGTCGCGCGCCGATTGTACCGCGTTTTCAGCTATGGCGCTCCGCGCCAACATCAGAGCACAGATTCCTCGGCAGCGCAATGCGGCACGTCTGCCTGCGGCAGCATGGTACTCAGCCATCTTTATGTGCGGTTTTCCGCGCGGAGCACGGAAAACCGCACATAGAGAAACAATCAAGTACCACTCTGCGAAGGCTGAACGCACAACTGCGTGAGTGGTACAACAAAGCCCCCGTTCCCAAGCCGGGAACGGGGGCTGCGCGAGCGCGACAGGCGGCAGCTAGTACAGCGTCGCGAACATCGGCGGGCGCATGGTCTTCACGTCGCCCATAGCGGCCTTCACCTGATCCTTGTTCGGCATCATCACTGGCCCGATGAAGCCGTTGCCGGCCTTCAGGAATGGCGCCAGCGTGGGCACGGCGTCGGAGACGTTGTAGTAGATCGCGGCGGGCACGGCCAGGTCGTTCGGCAGGAAGCCGGCGATCTCGCGCACCAGCGCGAGGTGCACAGCCTCGCTAGCAGCGTGCTGCGCGGTGGTGGCGGCCAGCTTGCCCTGGCCGGCCTCGGCGAAGCGGCGCGTGGCCGCCAGGTACGCCGCCACAAACGCCGTCTCGGCCGCGAGGCCGGTCTTGATCAGCGTATCGGCGTCGCTCAGTAGGTTCGCCGGCACGAAAAACTGGTTCGTCAGCGCCTTGCCGCCCGCGCCGGTAAGGAACTCGTAGTGGTACTGCTCTGCGTCGAGCGCGGCCTTGAGATAATCGACATCCTCGGCGTCGAGCGCGAACTTCGCGCCGGTGATCGCGCTGTAGTAGAACGTCACCGCCAGCGCCTCGGCCGTCGCCGCCAGGTTGAGGATTGTCTGCGGGTCGTCGTTGGCCGCCGCGGCCTCGGCCTGGCCCATACCAAACGCCCCGGCGAAGCTGGCCATGGCGATGCCGCCACCGATGCCGGCCGAGCCCTGGATAAACCGCCGGCGCGAAAGCCCACTGCTTGTGTTCTGTGGCATGATTCTTCCGCCTCTCTATTCGCTGCCCAGTCTCTAACGCTGGGTCTACCTGCTATGCGAACGCCCGCGCCGTTTGGATCTCACACTTGCTTGTCAAGTTCTAGCGCGCGGCATATAATTGCCTGCATCGCCAACGGAGAGAGGTTGCCGCGTGCCCGCTTCACTAGAGGATATTCAGGAATTCGCCACCGCAGTGCGCGAGAACGTCGCGCGCGTGATCGTCGGCAAGCGCGACGCGACCGACCTGCTGCTGGTTGCGCTGCTGTGCGGCGGCCACGCGCTGCTCGAAGATGTGCCCGGCGTCGGCAAGACAATGCTGGCGCGCGCGGTGGCTGTGTCGCTGGGGCTCAGCTTCCGCCGCATCCAGTGCACCCCCGACCTTCTGCCCAACGATGTGCTTGGCGTGTCGATCTACCGCCAGAACGAGGGCGTGTTTGTATTCCAGCCCGGCCCGATCTTCGCCAACATTCTGCTGGCCGACGAGATCAACCGCGCCACGCCGCGCACCCAGAGCGCGCTGCTCGAAGCAATGGGCGAGGGCCAGGTGACGATCGACGGCGAGACGCGCGCGCTCACGCAGCCCTTCCTGGTGCTGGCCACCCAGAACCCGGTCGAGTTCGAGGGCACCTTCCCGCTGCCCGAGGCCCAGCTCGACCGCTTCCTGATCGAGGTGGCGCTGGGCTACCCCACGCCGGCCGAAGAGGCGGCGATGCTGCGCGCGCTCGAGGGCGCCCACCCGATCGGCGCGATCGGCGCGGTGGCGGACGGCGCGCACCTGCCCGAGCTGCAGCGGGCGATCTGGGGCATCCACGTGCAGGATTCGCTGCGCGACTACGTTATTCGCCTGGCGAATGCCACTCGCAGCCACCCCGACCTGGCGCTTGGCGTGAGCCCGCGCGCCACCTTCGCGCTGTTCCGCGCGGCCCAGGCCGCCGCCGCGCTTGCCGGCCGCGAGTACGCGATCCCCGACGACATCAAGGCGCTGGTGCGGCCGGTGTGGCGCCACCGGCTGCTGCTGCGCCCCGAAAGCGCGCTGCGCGGCCGCAGCGCCGCCGCCGTGCTCGACAGCGTGCTCGGCGAGGTGACGCTAGACCTTGGCGAGCAGGGCGCATAGCTTTTGGGGTTGCACACTTGCGTTATTCGACTTCCTAAAGCTAGGCGTTTCGCCTGCGGCACCGCGCACAATAGGCTAGTACCGCTCTGCCGAAGGCTGAGCACGCCAGATGCGTTTGTCCTACGTTTATCGGAGCGCAAAGCGTAGCGCCAATGAATGACCTGTTCTGGCTCATCCTGGTGCTATTCTTTGTGGCAGCCGCCCTGCGCAGCGAGCTGTTCTTCTACTTGCTGTACGTCGTGGTGGGTCTGCAGCTGCTGGCGCGCTTCTGGCTGCGGCGCGGCGCCCGGCAGCTGAGCTGGCGGCGGAGCCTGCCGCCGGCCGCGTTCCCCGGCGAGCCCACCACCGTCGAGATCGAGCTGCGCAACACTGGCCTGCTGCCGGTGCCCTGGCTGACGCTCACCGAGAGCATTCCGCCCGCGCTGCGCAACCCCTCGACCGTGCGCGAGGTGCTGTCGCTCGGCGCAAACGAGCGCCGCGTGCTCTCCTACGTGGTAGCCGGGCAGCGCCGCGGCTACTACCGCATCGGGCCGCTCACGCTCGCTACCGGCGACGTGCTAGGCCTCGACGAGCGCACGCTCGCCAGGCCCGAGAACGACGCGCTGACGATCTACCCGGCCACGCTGCCGCTGGCCGAGCTGGGTCTGCCGGCCGCGCTGCCCTACGGCACGCTGGCCACCAACCAGCGCCTGTTCAGCGACCCGGCGCGCCCGGTGGGGGTGCGGCCCTACCAGGCCGCCGACGGCGTGCGCCGGATCGACTGGAAGACGACGGCGCACGCCGGCAGCCCGCAGGTGCGTCGCTACCAGCCGGCGATCGCGCTCGAGACGCTGATCGCGCTGGCGTTCTCGCGCGGCGAGTACGGCGGCCGCTTCGCCTACGACACCATGGAGCGCGCGCTGGTCGCCGCCGCATCGCTGGCCGCGCACCTGGCCGCGCGCCGCCAGCCGGTGGGCCTGTGCACCAGCGGTCGCGACCCGGCGATCGGCGCGGCGGCGCTGAACGTGCCGGTGGGCCACGGCCGTGCCCACCTCATGACAATCATGGGCACGCTCGGGCGGCTCGAGATGGCCGCCGAGGGCGATCTGCCCGCCACGCTCGGCGCTGCGGCGGCGCACCTCGGCTGGGGCAGCACCGTGATCGTCATCACCGGCCAGCGCGGCCCCGAGCTGCTGGCAAAGCTGCTGCCGCTGCAGCGCCGCGGCCTCAGCCTCGCGCTCATTCTGGCCGAGCCCACCCCCGCCGACCTTGGCCTGCCGCGCGAGTATGGCATCACCACCTACGGCCTGTGGCGCGACGGCCGGCCATCGGCGTGGTGAACACCAGGTTTGCATAGGTTCATAGTTCCGCGCTCGGCGAGTGCAAAAATCAGCAACAGGAAAGAAGAAGTACCTTGCTGCCGCAGGCTCAATTCCAGCCTAGCGCGCGCCACCGCACGAATGTTGATAATCATGCAAGCTGCCGCAGGCAAGATCAACGAAAAATGCCCGCTGCTGCGTTATAATAATGACACTTCCGCCTGCGACATAGAGTGGTGAGCATATGCCCGACCAGGAGACGCTCAAGGGCCAGCTGACGCTGCTGAACACCCTGCGCCAGCGCCTGCGCATCCAGCTCGATCAGCAGGGAAAGATGGGCGTCTATGCCCCAGCTTACCTGCAGCTCGAGATCGACGACGCCCGCGCGCAGATCGCCAAGATCAAGGCATACCTGCGTCGGTATGGCTACATTGTTGAGAACAACTTTGAAGATGGCGACGAACCCGCCGCAGCTGTGGAGGCGCCTATGAGCAGCATCCCAGGCACACCGCCCGCCGCCGAGCCCGCCGCCGACGTGTTTGTCAGCTACCACCCGGCCGACAAAGCCTGGGTGCGCGGCGAGCTGCTGCCGCGCCTCGACCGCGCCGGGCTGCGCTACCTCGTCGACTATCGCGACTTCGCGATCGGCGCGCCCAAGATCGTCAACATCGAAAACGCCGTCGCCGGCAGCCGCCACACCCTGATCGTCGTCACCCCCGACTGGCTCGCCAGCGACTGGAACAGCTTCCAGGGCCTGCTCGCCAGCTCCGCCGACCCGGCCGGCGTCGAGCGCAAGCTGCTGCCGCTGATCCTCAAGCCCGCGCGCCTGCCCGCGCGCATCGCCTACCTCGAAGCCATCGACCTGACCGACGAGCACGAGCGCGCCTTCCAGATGGATCGCCTGATCCGCGGGCTGAGGGTGAGAAATACATCGCCGACGGCCGTTGTGGATGAGCAGAAGGCTGAGGAGAAGAATTCACCTTCTCAACCCGCTGCCAGCGTCGATCTGCCCCCCTACCAAGCTGAACAACAACCCTGGTACGTCGCAGGCCCACCCGCAATCAAACGGCTCGCGCGCGCCGAGGCTATCCCGCTGATTCGCCCGCATCCGGTGCTGCTGCTTACCGTCAATGACAATGAATTTTTCGCGGTTGGGCGTTTATTGCAGCCACTACCGAACCAAGAGCGCGTGGTGCAAGTTTCAGTCGGCAACGAAACCTACTACCTCGGCCGCTATGGCGCCTACGACGCCGTTCTTGTGAAAACACGTATGGGCTCAGCTGGGCCTGGCGCAACCATGCTTGTGACCCAGCGCGCCCAGGATTTCTGGAAGCCCCGTGCAACCATCGCAATCGGCGTGGCGTTTGGCATGAACCCTTCCAAGCAAAAGATTGGCGATGTCCTGGTCGCCAGCGAGATCATTCCGTACAACCCCATTCGCGCGGGCGCAACCACGCTCGAGCGTGGCCAGCGGCTGGCCAGCGATGCCGCGCTGTTTAATCGCTTTGATAACACTTACGACTGGCAGTTCACACGCCCGGATGGCACGCTTTGCCGCGTGCACAAAGGCACCGTTCTGTCGGGCGAAGAGCTGATCGACAATGCCGAGCGTAAGGCCGAGCTGCAGCAGCGTTTTCCCGAGGCGATTGGCGGCGAAATGGAGGGCACTGGCCTGTCAGCGGCGTCATTCTACGAGCGGCGTCCCTGGATCTTGATCAAGGCAATCTGCGATTGGGCCGATGGCACGAAGCATAGCCAGCACCAGCCATTCGCCGCCGCAGCGGCCGCGTCGCTGGTGAATAATGTGCTTTCAGATCCTGAGGCGCTTGAGGCTCCAGAGGCAGCACAGGCGCATCAAACACAACAGCCCGAGAGTGCTACCGTGGCTGCACATCAAGAGACAACTCCTCCTCCAAAGGTAAACCCACCCCAACCGACCGCACCACGCGCTAACCCTGCACGGGCGGCGAAAGAGCGCTACCTCGCCACACTCTACCGGAAGCTCGATGCCGCTTACTCGCAGAAAAGCACGCTATTAAGCCAGGTCGATAAAGTGACGATCAATGAGCAGATCGCCCAGCTTGAGGCCGAGATTAAACAGCTCGAGCAGGAGCTGCAATGAGCCTTGCGGCTCAAAAGCGCTACGAGCCGCAACCCATACACGCCATTTGGCGACCTGCGCATGCTGAATGCAGCCGAGGGTTGTGAGGGTGGCTACTGGTCAGCTGTAGTGGTAGCGCGCCTGAAGAAAGTCGATACAATCTGCTCGTACGAGGTAGACCAAACGATGCTCTTGTGTGATGCGTCGCGACCAAACATCTGCACCGAGATATTTGAGTGGCTCTGGCTTCCCGATCCCGCTGAATCGTTCACGCATGACGGCTTCGACCAGGGCGAGAATACGCAGCGCAGTGCGACGATCGGCCTCGGCCCAGTAGCGTAGATCAGCTCGAAATTCATCTTGAAATACGGCCTGTCGCGTCGTCTGGGCCGGCACCTCACGCTTCTTTGCCAAGACCAACCTCATCGCGTAGCTCAGCAATCGATTGGGGCATCCCGTTGCCTTCACGTGCGCGCGCGAGCGCGGCGAGAAGACGTTCGGCGTTGGCAGGTGAGCGTAGAAGATGTGCAGTTTCCAACAAGCTGGTTAACTCATCAGCGGCAATCAGCGCTACGTCATCAGCTCCCCGGCGTTGAATAATAATAACCTCTCGATTGTCGACGACCGCATCAAGAAGGCTGGCGAGGTGTGCGCGGGCCTGTGTATATGTTGTTTGAATCGGCATGCGACCCTCCGAGTTGAAAATGTACAGATATACTGTACAATAATCCAAGAATATTGTCAAAATACAAAGCTCGCATCCCCGCGCGCAAACCGTGATACAATCGCGCCCATGCACTTTCTCCACGTCGTCCAGCTGTATCACCCGGTCGCCTCGGGAGCGGCGCGCTACTTCGCCGAGGTCGGCGAGCGCCTGGCCGCCGAGGGCCACCGCGTCACTGTGCTCGCCACCGAGGCCCACGACCTCGAGTTCTTCTGGGATGCCCGCAAGCGCCGCGTTGCGTCGCCCGAGGAAACCCACAACGGCGTGCGGATCGTGCGCCTGCCGGTGCGGCGCATGCCAGGCCCGCCGATTGCCTACCCGATCCTGCGCCGCCTTATGGCCGAGATCTCGCGCGTGCCCGGCACCGCGCCGCTGCTGCGGCGCATGGCCACGCTCACGCCGCGCCTGCCCGACCTGCCTCAGGCCCTCGCCGCCGAGCGCTTCGACCTCATCCACGCCACCAATATTACGCTCGACTTCGCCGTCGTGCCGGCGTTCGCGTTCGCGCGCCGCCGGCGCATCCCGTTTATCTGCACGCCGTTCGTGCACCTCGGCCCGCCTGGCGACGACTCGCTGCTGCGCTACTACAGCATGCGCCACCAGGTCGGCTTGCTCGCCCGCAGCGACCGCGTGATCACCATGACGCGCCTCGAGGCCGACGCGCTGGCCGCGCGCGGGGTGCCGCGCGCCATCCTGCGGCCGATCGGCGTTGGCGTGACGCCCGCCGAGGTGCTGGGCGGCGATGGCGCGCGCTTCCGCGCCGAGCAGCAGATCCATGGCCAGCTGGTGCTGTACGTCGGCGCGCTGGCCTACGACAAAGGCGCCATCCCGGCGATCCAGGCCATGCAGCGGCTGTGGGGCGCCGGCAGCGACGCTACGCTGGCGCTGATTGGCGCGCCGCTCGAGCAGTTCACGCGCTTCTACGGTGCGCTCCCCGCCGAAACCAAGGCGCGCATCAGGCTGCTGCCCTACGCCCCCGAGCCAGTCAAGCGCGACGCGCTGGCCGCCGCCGATGTGTTCGCCATGCCCTCGCGCACCGACTCGTTCGGCATCGCCTACCTCGAGGCGTGGTGCTACGGCGTGCCGGTGGTCGGCGCGCGCGCCGGCGGCGTGCCCGATGTGATCGCCGACGGCTACGACGGCCTGCTCGCGCCGTTTGCCGACATCCCCGCCACCGCCGCTGCGATCGAGCGGCTGCTGCGCGACCGCGAGCTGGCCACGCGCCTCGGCGCCGCCGGCCGCGCCAAGGTGCTGCGCGATTTCACCTGGGATCGGATCTACGCCCAGGTGCGCGCCGTCTACCACGAGCTCCTGCCCCAGAGCCAGTAGCGCTCATACCAACCCCGTCCGATCACGTTCGTTTTGCGATGCTCTGCCCGAGGCATCGCAAAAGAAATTGCAGGGGCGTCGCAGAGCCTCCAAACCTCCCGTTGGGGCGCATACCTCTTTCCAAGTTCCTTATACACAATAGTTCCTGCACATGAAACGGTAGCATCTAGTTAATAAATGGTTATTAGCATGGTGCTACGCGCATATGTCGCGTGAGTGTTCGTGAACAGGAAGCCGAATGAGCATCGCAACCTCCACGCAGGCCCAGCCCGACGGCGGCCAGCTGCGCTTCGCGCCACGCCTGCTGTTCAAAATAACGCTGCCGTATGTCGCGCTGGCGCTGGTGCTGGCGCTGGCGGTGATCTACGTCGTCGCGCGCATGAACGCCGAGTCGGTCGCCTCGGCCTGGAGCCGCCAGGTGCACGAAACCCAGCTGCGCGTGGCCGATAGCATCGTGCGTACCGAGCAGAGCCAGCTCACCGACGCGCGCACGCTCGCGCGCCTGAGCGGCCTCGGCGCGGCTGTGCGCGCCGGCGACAGCACGGGCGCGCTGGCACTGGTGGCGCCCTACGCCGTCAGCCAGGGCATCGAGCACGTGCTGCTGCTCGACAGCGACGGGAAGCTGCTGGGTGGGCTGCGGCTCGATGGGCGCGGCGCGCTCGCGCCGCTGAGCATCGCCGGCGTCGCCAGCTGGCCGTTCGTCAGCGCGGTGCTCGATCGGAGTATCGACAACCGCGGCGACAAGTATGTCGGGCTGGTAACCGGCGACGACCCGGCGCTCTACACCATCGCGCCGCTCTACGACGGCGAGACCCAGGCCGGCGGGCTGCTGATCGGCACCACCGCGCCAACACTCGTGGCGCGCTGGCGCGCCGCCAGCCTGGCCGATGTCACGCTCTACGACGCCGACGGCTCGATCATCGCCAGCTCGTTCGGCGCCGAGCAGCCGCCCGCTTTGGCAGCGGCCGGCCAGCTTAGCGCCCGCGAGCTGACGCTCGGCAGCCGCGCGTATACCGAGATCGTCGCCACCCTTATGCTGCGCGCAGGCGAGACCCCGCAGCTCGTGGGCGTGGCGCTGTCGAAGGCCGGCCGCAGCGACCTGCTAGCCAACGCCGAGCTGATGCTGCTGGCGATCCTGGCGGCTGGCCTGCTGGCGGCCATACTGGTCGGCACCGCGATCTCCAGCCGCATCACCCAGCCGATCACCGCGCTGGCGCGCGCCGCCGAGGGCGTGGCGCAGGGCGATCTCTCGCACCACATCGCCATCACCACCCGCGACGAAGTCGGCGCGCTCACACACTCGTTCAACGCCATGGTCGAGGGCCTGCGCGAGCGCGAGCGCATGCACGACATCTTCGGCCGGTTCGTCAGCCCCACGGTGGCGCGCCTGGTGCTAAGCCGGCCGCTGGCGCTCAGCGGCGAGGCCAAGATGCTCTCGATCCTATTCACCGACCTGCGCGACTTCACCGCAATGACCGAGCGCGACGACCCGGCGCAGGTTATCGGCGGCCTGAACGACTACTTCCGCATCGTGGTCGAGGCCGCCGACCGCTACGGCGGGATCGTGAATAAGTTCGGCGGCGACTCGACGCTGGTGCTGTTCGGGCTAGCCGACGAGCAAAGCAACGCCCAGGCCAGCGCCGAGGCGGCGGTGCGCGCCGCGCTGGCCATTCGCGCCGGCATGGCACTGCTCAATCACCGCCGCGCGGCCGAGCGCCTGCCCGAGCTGATCGCCGGCATCGGCATCAACACCGGCACAGTGATCGCCGGCCTGATTGGCGCCGAGCGGCGCATGGAGTACACCGTGATCGGCGATGCCGTAAACCTCAGCGCGCGCATCCAGGCGCTCAATCGCGAGCTGGGCGATGGCATCCTGATCAGCGATGCGACCTATGCCGCGCTTGGCCAGCCGCATGGGCTGGAGTTCTTCGACCATGGCGTGCATCACGTCAAAGGCAAGCGCTATGGCGTCGGCATCTACGCGATCGTCAGCCAGGAGGCCGTTTATGCGAACTAGCCAAAGCTGGGCGGCGCCCACCTTCTGGGCCGCGACTATGGCCGTGGGTATGGCCAGCGCACTGCTGGTGATCGAGCTGGCCTTTCAGTCGAGCGCGCTGGCGTACGCGCCCGAGCCGTCGCACATCGCCGCCGACTACAGCACCGACCCGCGCGATAGCCGCCTGCACCTGATTGCCCCGGTCGACGCGGCCGTGATCACCGACACCCTGCGCGATCTCTCGGCACAGCCAGCTAGCCAGGCGCAGGCCACGCTGAGCTTCGCCGCGCCCACCATAGCCGCACCTCTGCCGAGTGCCACGCGACGCCCCCGGCCGTCGCGTACCGCCATTCCGGCTGTGGCGATCGAGCCCACCGCTACGGCGTTCAGCAGCCCGACGCCTCAGCCAACCTCGGAGCCAGCCGCCGCCGAGTCTGCCGGCCCGCCCGATACCCAGCCACAGCGGCGCGCCAGCCACGCACCCACCCTGCCACCTGGCCAGCCTGTGCTGCCACCGGCTGCTAGCGCCGCGCCGCGCAGGCCCACTGCTACGGCTATTGCTCTGGCCCAGCTATCAACCGCCTTGCCGGCGGCGCAGGCCACGCCGAGCAGCCCGCCGCCCAGCGCGACCGACACGCCAAGCTTCACGCCAACTGTTCTGCCCTCCAGCACTACCACGCCGAGCAGCACGCCAACGGTTCTGCCCTCCAGCACGACTACGCCGCGACCAACCGAAACTGCGCGGCCGAGCGCAACCTCGACCGCGCGCGTCGGCAGTACGCCGAAGCTAACGAGCACTCAGCAGCCAGCCCAGCCGGCTACGGATACGCCCCGGTCCACCAATACGCCCCGGCACACTGCACCGCCCACCAGCACGCCCCGGCCGACCGCGCCGCCCACCAGCACGCCCCGGCCGACCGCGCCGCCCACCAGCACCCCTCGGCCGACCGCGCCGCCCACCAGCACCCCTCGGCCGACTGCGCCGCCCACCAGCACCCCTCGGCCGACCGCGCCGCCCACCAGCACGCCCCGGCCGACTGCGCCGCCCACCAGCACCCCTCGGCCGACCGTGCCGCCTACGAATACTCCCCGGCCGACTGCGCTGCCCACTAGCACGCCTCGGCCGACCGCCCCGCCTACCAGCACACCCAAGCCTACTGAGCCACCCACGAATACGCCCCGGCCGACCGCCCCGCCTACCAGCACACCCAAGCCTACTGAGCCACCCACGAATACGCCCCGGCCGACCGCCCCGCCTACCAGCACGCCGCGCGCTGAAAGCGTCCCGGCGCCAACCCAGCAGCCAACCGCGCAGGCGCCTGCGCAGTCATAAGGCTTCCAAGGCCGCCAACATAGCGAAGAGCACGAACAAGGTTCGTGCTCTTCAAACGCCTTGCAGCGAGCCGCCGGCTCAGGCTTCGTCGGGCGGCACCACGCCGATTGTCAGCAGCAAGTTGGCGTACACGCGGCGCTCGGCCGTGGCAATCACCAGGCCCACATCGGGCACAGAGGCAGCGGCATAGAACTCGAAGCGCCTGAGGATATACAGCTCGCGCTCGGGCATAATCTCGCGAAACTCGCGGAAGATCGCCGGCTCCTCGCCAGTGTCGGGCACCATCACATGCGCCGCCTCGATCGGTATCGCGTCGACCAGCACGCGCAGCACATCGGTAGCCGACAGCACGCCCGGCGCCAGGTTGAGGTACACGCGCCGCGCCTGCGGATGCGAGCGCGTCGCAAACGGGTAATTGCCGTCGGCAATGAGGATCTGGGCTCCATGGCCAAGGCTGCCCAGAGCGGCCAGGATTTCGGGGTGCAGCAGTTTGTAGCGTAGCATCGAAGCTCCTGTTAGTCTAGTCGTCCTCTGCGATCACCTGGGGGAATTCAAGAAAGTAGCGCTCCATACTCGTCAGCTCCATGCCGCTCTTGAGCGGGTTGGCGGGCGTGTAGTTCACCATGCGAATAATGCCGTAGCCAGCTTCGTTCACGTCGATAATATTGATGCATCCGGCGTCCTGCTCGAAATGGCCCAGTGCGTCGAGCTCGGCGCCAAGCATGTCGGCCAGGATCACGCGATTCACCGCGCCGTGAAGCACCAGCAGCATCGTGCGCCACGCCATATCCGCCAGCAGCGCGCGAAACGCCGGCACAATCCGCGCGCGGAAGTCGCCGAACGTTTCGCCCAGCAGAAAGGTGTCGGTGGGCGCGAGCGGGCGCGTGATTGCCTCGACAAATGTTTCACGCAGCTCGGCGCTGGTCAGGTGCATGATTCTGCCGCCGCGAATTTCGTGCAGCGCCGGCACCTCCTCGATCGGCAGCGCGCGTTCGCCCAGCACGATCTGCGCGGTCTCGCGCGTGCGCGGCAGCCCGCTGCACACCACGCGGTCGAACAGCACCCCCGCCAGCGCCTGGGCTGCTGCCGCCGCCTGGGCGCGGCCCTGCTCGTTCAGCGACACGCTTTCGGGCGGCACGGCGCGGCCCTGCTCGATGTAGCTCACTTCGCCGTGGCGCAGCAGGTACACCCGGCGGCGCGGGGGAAACACTGGCATAGCAGAACCTTTGCTGTTGGCTGGTTGGCGTATGCGCAGTATAGCATAGCTGCGCGCCAGAACGACAGCACCTGGTTGAGTCGCGGGTTGCGCCATTGTGGCCGTGGGTGTATGCTTGTAGCGATACGCAGCTCAGCACGAGCCAGCCTTATGCCTTCATTCGATCAGAATGCGCTTGCCGGCGCGCTGGCCAGCTTCCTCACCACGGCTACTGGCCTGGCGGCTGAAGTTGTGGCCGCGCGCCCGATCGCCGGCGGCGCCTCGATGGATACCTGGGCGATCGATGCCGCTGTTGGCGGCGCGCCGCACGCGCTGGTACTGCGCATGGACCAGGCCAGCAACATGAACCCCGGCGCGCTCAGCCGCGCCGACGAGTTCGCGCTGCTGCAGGCGGCCTGCGCCGCCGGCGTGCTGGCCCCACAGCCGCGCTGGTGCAGCGCCGACGGCGCTGCGCTCGGCCGGCCATTCTTTCTGATGGATCGGGTCGCGGGCGAGTCGATCGGGCCGCGCGTGGTGCGCCGCCCCGAGCTCGCCGCCGCGCGCGCCCGGCTGGCAGGCCAGCTGGCCGAGCAGCTCGCGCGCATCCACGCGATCGACCCGGCGCCGCTGGCGTTTCTGCCGCGCCCCGCGCCAGGCCGCTCGCCAGCCCAGCACGCGATCGACGACGTGCGCGGCATGCTTGCGGCGATCGGCCTGGCTACGCCGGCGCTCGAGTTCGGCCTGCGCTGGCTCGAGCAGCGCGCCCCCGCGTGCCCGCAGCCCACGCTGGTACATGGCGACTTTCGCATCGGCAATGTGCTCGTTGGCCTGGGCGGCCTGAGCGCGGTGATCGACTGGGAGTTCGCGCACGTCGGCGATCCGCACGAGGATCTCGCGTGGGCCTGCGTGCGCGACTGGCGCTTCGGCAACGACGCGCTGCGCGTTGGCGGGGTGGGCGAGCTTGCGCCATACATTGCCGCCTACCAGGCCGCGTCGGGCCGCAGCGTCGACGGCGCGGCGCTACGCTTCTGGGAGATCCTGGGCAATGTGCGCTGGGCCGCGACGTGCCACAGCCAGGCCCATCGCCACCTTTCCGGCGCCGACCCAAGCGTCGAGTACGCGAGCCTGGGCCGCCGCGCCGCCGAGATGGAGCTCGAGTTTCTGAGCCTGATTGAAGAAGCAGCCGGGAGCTAAGCAGCAAAATGCGCGAGTTCTCGGCGCCTGGTTCGCGAGGCGCTATGTTCGACCATCCAACCGCCGCCGAGCTGATCGCCGCTGCGCGCGAGCATATCGAGCAGCATGTTCTGCCGGCGCTGGCCGAGCCGCGGCTGCGCTTCCAGACACTCGTGGCCGCGAATGTGCTGGCAATCGCCGAGCGCGAGCTGGCGCACGGCGAGCTCGCGCTGGTCGCAGCCTGGGTGCGGCTCGGCATACTGCTGAACCAGCAAGCCACCACGCCGCCGGCCGGCGCGGCGCTGCGCGCGGCCGTGCACGAGCAAGAGCAGGCGCTGTGCGCTGCTATCCGCGCAGGCGACTTCGACGCAGCGCCGCGCCAGGCACAGCTGCTGGCCCACCTGCGCGCCACTGCCGCCGCCGAGCTTGCCGCCGCTAACCCGCGCTACCTCGCACGTGTACAGCCCGGCTAATAGAGCATAAGACTTACCCAGTTAGCGCCCTCAGCCCTCGGCAGAGCGGTGCTATGCTCGGTATCGTGTGCGGTTTTCGCGCTCCGCGCGGAAAACCGCACAGAAGATGATGACACAAGTCTCGAAGGCGCGCCGCAGCCGCGTGTTCTTTGCGTCTTTGTGTCTATTTGCAACGTACTGGGCCTACGTGTCGCCCGTCATCGCGCGCAGCGCGGCTAGCTCGTGCTGCAGATCGACCATCTGGCGGCGCATGTGCAAAATCACCTCGACACCGGCCAGGTTTACGCCCAGATCGTCGACCAGGCGCTTGATAAAGCGAATCTGCTCCACATCCTCGTCGCTGAAGCGGCGGATGTTGCCGGGGCTGCGCTGTGGCGCGATCAGCCCGCGCCGCTCGTACATCCGCAGGCTCTGCTCGTGCATGCCACATAGCTCGGCGGCAATTTTGATCGTGTAGTAGTGCTTTTCCATAGTGTTACGGCTTGCGCAGTTGACGCGTTCTGCCTTCGGCAGAGCGCTCCTTGATTGTTTCTCTGCGCGCGATATCTCCGCGATCCGCGCGAAAATAGCGCATACAAAGGTAGCTGCCGCAGGCAAAAGTGCGGCACTGAGATGCCGAACAGCGCAGCTGCGTAAGTCCTAGCTCAAGCCTGGCCCCAATCACTACGATTGCCGCACCCGCTGCAGCTCTTCCACCAGCTCGCGCTCGCGCTCGGAGAGCCGCGTCGGCAGCTGAGCCTCGAGCTTGACATACAGGTCGCCGCGCGTCTCGGGCGCGCGCAGCCGCGGCATGCCCTGCCCGCTAATGCGGAACTTGCGGCCATTCTGCGTGCCCGCCGGTACGCTTAGCGTCACCGTCTTGCCGCCGATGATCGGCACGCGTGCCGTGCCGCCTAGCATCATGGTGAACATATCCACCGGCACCGCCGCCTCCAGATCGTCGCCACGCCGCTCGTAGCGGCTGTCGGGCAGCACCTTGACGATCAGAAACAGGTCGCCGCGACGGCCGCCGCCAATGCCCGGCGCGCCCTCGCCGGCCACCCGCACGCGCGATCCGGTCTCGACGCCTGGCGGCACTTTCACCGTGATGGTGCGCGGCGAGCCGTTGGGGTTGCTGAACTGCAGCACGCGCTGCGTGCCGCTGAAGGCTTCTTCAAGCGTTATCTCGGCCTCGTGCTCGACCGGCTGCCCGTCCATGCGCAGCCCGCCCGCGCCGCGCGCCGAGGGGCGCGCGCCCGCCGCGCCGCCAAACAGCGTCTCGAAGAAATCGGAGAAGTCGCCGCCGCCAAATGGGCTGCCCCCGGTATCGGCCCAGCCGCCGGCCGGGCCGCCTGCGCCGCCCGCGCCGTAGCGCTGCCAGTCGCGCCCGAAGCGATCGTACTTCTCGCGCTTCTCTTTGTCGGAGAGCACTTCATAGGCTTCGTTGATCTCTTTAAATTTTGCCTCGGCCGCCGTGTTGCCAGGGTTGATGTCGGGGTGATACTGGCGCGCCAGCTTGCGATACGCCTTCTTGATCTCGGCGTCGCTGGCGCTGCGCTCGACACCGAGCACCTGGTAGTAATCGCGATATTCCATCGGAACGACTCCTCAATATTCGTTGTGCTGCGGTTTTCCGCGCTCCGTGCGGAAAACCGCACCCAGAAGATCGGCAAGCCCTATGCTGCCGTGGGCGGGCGAGTGTACCTTTAGGAAGCCGAATAACGCAACTGCGTAGCGCCTATTCCTTTTCAAGCCTATTATATAAACTTGAGTGTATTACTGTCAAGGTTTCGTATACAAAATTGACACCCGCATCCTCGCGTGCGATAATCGACCTGCTGGTTCAGCAAGGTTTCGCCACCCGTATAGAAGCAAGAAGCGCTCTGCTGAAGGCTGAGCGCGCCAGCTGCGTAAGTGATGAATAGCATGACAACACAAGTTACATGGGCGACCGAGCTAGCGCACGTGCACGAAGTCTCGCTGCTTGGCACCGCCGATATGGCCTTCTGGCAAAAGCGCCTGCAGGGCGAAGACCTGGCCCCCGCCGCCGACGAGCACGGCCATGCCCAGCTGCTGATTGTCGCCGCCGACATGCGCTTCATGGGCGTTCGCTTCTGCGAGCTTAGCTTCTCTGTGCTTGTCGAACCCGAGCTCCACGTAGGCCAGCAGGCCGCCTACCTGGTGGGCGCGTTCAACTCGCGGCGCTTCTTCGCCTGGTACGAGCGCAGGGTCTTCGCCACGCCCTACCAGCACGCCGATGTGCGCGTGTCGGCCGCGCTCCCTGCCACGATCGACGTCGCTGCGGCCGGTGTGCCGTTGTTCGAAGCGCGCATGCAGGCAGGCGCCGGCCGTGCGCCAACGCGCAGCGGCGAGGCGGCCTGGGAAGGCCCGATCTTCCTGCCCGAACGCCAGGGTGGGGGCAGAAAGATGTTCTTCGCCCGCCTGCGCGGCCACACGCAAGCCTACCCATTCTTGCCCCCGCACGACACGCTGGCGATCACGCCAGGGCCGGGCGGCGAGGCGCTACAGGCCCTGCTCGATTCAGGCTTTGCCGCTAGCGAGTGGGTCATTCGCGCAGACGCAAGGCACGCGAAGTCGAACACTTACCCGCGCAGCGCAGCGCAGCCGGCAGCGGCCGCGCAGGAGCGGGCATGAGCAGAAAGGCGCTGCAAGCTCTTACCGTACTCGAGGTCGCCGGTGCCCGAGCGTGCGTCTTCTGGCTGGCCCGCAGCCTGGCCGGGCTCAAGCAATAGCATCCCTGATATGGCCGAACGATTAGCGCCGACGCGCCAGGCCAATCGCGCGGGCGGCCTCGGCACACCGCGCGCCCGGCGGCACACCCTGCTGCTGCTCCTGGCGAGCCTGCCGATGCTGCTGTTCCTGCTGGTGCCGGTGGTTGCGCTGATCGTGCGCGTGTCGCCGGCCGTGCTGCTCAGCAACCTGGCCGGACGCGAGGCGGCCCAGGCGATCAGCCTGAGCATGCTTACCACTGCGATCTCGCTGGCGCTGGCGATAGCCGGCGGGACGCCGCTGGCCTACCTGCTGGCGCGCCGGCGCCTGCCAGGCCGCGCCGCGCTCGACACGCTGATCGATCTGCCGATGGTGCTGCCGCCCGCTGTGGCCGGTATCGGCCTGCTGCTGGCGTTCGGCCGGCGCGGGCTGCTTGGCCGCTACCTGGCCGACGCGTCGATCGAGGTCGCGTTTACCCAGGCCGCCGTGGTGCTGGCCCAGCTGTTTGTCGCCGCCCCTTTTTATGTCAAATCGGCGCTGGCCGGCTTCGCCAGCGTCGATCACGAGCTTGAGCAGGCCGCCGCGCTCGACGGCGCGACGCCGCTGGGCGTGTTCCGCCACGTCACACTGCCGCTGGCCTGGCCGGCGCTGTTCGGCGGCGCGGTGATGACATGGGCGCGCGCGCTGGGCGAGTTCGGCGCCACAATCATCTTCGCCGGCAATTTCCCCGGCCGCACTCAGACGATGCCACTGGCGATCTATATTGGCTTCGAGCTTGAGCTGAATGTCGCGCTGACGCTGGCGATCTTGCTGCTGGCGATCTCGTTCGGCGTGCTGCTGCTGGTGAAGGGCCTGCTGGGCTGGAATGGCGCCGAGCGCGCTGCCTGATGGACGACCACCGATGTCAGCGCTTCTCGGCTGCGGGCATATACCAACGCGCCCGCCAAACTCTCTACGTATACTCATCCAGCACGCTCCGCAGCACGAGTACAATGGCGAAAAAGTGCGGTACAATAGCGCATTCTATTCGCATCGAGCAGGCACACATATGTCGACAACTCTTGTACAGCTTTCCGAAGCGCTTGGCGCCGCGCTCGCGGCCGGGCGGCCGGCAGTGGCGCTCGAAAGCACGGTGATCTCACACGGCCTGCCCTTTCCGCATAACCTCGACCTCGCCCGCGCTATGGAGGACGAGGTGCGCGGCAACGGCGCGGCGCCAGCCACGATCGGCGTGGTGGCCGGCACGCCAACCGTGGGCATGTCGCCCGAGCAGATCGCGCACTTCGCGCAGGCTACGGGCATACTGAAGCTTTCGCGCCGCGATATTGGCTACGCCGTGGCTATGCGCCGCGATGGCGCCACTACCGTCGCCGCGACAATGACGCTGGCCGCGCTGGCAGGGGTGCAGGTGTTCGCCACCGGCGGCATTGGTGGGGTACATCGCGGCGCCGCCGAGACGTGGGACGTCTCGGGCGACCTGACCGAGCTGGCGCGTACGCCCGTGCTGGTGGTCTGCGCCGGCGCCAAGTCAATCCTCGACCTGCCGGCGACGCTTGAGTACCTCGAGACTGCCGGCGTGCCGGTGGTGGGCTACGGCACCGATGCGTTCCCGGCGTTCTATAGCGCCGACAGCGGCCTGCCGGTAACCGCACGCGCCGACTCGGCGGCCGAGGTGGCTGCGGTGTGGCGCGCGCATCGCAGCTACGGCAGCGGCGGCATGCTGCTGGTGGTTCCGCCACCGGCCGAGGTCGCCCTGCCGCGCGATGAAGTCGAGCGCGCGATCGAGCGCGCGCTGGCGAAGGCGCAGGCTGCCGGCGTGCGCGGCCAGGCGGTCACGCCGTTTCTGCTGGCGGCGGTTGCCGAGGAAACCCACGGCGAAAGCATGCGCACGAATATCGCGCTGCTGCGCCAGAATGCGCGCGTCGCCGCGCGCATCGCCGCTGCGCTCGCCAGCATTCCCTTTAGCCAAGAGCAGAGATAGCGGCCCGGCGTGGGGTGAGCCTCGAGTGCATCACGATGGCCGATTTTCTGCGCTCCACGCTCAGTCGCTCTGCAGTGTAGTGATAACGACCCAAGGAGAACGCCCAGATGTCCCAGACAGGAGTGCGCCGTGCCGGCGGCCGGCAAGCCCAGCGCAAAAGCAGCAGCCCCAAGTCGAACCTGCCGCTGATCATTGCCGGCGTCGTAGGCTTGCTGATCGTTATGGTCGCGGCGGGCATGGCCTTTTCCAGCCGCAATGCCAGCAGCGATAAGAGCCAGCAGTTCCCGAACCAGGTGCCGCCGCCCGGCAACCCGCACATCGTCAATGTCACCGACCCGCACCCGGCCTACAACTCGAACCCGCCGACGTCGGGCTGGCACACCGGCGGCAACATCGGCCCCTGGGGCGTCACCAGCGAGCCGCTGCCCGACGAGATTACGGTGCACAACCTCGAGCACGGCGGCATCATCATCCACTATCGCCAGGATCTCGACCAGGCCAGCCTCGACCAGCTGACCACGCTGACGCGCCAGCTGCAGCAGCAGAGCCCGTGCGTCCTCATGCTCCCCCGCCCGGCCGACAAGCTCGACACGCCGATCGCCGTGACGGCCTGGACCTGGCTCATGAAGCTCGACAAGGTTGATACCGCCGCGATCACCGGGTTCTTCCGCCAGCACGTCAACCAGGGCCCCGAGCAGGTCGGCTGCGCGCTGCGCTCGTAGCACCTCAAACACCAAGCGCCAGGAGCCTGCGGCTGGCTCCTGGCGCTCGGCACCCGCCGCGCGGCGCTTGCCTGAGCCCGCGTCACTGATCCTTGGCTCGCCCCTCGCGCTTCTTTCCAAGCCACGCCCCCGCCGCGCCAGCTACGCCGGCCGCCACGCCAGCCCCAGCCCACAGCTTGCGCGCGCGTGCGCGATCGGCCAGCACCACCCGCGCGGTGTTGTAGCCGCTCGCGCCGAATACGCCGCCGCCGGGGTGCATGCTCGCGCCAGTCATGTACAGCCCGCGCAGCGGCGTGCGGTACGAGGCTAGCTCGGGTAGCGGGCGGAAGAAAAACATCTGGTCGAACGACATCTCCACATGCATCACATTGCCGCGCGGCAGGCCGAGCCGGCGCTCGATATCCAGCGGCGACTGGATGAAGCGGTCGATGATCTTGCCGCGCATGTTTGGCGCGTAGCGGTAGAGCACTTCGAGAATGCTGTCGGCCACTTCCTCGCGCACGTCGTCCCAGCGCCGGCCGTCGGCTAGCTCGTATGGGAAGTACTGCGACCACAGAAACACCGTGTGCTTGCCGGGCGGCGCCACGGCCGGGTCGATCGCCGAGAATGTCATGGCGATCACCGCTGGCTCGCGCGAGGGCATGCCGCGGCTGTGGTCGGCAAACGCGCGGCGCAGGTAGTCGAGCGAGGGGCACAGCATCTGCAGGCCGTGGTGGCTCTCGTGCGGCCGCCCGCCCGACGGCGCGCCTGCGTAGTCGGGCAGCTCCTCGGCGGCGCAGCGCACCGTCATGCCAAAGCCGTTGCCGACGCGAATATTGCGCACCCGCTCGCGAAACGCCGGCGCGAGATCGACCTCGCTCACCAGGTCGAGCATTGTCGTCCAGATGTGCGCGTTCGAGATCACGATCGGCGCGGTGTAGCGCGTGCCGTCTTCGATCTCGACACCCTCGGCTCGGCCGCCGGATACCAGGATTCGCCGCACCGGCGCGTCGAGCGCCACCACGCCACCCGCTGCTTCGAGCGAGCGCGCCATTGCCTGCGTGAGCATCCCGCTCCCGCCCTTCGGGTGCTTCGCGCCGCTCAGGTGCATCATCGCGTACCAGCCGAAGTGATCGCCCGAGGCCACCTCGTCGGGCGCGGGGCCCGATTGCGCGCCCAGCCATGCCATAAACGCGCGCATCGCCTCGCTCTCGAATGTCTCGGTGATCAGCTGGCCGTACGGCGCGATCAGCTTGCGTACCGACTCCAGCGAGCCGCCCACGCCGCCCGCGCGCATCTGCGCCCCGGCCATGCGCCCGAAGAGCTGCGTCACGCTCGGCGGGTTCATGAATGTCTCGAAGATCGCCTCGTTCAGCGGCCGCCAGTAGGCTACAAACCGCCGGTATGCCTCGGCGTCGCGCGGCGATACCCGCGCGATCGACTGGCAGGTTTTGTCGACATCGCGATACAGCCCGATCGCGCCCGAGCCGTCGAGCAGCGGGTAGTACGCGTACGGATCCATGTCGACATACTCGAGGCCGTAGCGCTCGAGCTCGAGATCGCGCACGATCGGCGTCAGGTGTATCATGATATGCGCCGACGAGCCGACGTCGATGCGGTAGCCTGGGATCACTTCCTCGGTGCACACCGCCCCGCCCACGATCGGCCGCCTTTCAAGCACCAGCACGCGCAGCCCGGCGCGCTGCAGGTAGCCTGCGCAGGTGAGCCCGTTGTGCCCGCCCCCCACAATAATTGCGTCATAGTCGTAGCTGCTCATGGCTTTGCTTTCATATGCATAGGGTTCGACATACCATGCTGGCGCCGTGCCCGGCCTGGCTTGCCAGTACGCCATATCGAACAATGGATCGCGCGTATTGTACTCGACATGCTATGCTTCGTCGTGCGCTCGCGCAGAGACGATTCATTTCCCCTCGGTTACGAGATCTGCATGGTAGCGCTTTACCCCTCCCACTGCCGCTCTGCGGCATGCGGGGGCGTGAGGCAGGCGCGATGAGGGCAAAAAGCGCCGGACTTTGACGATACCCTGGTATGCCCCGTGCTTCTACAAGCATTACGAGCGATCGTGGTATCATACGCGCGTCGCTCGCCGCTGACGACACCACTGCAGCAAAGGAACAATGATGTCCGAACCGCTGAACTACTCGAGCTACCTGCGTCTCGACGATCTGCTGCGCCAGCAGGTGCCGCGCAGCCTCGGCTCGCATGGCCCCGAGCACGACGAGATGCTGTTCATCGTGATCCACCAGGTCTACGAGCTGTGGTTCAAGCAGATGCTGCACGAGTTCGACTATCTCGCCGAGCGCCTGCGCGGCGGCGAGCACGCCCGCGCCATCCACACACTGCAGCGCCTGCGCGCTATTCTCAAAACCATCGTCGCTCAGGTCGATATCCTCGAGACCATGACGCCGCTCGAGTTCAATGCCTTCCGCAGCTACCTCGAGTCCGGCAGCGGCTTTCAGTCGGTGCAGTTCCGCGAGGTCGAGTTTGTGATGGGCCTCAAGCGTGAGAATATCTTCAAGCACTACCCGCCCGAGACATTCGGCCTCGATCGGCTGCGCCGCCGCTTCGACGAGCCGACGCTCTGGGATGCGTTTCTGGCGTATCTGGCGCTGCGCGGCTACGCCGTTCCGGCCGATCAGCTGGGCCGCGATGTTGCACAGCCGCTCAAGCCCGCGCCCGCGCTGCAGGCCATCCTGATCGAGATCTATCGCGCCGACGCGGCGGTGAGCAATATCTGCGAGCGGCTGGTCGATCTCGACGAGGGCTTTATGGAGTGGCGCTACCGTCACATCAAAATGGTCGAGCGCACGATCGGTGGCAAGCCCGGCACTGGCGGCTCGCCCGGCGCAGCCTACCTGGCCACCACGGTTCGCCCTTTCTTCCCCGACCTGTGGGAGATTCGATCGCAGCTGTGAGCCTGTCGGCGCCGCCTCGTGAGCCACGGTTCGCCCAGCTGTGCCGAGCATAGGGCGCTTGCGGCCTGCGATGCGCCTGCGCCAGAGATCCAGCGACGTCGTGTGTGTATTCTGAGCGCGCTTCACTATGTAAATTTATCCATCGCGCGATCACGCCGCCGCATCGCGTGATCATGCTGCTGCATCGCACGATCATGCCGTCGCATCATGTGATCATACTGCTGCATCGCACGATCATGCCGCTACGTCATGTGATCGTACTGCTGCAGCGCGCGATCATGCCGCTACATCACGTGATCATACTGCCGCAGCGCGCGATCATGCCGCTACGTCACGTGATCATACTGCCGCATCATTGTGCAGACCAACTACAGCGCGATGTGCGGCCAAACCATGCGTGTACTCTCTGCGACGAAAGGCCAGCCTATGCCCATCCGCACCGACGCCGCCTACGCCCACGAGCTTGACGCACGCGACCCGCTGGCGCACTTTCGCGACCAGTTCGTCATCGACGACCCCGACCTGATCTATCTTGACGGCAACTCGCTTGGCCGGCTGCCGCGCGCCGCGGCCGCGCGCGCCGACGCGCTGGTGCGCGACGAGTGGGGCGCGCGCCTGATCCGCGGCTGGAACGAGGGCTGGTTCAGCGCGCCCGAGCGCGTCGGCGCGAAGATCGCCCGCCTGATCGGCGCCCCGCCCGACGAAGTTATCGTCGCGGACTCGACATCGGTCAATTTGTTCAAGCTCGCGGTTGCGGCGCTGCGCGCTCGCCCTGGCCGCACGCGCGTGATCACCGACGATCTCAACTTCCCATCGGATATCTACATTCTTCAGGGCGCGATCGATCTGCTCGGCGGCGGCCACACGCTCACGATTGTGCCCTCGCCCGACGCAATCCACGGCCCGGCCGAGCAGATTGCAGCGCAGCTTGGCGAGCAGGCCGCGCTGCTGACGCTCTCGCATACCGTGTTCAAAAGCGGCTACGTCTACGACATGGCCGAGGTCACGCGGGCCGCGCACGACGCAGGCGCGCTGGTGCTTTGGGATCTCAGCCACTCGGTCGGCAGCGTTCCGGTCGGCCTCAACGCCGCTGGGGCCGACCTGGCGATCGGCTGCTGCTACAAATACCTGAACGGCGGCCCCGGTGCACCGGCGTTTCTGTACATCCGCCGCGACCTGCAAGAGCAGCTAGTCAACCCGATCGCCGGCTGGATGGGCCAGCGCGGCCTGTTTGATTTCGGCCTTCAGTACCAACCCGCGCCGGGCTTGCGGCGCTTCCTTAGCGGCACCCCGGCGGTGCTCTCGCTCGCGCTGATCGAGCCAGGCGTCGATCTGCTGCTCGAGGCCGGCATCGAAGCGCTGCGCGCCAAATCGCGCCAGCAGACGAGCTACCTGATCGAGCTGTGGGAGGCACTGCTCGCGCCGGTCGGCTACACGCTAAACTCGCCACGCAGCGCCGACTGGCGCGGCTCACACGTTTCGCTCGGCCACCAGCAGGGCCTGGGAATCGACCTGGCGCTGATCAACGATATGCACGTGCTGCCCGATTTTCGCACGCCCGACAATATTCGCCTGGGCATTGCGCCACTCTACACCACCTACGCCGAGATCCACAGCGCCGCCGTGCGCATGCGCGAGATCGTCGATACGCGCCTGTACGAAAAATACGCCGGCAGCGCGCCCGTCGTCACGTAATATGTTCGGATAGCTACTATTCACCATGAATCATACCGACACAGGTGCAGCACGGCTGCACATCCGCGCGGCGCACGCCGCCGATCGCCCGGCGGTCGTCGCGATGGTCAGAACAATCTGGAATGGCGAGGACTACATCCCCGAGGTGTGGGATGCCTGGCTTGCCGACGGTAGCGGCGCGCTGCTGGTAGGCGAGGTTGGCGGCCAGCCGGTGGCGCTGGCGAAAATCTCGGCGCTCGGGCCGGGCGAAGATTGGTTTCACGGCCTGCGCGTCGACCCGGCGCGCGCGCGGCAGGGCTTTGGCCGCGCCATGATGCAGCGCTGCATCGCGCTCGCGCACAAGCGCGGCGCGCGCACGCTGCGCTACCTCACCGACTCCGGCAATGTCACGATGCATCGCATGGGCCGCGAGCACGGCTTTCGGCTCGTGTACGAGCCGGCGTGGTACCGCGCGCCGCGCCAGCCGGGCGGCTCACTTGCCAGGCCGCTTGCGCCCACTCAGATCGAGCGCCTGCAGGCCGATCTCGCCCGCTCGGCGTTATTGGCGCACACCGGCAAGCTCTACACGTATGGCTGGCACACCTTCGACATGACTGCGGAGCGGCTGCGCGAGCACCTGGCGCACGGCCAGGTGTATGCGCTGCCGGGCGCGGCGGCGTGGGCGATCGTCACACCGCGCGAGGAAGCTGGCTGGTGGCTGGCGCACGCAGAAGGCCCGCCCGGCGAGCTCGAGCAGCTATGCCGCGACCTCTGCGCCGCAGCAAGCGCGCCGGCATGGGCGCTGCGCACCCTGCTGCCGCCGGCCGCGCCCTGCATGCCCGCGCTGCTGGCGGCTGGCTTTGCCGGCCCGGCCGAGCACATGCACGTATACGAGCTGCGCCTGGCCGAAGCATAGGGCTTACCATGGCGCTCAGGCCGCGCTAAGGCCCACGCCGGGCTGGTTCACACCATAGAAATCGCGCACCGCCTCGTCGAAGCTGCGGCGCCGGCCCAGCGCGCGCACCAACCACTCGGGCGTGGCACAGGTGTAGCCGTGGCGGTCGAAAAATTCGAAAAACGCGAAGAAATCGCCAAGCTCCGGCAGCACTGGCGTGGCCAGCAGGCCGCCCAGCTTCAAAGCAATGCGCGGCGCCGGCAGCACCACCACGCGCCGGCCGGTGATCTTAGCGATCTGCCGATACGCCTCGCGGTAGCTCAAGTCGTCGGGGCCGCCCACCGGCACAATCTGGCCGAGCGCTTCGGGGTGCGCGAGCGACAGCACCGCCGCGCGCGCCACATCGCGCACCGCCACAAACGAGTGCCGGCCACGCCCGCTGCCCATGGTCAACCCAACCCCCGCGAGCTCAATGATCCGCTTGAAAGGCGCAAACCCGTCGTCAAATGTTTCTTGAAACGACGAAGGCCGCAGGATGGTGAACGGGATGCCGCTGGCCTGCAGCACGTTCTCGGCGGCAAACTTGTACGCCAGCTGTGGCACCGTCGCGGCGCCCTGGTCGGCCTTCAACGCCGATACAAATACAAAGCGCGGCACGCCAGCCTTGCGCGCCGCCACGATCATGTGCTGGTTCGCCGAGCCATCGATCTGGCGCATCGGGTTTGACCGGCTCAGCGGGTTGCCCTGCGCGGTCGTCATCACCGTCGGCTGGTCGCGAAAGGCCCGCCGCAGCGCACGGGCATCGCGTACATCGCCAACCTCAAGCTCGATTCCCAGCCCGCGCAGCCGGGCAGCGCCCTTGCCGGTGCGCACCAGCGCGCGCACCGGGTAGTTCTGCCGCACCAGCTCGGCGGCGATGGCGCCGCCAAGCAGCCCGGTGCCGCCGATCAGTAACACCGTCATCCCGAAAGCCTTTATCCAAGCGAGCGAGTGTCTTTTGTGGCCTGCCCGAGCCGCCGCGTGTAGCTAGCCCGGCAGCGCGGCGCGGCTAGTGCAGCAACCGCTCGACCATGCCGCGCTGGGCTGCCAGCTCCAGCCGATCGTCAAGCTGCGCCAGCGCCGCGCTGGCACCATAGCGCCGCGCCAGCGCCAGGCCGATCAGGTGATCGGCGAGCTGCGGGTTCTTCGGCAGCAGCGACCCGTGCATGTAGCAGCCAAAGGTGTTGCGATACACCGCACCCTCGCTGCCGTCTTCGCCATTATTGCCGTGGCCGGCCAGCACCCGGCCGAGCGGGCGCACACCCGCGCCAAGGTACGTTCGGCCGCTGTGGTTCTCGAAGCCCACCAGGCGCACGTGGGCCGAGCTAGCCGCGAGGCCGGCCAGCTCGCCCAGCTCAGCGTCGACAACGATATTGCCGATCAGCCGCACGTCGCCGCCAACGGTATGAACGTCAATTGCGCCGATCCCCGGCAGCCGCTCGCCGGTGTGTGTCAGAAAGTAATGCCCAAGCAGCTGGTAGCCGCCGCAGATCGCCAGCATCACCAGGCCGTCGTCGATCGCCGTACGCAGCGCCGGCCCCTGGTGCTGCACAAAATCGGCCGCAATCAGCGCCTGGCCGCTGTCTTGCCCGCCGCCGAAAAACGCCATGTCCAGCGCCGGCCAGTCAATATCGGCGCCTACGCCCACCGGCATAATCTCGAGCTCGATGCCGCGCCAGGCGCAGCGGCGCGCCAGCGCCAAAATGTTGCCGCGATCGCCGTAGATATTCATCTGGTCGGGGTAGAGGTGCGCCAGCCTCAGCCGCATACTCATCGCAGTTCCTTCCGCCATAGCGATACGCTATTGTACCATGCCGGCCCGCGACAGTAGCACGTACCTCTCGCGCGCTGTCGTATCGCCAGGCCGGCGCTTGGCGACGCTGATTCGCGCAGGGCCGGCGCGATATCTGCGCCGGCCCTGCGGGCGGAAAGCGTTGATATACGTATTCTGGAAAGCAGCGGCTAACTAGTGGCGGTCAGCTCGCGCTCAACGCCTGGTTGCTCGCGGTTCAGCCAGGTACGAACGCTGGGGTAGTGCAGTTCCAGCCCAAGCTCGTCCTTCAGGCGCTGGTTGCTCATGCGCGCCGAAGAAGCCGCCATGCCAACCACCGAGGCATCCAGGCCCGAAGCGAGCGCGGCGTCTTTGGCGAACGCGCGCGGCGGCAGCATGCCGAGCTGCTGGCGAATAGCACCGTAGAACTCGGCGGCGCGCAGCGGTTCGTCGTCGCAGACATTATAGATTGCGCCGGGCTGGCCATCGTGTGCCAGGCGCTGCAGTACATCGAGCAGATCGTCAATGTGGATATGGGTGAGGAAGTTGCGGCCATCGCCAATCAGCATTGCGGTATTGCTCCGCACCGCCTCGACGAAATCGCGCCCCGGCCCGTAGATCGCGCCGACGCGCAGCACGATCGCCGGGAAATGGTGCGCCTGCACCAGCGCCAGAATGGCCTGCTCGGCGGCGGCCAGTGCCTCGCCAAGTGGGAAGCACGGAGCCGGCGCGCTGTCTTCGCTCAGCCAGGCGTCGCCGCGGTGGCCGTACGGCGAGGCGTTGCCGGCGAACAGGTAGGCTCGCACTGTGCGCGCGCGCGAGCACGCTGCGATCAGGTTGCGGTTGCCATCGACAAATAGCGCCCGCACCGCGCCGCTCTCCAGCACCGAGCACGATGTCAGGTTATACACTACTTCAAAGCCGTTTGCCACGCCCACCAGGCTATCGGGCTGCGTCAGGTCGCCCTGCCATACCGCCATGCCCCGCCCGGCCAGGCGCTGCACCGTGTCGTGATCGGGGTCGCGCACCAGCCCGCGCACTAGGTGGCCCTGCTGCAATAGCCGCTCGGCCAGCCGCGAGCCTACATACCCCGCGGCGCCAACAATTAGGTAACGACCCATAGCCCACCTCTTTTACGCTTCCAAGCAGGGTTCGCCGGCCACGCTACCGGCCCATTCGCAGGCACAAAAAATCGCCGCGCGGCGGGTAGTTCATCCTGTGTGAACGCTGGATCATCTCCAAACTACTCCGTAGGCGGCGCCTTCTGGCCGAGCAACTGAATGTTCAAGTGCGAGTTGATGCTATTCTATCATCTCTGCGCTGGCTTGGCTAGCCCTGGCCGCCGCCGAAAAACTAGTGCGTTTTCTGTGCATAGCACGCCTTTCTGCCTGTGGCGCCGATCGATTTACACCGTGTATCCCAAACTTATCCCAACTTATCCCAACTTATCCCACAGAATTTCCCCAAGCTATCAGCAAAAGAACATATGTTCTACCAAGCTAAGTGTCAGGAGTTTCGCGGCGCTGGTGGCAGGCATTTACCCTGGCAGCTTGATCGCAGGCAGCATGCGGCTGCGCCACGCGGTTGGATTTGACGCTACCCTGGTTCGCTCGTACAATTGTTCCACATTTGCCGCTATATATCGCCGTATCGCTTGCGCAGCGGCGCTTACACACGATGATCAAACTACTCCACCTCGCCGATCTGCACATCGGCATGGAAAATTACGGCCGGCTCGATCCGGCCACCGGCCTGCATACCCGGCTGCTCGATTACCTGGCGCGGCTCGACGAAGCAATTGATCTAGGGCTCAGCCAAGGCGTCGATATGGTGCTGATCGCCGGTGACATCTACAAAAACCGCACGCCCAACCCGACGCACCAGCGCGAGTTCGCCCGGCGCATCAGGCGGCTGCGCCAGGCGGGCCTGCCGATCGTTATTCTGATCGGCAACCACGATGTATCGCCGGCGGCCGGGCGCGCGCACTCGATTGAGATCTTCGATACGCTCGCCGTCGAGGGTGTCACCATCGCCGATCGCGCTGGGCTGCACCGCATCGAGACGCGCGCCGGCCCGCTGCAGCTGGTCGCGCTGCCGTGGGTAACGCGCCACAGCTTGCTGACGAAAGACGAGCTGAAGCTCGCATCGCTGCTTGAGGTCGAGGCTATGCTGCTCCAGCGGATCGAGAACTTTCTACGCACCACCACCGCCGCGCTCGACCCCCAACTGCCGGCGGTGCTCACCGTTCACGGCACGATCGACGGTGCGACGGTTGGCGCCGAACGGCAGATCATGCTCGGCAAGGATCTGGTGCTGCCAAAAAGCTTTGTCGCGCTTCCCAATGTCGATTACGTGGCAATGGGGCATATTCATAAGCATCAGGTGCTTGGCGAGCACCCGCCAGTGGTATACCCAGGCAGTATCGAGCGGATCGACTTTGGCGAAGAGCACGAGGACAAAGGCTGCGTGGTGGTCGATCTGGCACGCGGCAATACCAACTGGCAATTTCACCGGCTCAAGGCGCGGCCGTTTCTCACGATCAGCGCGGATGTACGCAACAGCCCCGACCCACAGGCGCGCGTGCTGCTGGCGATCGAGAAACACCACGTCGCCGACGCGGTGGTGCGGGTGCAGATCGAGGCGCGGCCCGAGCAGGCCGGCCTGCTGCGGGTTGAAGAAATCCAGCAGCGGCTTGAAGAGGCCGGGGCATTTCAGGTCGCCGCAGTGGCCACCGAGATCGAGCGCGCCAGTCGCGGGCGGCTGGCCGCCAGCGACGGCACGATCCTCGACGGGCTCACGCCGCGCAAAGCGCTTGAGCTTTATCTACGCGCGAAGAATACCCCTGAAGATCGCATTGCCGCGCTGCTCGCCACCGCCGACGAGCTGTTCGCCGAGCAGAGCGACGGCAGCAGCATATAGCTCCCGGCCACAGCAGAAAGCCACCCCAGCCCGAGGCATTGCGCCCGAGCCGGGGTGGCTTTTTCGTCGATCGCCGAGCGACCGGGCCGGGCTAGCGTTTCTTGGACGCAGCAAGCACCTGGACGCGGCGCTCGCGCCACAGCATATTGCCGCCGAAGCCGGAAATAAACACACCCACCAGCGCGTTCAATGTGAGCGTGTACAGCACCGGAATGCCCTGTGTCGGGCTGCGCCACTCCGGGGTAAGCAGTGCGGCGAGCTGCACAACGGTAATGAACAGCGCGAGCGCCAGGCCGAAGCGCACCAGAAAGCGCGCCAATGCGTCGTGAATACTTGACACCCCGCGCGCGAGTGCGCCGGCCCACACCACCAGCAGCACCACCGACGCACCACCATACAGCAGCGTCGCCGGCGAGTTCAGGAAGCCCGAGACCACCCAGAAGTTCAGCGCCATCCATCCCAAAAAGGTCAGCGCGCTGATAACGATCAGCTGGCCAAGCGAGCGCCGATCATCGGAGGAGGCCGCCGACACCAGGGCGTACACCAGCGACAGCAGGTACAGCGCCCCGGTCACCACCAGCTTGCTCACACTCTGGGTTGGCAGATCGCCAAGCACGGGTATACCGGCGGCAATAGCATCGGTGTCGGCCAGGCTCCGATCGCCATTCAGTGGGAGCACCGTCCAGGCGAAAAAGACCAGCGCGTAAATCACCGTGCACACGAGAAACAGGATCAGATCGCGGCGCTCGAAGCGAAAAAAATCACGCATATGTTGGTCCTGCGAATAGCCTACCGCCGATGCACAGGCCGGCGACGGCCACACTAGAAGGATCCAGGCCGGTAGCATAGCGGCGGCCAGTTGGCCGCCGCTACCAGCACAAGTTACTTGGTCGGCGTCGGAGTAGCATTACCAGTTGCTGCGCCGCCATTATTCGGCAGCGGCTTGCCGTCCAGGCCAATCGGCGGCAAGCTGGTGTTACCGTCGCGATCGTGCGTGCTCAGGAACGCCAGCAGATCGCCGAGCTGCTTGTCGTCGAACTGCGGGAAGCCCGGCATCGCGGCAATCACGTACGGGCCAAACCCGCTGGCCGGCTGGATCGCCGAGTTCGCAAACGCGGCGCCGCCCTTCTTCACCCACTCGGCCCAGTTCTCGGGGGTGGCATCTTTCCCATTCGGCAGCTTCTTACCAAATGCGGCAGTGCCATCTGGCCCGAACAGCCCACCGAGGCCCGGCGCCGGTACGCCGCTGTCTTTGCTATTCAAGTTGTGGCAGCTGGAGCAGTTCGCCTGGAAGATCGCGTTGCCACGGCCCACCGGCGTATCCGGGGCGCCGGCCGAAGCTGCTGCCTGCTGGGCCTTCTTGTACGCTGCGGCGGCGGCCGCGGCGTCGGCGCTGATATTCGGGCTCGTGCTGCCCTCAGGCCCCCACCAGCTCGACACATACGCCGCGATGTTGGCAATCTGGTCATCGCGCAGCGGGCCGCCCAAGCGCGCGCTCCAGCGCGGCATCGCGGTACCGCGCACGCCCGAGGTAATGGTGGCCTCGACAAAGTTGCGCACCGTGCCATACTTGGCGACAATGCCCGTCGCGCCGTTCAGCCGATCGCCGAGCGTGTTTGGAAGGTTGTTAATCTGCGGCGCGCCATTCGCTACGCCGCCCTCGCCGGTGAGGCCGTGGCAGCTAGCGCAGTATTGTTCGTAGTCGCGCGCGCCGCGGGTGAGCAGCGCGCCATTGAAGCGCTGTTCGCGCTGGGCCAGCACGGTATTCTCGCGCACCCAAATATAGCCAAGCAGCAGCGTCGCAGCGAGCAGGAACACCGTCGCAATCGTCAAATTACGCGTCATTGTTCGTTTCCACTATCCAGGCGCGCGGGCGACAGCGCCGCCCGCGCGCACGCTATGCTACTGCCGGACGTTATCTTTGGCGCGGCTCAGGAAGCGTACAACCGGCGGCTGCTGCTTTCCACCCACCGAGATCACCAGCGTAATCTTTTCCAGCGTCACCCGGCCCTGCTGATCGAGCTGCCAGGGTTCGACGGTGAGCGTGGCGTCGCCGCCTTGCTCGGCGAATGGCTTGTCGAGCTGCTTCCAGCGGGCGACATCGGCCAGGAATTCGTCGAACATCGCTTTTGACTCGGCCGAGAGCGACGGCTCATCGCACGTGGTAAACCCGCCGGTGAATGAGTCGACGGTGCAAGCCGAGCTGGGCAGCGCATCGAACGGCACTTCGTCGGCCTTGCCTTCGCCCTCGCCAGGCACCCATTCAAACACCAGCTCGCTCGTAGCCGTCTCTTGGATGCCGTATGCCGGCAGGCCAGCATACGTGAGGAAGCTAAGCAGCACCGTCGCTACCAGCGCGCCGGCCAGCGCCACCTTGCGATCCTTGAACTTGCGGCTGGGGTTGCGATCGATATACGGCAGCAGGAACAGCCCGCCGAACATGACGCCGGCCAGCAGCAAGCCGAAGAAGAATTTATCGCCGACTTTAAGCATACCTTGCAGCCAGAGGAAGTACCAGGGCGCTTTAGTATGCTGCGGAGTCACAAACGCGTTGGCGTGGCCTTCAAGCGTGGCATTCCAGAAAAACTGGTTAATCGCGATCAGGCCAAACGTCAGGAATGCAATCGCCGCAACCTCGAGATACACCTGGTCGGGCAAGAACGGGATCTTGCGCTTTGTCGGCGGCATATCGTCGAACAGCTCGTGGATCGGCGAGATATCCTGCTTGCGCACGGCGTAGTAGTGGATGCTGATCAGCGCCAGCGCCACGCCCGGCAGCAAGAAAATATGCAGCAAATAGAAGCGTAGCAGCGTCTGCCCGCCTACGTCGACCGCGCCGCGCAGCAGCTTATTGATCGCATCGCCGAGGCCCGGCGTGGCGTCGGCCATCGAGCTGCCGATCGTCACCGCCCAGTAGGCTAGCTGATCCCACGGCAGCAGGTAGCCGCTGAACGAGAGCACCAGCGTGACCAGCAGCAAGATCACCCCAGTAACCCAGATGAACTGGCGCGGAGCTTTATACGATGCGGTAATAAACGTGCGCAGCATATGCAGCGTCACAATCGCGACCATCAAGTGGGCGCCGAGACGGTGCACATTGCGCATCAGGTTGCCCAGCGGCACGTCGGTCATGATCTTGACCATGCTGGGGTACGCTTCGCTGGCCGATGGCACGTAGAAGATCATCAGGATCAGGCCGGTGATCGCCTCAACCATGAACAGGTAAAAGCTGAACCAGCCCAGGCCCACGGTGTAGTACCAGGCGGTTGCCTCTTCCGGCAGCGCGCGCGGCCGGATGTGGTACCAGAAGCTATTGCTATGCACCCGCATGCGCGGGTTCGGCCGGGGGGCTGCATCGCCACGCAGCACCGAGCGCCACTCGGCCAGGCCCATACTGGGGAAAAATGAGCGCCCAACTTCCGAGACCCAGGCCATCAGTCGTCGCATCCCGCCGGGCCGCTCGACCTGTTGTGTGGCCATACTCTGGTTGCTCCCTCTAGTCTTTCAAGGAAAAAGTAAAAAGGTTTGAGGTAAAGAGGTTGGCGCAGCTCAATTCTACCTTTTACCTTTTGCCTTTTACCTTCACGATATTAGGCGTGCGACTCGCCCAGCACGCGCTGCCCGGTGTTGACGATAATTGTATCGTTGACGACCTTGACGCGAAATTGATCGAGGTTACGTGGCGCCGGGCCGCGCACATACTTCGTGTCGCGCTCATACGTCGAGCCGTGGCACGGGCAGATGAAACGCTTCTCGGAAGCGATATACGGCACCAGGCAGCCGAGGTGCACGCACACCTGGTAGATCGCCATGATCCCATCGGGGTTGGCCTGGCCGTCTTCGTCGGCCACCGGCTGTATCGAGGCATCGGAGGCGACCTTCACCACAAAGAACTTGCCGTCGGCCACTGGAAACGGATCGTCGCCATCTTTAAACTCGCTGGCCTTTTTATCGAGCGTGAACTTACCGCCGAATGTGCCGGCCTTGATGCGCGGGTACGCGAACCCGCCGGCCACCGGGTACGTGCGCTCGCCGGTGGTTGGGTCTTCGGCGGCGGTGAACTTGAGCAGCGGGCCAAGCAGTGGGTCGGCCGCGGGATCGGGCGATGTAATAAACAGCAGGCCGCCAGCAGTCAGCAGCGCCGCCGAGCCAGCCATCGCGATCGCCAGCACTTCGCGCCGATTAACGCCCGGCCCTTTCGGCTTCGCGGCCGAGTTTGGCTTCTGCACGCCGGATTTGGCGGCAATAGCATCCGCTTCGGCTTGCGAGATCACCCGCCGGCCTGCGTTACGCTGTTCTGCCATGCGTGTCTCCCCTCTAGCGGCGCCCACAGACGCCGGATCGTAATAGATACGGGTACATAGCACACGTACAAGGTGCGAACGATTCAGCGCGCACTATTCAAACGCATACCGCGCTTTCGCACGCTAAATGCTGCTCTTCGGCACACTGCCCAAAATAGATTTCTTCGCATTCTAGTGAGGCAATCCAAGCCTTGTGTATTGTAGCACAATCTCCCGAGAGCGTCAATTTTTTATATACCTATTCGCTTCCGCAGCAGCACGCGTATTATTCGCTATCTTCGCCAATTTCCAGGTAGTACAACGATGGATAGCGCTCATCCTGGGTTGCCGGGTAGGCAAAGACCTGACCCAGGTACGACACTGCGGTATAGCGCTCGCATGCGTGGCAGGCGTAGATGTCGTAGCGGTGCCGCGCGCTTGCCGGGTTGGCGATGGTAGCGTTGATCTCTTCCGGCTCGATCAGATCCGCGCGCTCACACCAGCCACAGGCAACATCGTACCTGAGCACATACACCGGGCTGCGAAACGAGCGCGGGTACTCGAGCGCGCGGTAGGTAAACTCTTGGTTGCCCCAATGCGCCACTGCGCTCAGCTTGTGGCAAAGCTCGCAGCGGTATATTTTGTGAGCAAAATCGACCTGCGGATTGGCGACTTTCACGTCGAAGTCGATCAGCTCAAGCGCTGCTTCCGCGCCACACCAGCGGCAATCCGCCGCTGCTTCGCCAGCCATGTGTGTGCCCCCTCGGCGCGCCGCCCCTCGCCGGCGCGAGAACTTCGCCTAGATTATAACACCACAGCAACAATCGAGTTACTACAATGCCGATGTAAACCATTATGCCAAGTAAAAATATGGCTTGACAACCTTAGACGCCTGTGCTAAACTACCGCTGCCTACATTTAGGAAGAAATATCACCAAACAACACAAAATGTGGAATGTTTGTGGATAATGTCACAGACAATCAGCTTCCCAGGTTCAGGTCACACACTCTTCAGCTTGGCTTAACCCAGCTTTTCACTTTACATACTCTATACAGCTCCTAGCCATCACCAGGCTGCGATCGCGACGCCGAAGGCGCAGCCTGGTGATTTTTTGCGCATTTTTACGGCCAGCCACCTATGCGCCACGATGGCGCGTAGCCTGATCAAAGGAGAAGCAATCGATGACCATGATCGACCGTACGCCAGCAGCGCTCTCGGACATTGCGCTGACGGTGTTGAAGAAGCGCTACCTGATCAAAGACGATCACGGGCGCGTCGCCGAGACACCCGAAACCATGTTTCGCCGGGTTGCCGATACGCTCGCCAAGGTCGACGCGCGCTACGGCGCCGATGCGGCACAGATACAAGCCCGCTCCGACCAATTCTACCACCTGATGACCGAAGGCTACTTCGAGCCGAACAGCCCGACGCTCATGAACGCCGGCCGGCCGCTGGGCCAGCTCTCGGCTTGCTTTGTGCTGCCGGTGGAAGACGATCTGAGCGGGATCTACGAGACGCTCAAGCACCAGGCGCTGATCCACCAGAGCGGCGGCGGCACCGGCTTCAGCTTCTCGCGGCTGCGCCCGCGCAACGATGTGGTGCGCTCGACGATGGGCGTGGCCTCGGGGCCAGTGAGCTTTATGGATGTGTACAATCACTCCACCGAAGCGATCAAGCAAGGCGGCACGCGCCGCGGCGCGAACATGGGCATCCTGCGTGTCGATCACCCCGACATTCTTGAGTTCATTACGGTCAAGCAGGATCTCTCAAAGGTTACCAACTTCAATATCTCGGTTGCAATCACCGATGTCTTCATGGAGGCAGTGCGCAACGACACAACCTACGACCTGGTCAGCCCGCGCACCGGCGAGGTGTACATCGCCAACCGCGAGGGCCTGAAGAACCCGCTGACCGGCGAGGTGCTGGTGGAAAAAGGCCAGCCTTGCCGGCTGCGCGCGCGGTATGTGTTCGACCTGATCGTGCAGTGCGCGCACGCCACCGGCGAGCCGGGGCTGTTCTTCATCGATCAGGCCAATAAGTACAACCCGGTGCCAGCGCTCGGCAGCTACGAGGCGACTAACCCATGCGTTACCGCCGACACCTGGGTCATGACCAACGCTGGCCCGCGCCAAGTGGCCGAGTTGGTCGGGCGCCCGTTTGTCGCGACGATCAATGGCGTTGGTCACACCGCCGACCCACGCGGCTTCTGGTCGAATGGCGTCAAGCAGATTTATCAACTGCAGACGACCGATGGCCACTCTCTACGCCTGACAGGCAACCACCCGGTTTTGCGCGTCACACACTCCGACCGCAAAGATGAGACGGTGGCCTGGACTGAGGCGGCCCAGCTCCAGCCGGGCGACAAAATCAAGCTCCACAACCACCGCGACCTGGCGGCCTGGGACGGCGAGGGCAGCTCGGCGCAGGGGTGGCTGTTAGGGCTCTTGATCGGCGATGGCACATTTGCCGACGACCGAGCCATTTTGTCGTTCCGGGGCAGCACCGCTGATTATATGGCGCAGCAGGCCTTGGGCGCGGTTAAATCGGTGCTAAAGACGCGCGCTGATTTCAGCATCCAGCATGTTGAGGAGCGCGACGAGCTACAGACTCGAACGATTGCGCTCAAGAACCTGGCCGAGGCGTTTGGTGTCGTCCCAGGCCAAAAGACGATCACGAATCGCATCGAGCAGACTTCCAGCGAGTTCTACCGAGGTTTTCTGCGCGGGCTGTTCGACGCCGATGGAAGTGTGCTCGACGGCGGCGAAAAGGGTCTTTTGGTTCGCCTGACCCAATCCGATCTGGGGTTGCTTGAGCGCGCGCAGCGTATGCTGCTTCGCCTGGGTATCAACTCAACGATCTATCAGCATCGGCGCGCCGAGGGTAGCCGCCGGCTGCCTGATGGCAACGATGGGCAGCGCGAGTACCTAACCAAGGCCCAGTACGAGCTTTCGATCGCGAAGGATAACCTGGTTGAGTTCACCACGCTGATCGGTTTTGCGCACCCGGAAAAGGCGCAGAAGCTCAGCGCCGGCCTATCGAACCGATCTGCGCGCGGGCTCCATCGCGAGCGATTTGTCGCCGAGGTCGCCGCAATTGTGGCGATTGGCGAGGAAGAGGTTTTTGACTGCGCGGTCCCAGGCGTAAACGCGTTCGACGCCAACGGCCTGTATGTGCACAACTGCGGCGAGCAGCCGCTGCTGGCCTACGACGTGTGCAACCTCGGCTCGATCAACCTGGGCAAGTTCGTGACGCCGGAGGGCACGATCGACTGGGGCGCGCTGCGCGAGGTAGTGCACCAGAGCACGCGCCTGCTCGACAACGTGATCGACGCGAACCACTACCCGCTGCCGCAGATCGCCGAGCTGTCGCAGCGCATCCGCCGGATCGGCCTGGGCGTGATGGGCTGGGCCGATATGCTGATCGGCCTGGGCGTGCCGTATAACTCCGACGAGGCCGTGGCGCTGGGGCGCCAGGTGATGGCGTTCGTCGACGAGGAGAGCAAGCTAGCCTCCGAGGCAATTGCGGCCGAGCGCGGCGCGTTCCCCGAGTGGGAGCGCAGCATCTGGGGGCCTGACGCAACCTGCGCGCGCGACACAGACGGCAACCGCATTCGCCCCGAGCGCAAGCTGCGCAACTGCAATGTCACTACCGTGGCGCCTACCGGCACGATCTCGATCATCGCCGGCTGCTCGTCGGGCATCGAGCCGATCTTCGCGGTGGCGTTCTGGCGCTACCAGGCCGACGCGCGCATGCTCGATATCAACCCCGAGTTTGTGGCGCGCGCCCAGCGCGAGGGCTGGCACTCGGAGCAGCTCATGGCGCGGATCGCCGACAGCGGCCATATTCACCACAACGAGGTGCCGGCCGCAGTGCAGCGCGCGTTCGTCACCGCGCACGATATCTCGCCCGAGTGGCACGTGCGCATGCAGGGCGCGTTTCAGCAGCATACCGACTCGGCGATCAGCAAGACGATCAACTTCGGCTACGATGCTACGCCCGAGCAGGTGCGCGAAGCCTACGAGCAGGCCTATAGCCTGGGGTGCAAGGGCATCACCGTGTATCGCGACGGCTCGCGCTCGAACCAGGTGCTCTCGACTGGCTCGACCGCCGACCCGAATGCGAAGAAGGCCGATCCGGCGCCTGCAGCTGCGCCAGCCGCCACGGCGGCGCCTGCGCCGGTAGCTGCAGCCGCGCCCGAGCCGCAGCCGATCAAGCCGCGCCACGTGCCCGACGGCCTGCCCAGCCACTCGTACCAGGTGGTGACGCCACTCGGCAAGCTGCGGCTGTTCGTCACCGAGCACGAGCAGGAGCCATTCGAAGTGTTCGCGATCATCGGGCGCGCCGGCAGCGACGTGATGGCCTTCACCGAGGCGATCGGCCGGCTGCTCTCGCTGGCGCTGCGCTGCGGCATCCCGGTGAAGCTGCTGGCCGAGCAGCTGCGCGGTATCGGCGGCTCGCGCACGGCAGGCTTTGGCCCCGCGCGCGTGCGCTCGGTTCCCGACGCAATTGGCAAGATCCTGCAAGATCATTATGTCAATCGACATGACGGGCACGTGCACGATCTCGGGCACAGCAATGGCCACGGCAACGGGAACGGCAATGGCTTTGACGCACCGGCATCGTACACGGCGCTTGCCGAAAGCAGCGAGCTAGTTGCGGCCGGCGAGATTTGCCCGGACTGCCAGAACGCGACGCTGATGAACGAGGAAGGCTGCCGCAAATGCCACTCGTGCGGCTACGCGGAATGCTAGGCCGCGCGAGGAGCTGAGCAGGCGCGGAGACCGGGTGGCGGAAGATTTCTCTCCCTGTTTCCCGGTCTCCTTATTGTGGAGGCGAGATGCGCGAAGCAAACGATGAGCAGGCAGAGCAGCCTACCTGCAAAACCGCCGCCGACGAAGAGGCCGAGTGCCCGCAGTGCGTAGGTGTCATGCGGCTCTGGGCCGGGTTCTACCGCTGCCCCAACTGCGGCTACAAAGAAAGCTGCTGCTTCTAACGCTTGCAACCGAGGCTAGGGCCTACGCAGATTACCTTGTTCGGCATCGCAATGCGGCAGATTTGCCTGAGGCAGCGCGGAAACGCATACCGTACAGAAGCAAGGCGCGCTCTGCCATCGGCAGAGCGCGCCTTGATTGTTTCTCTGTGCTATGCTGCCGCAGGCGAGGCGCCGATACCCTCAGCTGGCGACCTCCAGCACCACGCGGCCGGTGGTGTGCCGGCCCTCGACCTTGGCGTGCGCGGCGGCGGCCTCGGCTAGCGGCAGCACCGAGTCGATCACCGGGCGAACCCGGCCCTGCTCCACCAGGTCGGTCAGTGCGGCCAGAATATCGTGCGCCGGGCCAAGCGCCATCGCGAACTGCTGGCGGGCGCCGCGCGCTGCGGCGGCCTCGGCGTCGGGCGGCTGCACCAACGACACGAGGATCCCGCCCGGCTTCAGCACGCCCCACGAGCGCGCCTGCGTGTCGCCGCCGACGGTGTCGAGCACAATATCGACATCGTGCACCGCGTCTTCGAAAGGGCCGGCGGTATAGTCGATCACCTCGTCGGCGCCGAGCTGGCGCACCAGATCGAGCTTTGGCCCCGAGGCTGTGGCGATCACATAGGCGCCGCGCGCTTTCGCCAGCTGCACGCCGACCGTGCCTACGCCGCCGGCGGCCGCGTGGATCAGCACTTTTTGCCCTGCGCCAATGTTCGCCCCGTCGACGAGCGCGCGCCAGGCCGAGAGCGCCGAGTGGGGCAGGGATGCGGCCTCGGCGAAGCTGAGCGACGCCGGCTTGAGCGCCAGGTCGGCCGCGGCAATGCTGGCGTACTCGGCATTCGCGCCCAGGTGGGCCGGGTCGCTGCGGCCGTATACCTCGTCGCCAGGTGCGAAGTCGTCGACGCCCGCGCCGACCGACACGACCACGCCGGCCAGGTCGAGCCCAGGGATCAGCGGAAAGGAGTACGGGTACCAGCCGGCCATGTAGCCCGCGCGCGCCGCCGTGTCGAAAGGGTTCACCGTGGTCGCGTGTACGCGGATGAGTACCTCGCCATCGCCGACGCTGGGGCGCGGCGCGTCCTCGAAATGCAGATCGCCGGCACCGCCATACGCGTGCAGCTGTATGGCCTTCATGGTTGCCATCCTGTCCTCCTTTTCAGCCTCGCCACAAACCACAGGGTGCACACCCATGATACGAGGGATACGGCAGGAGTCTATTGGTAATTCTACGTATTCCGTTTTTTCCGCGAGTGGAAGCGTACGTAGTCTTATCACGCCCGGCTGATCGCCTGCGGTATGCGGTGGGGGCGGTGGGGCGAAGGCGCCGCTTCGACGGCGGCCATCTGGGCGCGTGGCGTGCTTGCTGTATTCGGCGGGGCGGGGTGGCGAAGCACATCCACCGTCGAGGCGATCTTCGCCAGCAGCGCCGGGTTGCGGTAGCCAATACACGTCACCATCTGGCCAATCTTCACGCGCTCGGTATCGCGCGCCAGCGCCGCCGTGATCGTCCAGGCCTCGAACACCGCCTCTTGCTCGATCCGTGGCACGGTATGAAAATGATCATATACCCAAATCGAGTCGTACACAGCGAGCCCATCGGCCGCCTTGGCCACGCGCGTCATCGCCTCGTACTTCTCGATCGGGTCGGCAATCTCGATCAAATCAAGGCGCCAGCCCTGCGGTACGAACGTCCCAAACCGAAGTGTCATGATCGCCCCTTTCTACAGGCCCTCGTGAGGATCAAGCTGCCCGAAGCACCACGCGCGGTGTATGGTGCCAACAGGATGTTCTGCGTGCTGTGGCCCCCAAGCCCCCAGCACTTGTATTTCGAACCTATTGTACCCGAGATACGCCAGCGATATACTGTATGGGGCCTTAAGCAGTTACGCGGTTTCGCGTCTCGATGCGGCGAGATTGCAGCCTGCGGCAGCATGGTACTCGGTCATCTTTTTTGTGCGGTTTTTCCGCGCGCCACGCGGAAAAACCGCACACAGACACAAAGAACGTACCACTCTGCCGAAGGCAGAGCGCGCCAAATACGTCAATCCTGCTTTAATCAGTTCCTCATTCTGGCGTGTTATATGTTGTTATACGCGGCGATAACGCGCCATGTTGAAAAAGAGTACAATAGCGCTATGCGAATTCTTGTGGTTGAAGACGAGCCAGCAATCGCGGCGTTTATCACACAGGGTCTATCCGAGGTCGGCTACGCCGTCGACGCGGCAGGCGACGGTGCCGAAGCGCTGTACTGGGTCGGCATCGCCGAGTACGACGCGATCATTCTCGACGTTATGCTGCCCGACACCGATGGGCTGGCGGTGTGCGGCACTCTGCGCGCGCGTGGCATCGCCACGCCGGTGCTGATGGTGACCGCGCGCGACGCGATCGACGATCGCGTGGCCGGCCTCGACAGCGGCGCCGACGACTACCTGGTGAAGCCATTTGCCTTCGCCGAGCTGCTAGCGCGCCTGCGCGCGCTGCTGCGCCGCGAGCCGGTGTTTCGCGGCACGGTGCTGCAGCTGGCCGATCTCACGCTCGACACAGTCGGCCACACCGTCCAGCGCGACGGCAAACCGCTCACACTTACCAGCAAAGAGTATAGCCTGCTCGAGTTTATGATGCGGCACCCCAACCAGACGCTCACGCGCACGGCGATCGCCGAGCACGTCTGGAACTACGATTTCGACAATGTTTCCAACCTGATCGACGTGCATATCTTCGGGCTGCGCCGCAAGATCGACGGGGCGCACCCCGTCAAGCTGCTGCACACGGTGCGCGGCGTCGGCTACCGGCTTGGCACGCTCGAGCACGACGACCCGAACGCCAAGTAGCGTTCCAAACCATGATCAAGCAGAGGCACTCCATGCAGAACTTTTCGTACACGCGGCTGGCCAGCGCGCTCAGCTGGCGCAATCGCAGCGCGCTCCGCTCGATCCGCTGGCGGCTCACCGGCTGGTATGTGTTTCTGCTGAGCTGCGTGCTATTTCTGTTTAGCGCCGGCACATACGTGGCCGTGTATCGCCTGCTGGTCGAGAACTTCGACGAGATCCTGGCGAGCCAGGCCAACCTGATCGTGCAGACCATCGCGATCGAGAATAGCCAGCTGACCTTCAATAACGATACGCTGCGCATCGGGCGGATCAACGATGAGCACCTGATCCGGATCTACAGCGCCGACGGCACACTGATCTTCAACGACAACCCGAAAGAGAACACGCCCGAGCTGGCCGAGCAGGTGCCCGACGCACTGCAGGGCGAGCGGCACAGCACCCAGATCGACGGGCACGACGGGCTTTTGCGCGTGCAGACATTCCCGATCACCAAGGACAGGAAGGTCACTGGCGTGCTGCAAGTCGGGCTATCGTTTGAGGATGTGGGCGATACCATGCGTGCGCTGCTGAAGGTGATGCTGGTGCTGGCGCCCGGCATGCTGCTGCTGGCAAGTGGCGGCGGCTTCTTTCTGGCCAATCGCGCGCTTATGCCGATCGATCGGATCACGCGCGCGGCCCAGCAGATCAGCGCGGAGAACTTCAGCCGGCGGCTCGATCTGCGCGGCCCCGACGACGAGGTAGGGCGGCTGGCGCGCACCTTCGACGCCATGATCATGCGGCTGCAGGCCGCGTTCGAGCAGCAGCGCCGCTTCACCGCCGACGCATCGCACGAGCTGCGCTCGCCGCTGACGGCGATTATCGGCCAGATCGACGTGGCGACTGAGCGGCCGCGCGATGCCGAGAGCTACCGTGCGACGCTGCTAAGCGTGCGTGAGCAGGCCCAGCGGCTGGCGCGGATCTCGAACGACATGCTGTTCCTGGCGCAGTCGGAGGCGCAGTCGCGCCCGGCCCACAACGAGCTGATCGACCTGGGCGAGCTGCTGCCGGCGATCGTCGCGCAGGCCGAGCCATTGGCCGAAGCGCGGCACCAGACGCTCGCGCTGGAGCTTGGCGAGCAGCTGGTTGTGCGCGGCAACGAAGACGACCTGATCCGCTTGTTTCTCAACCTGATCGACAACGCCATCCGCTACACACCGCCAGGCGGCACGATCGTGGTGGAAGCCGCGCGCGCGGGGGAGCCTGCGGCCTTCGGCCAGCAGCAGCGGCCAGGGGTATGCGTGCAGGTGCGCGACAGCGGGCCGGGGATCGCGCCCGAGCACCTGCCGCATCTCTTCGAGCGCTTCTTCCGCGTCGACCGCGGGCGCAGCCGGGCGCAGGGCGGCAGCGGCCTGGGGCTGGCGATCGCCCAGACGATCGCCCAGGCGCACGGCGGGCAGCTGAGCGTCGAAAGCGCGCCGGGCAAGGGCAGCACGTTTACGGCAATCCTGCCGCAGTGCTGAGGGTTGAGCGCCCGGCGCTACATCGCCTGATACAGCCGATCGCGGATCGTCACGACCTCCTGGCGCAGCCGTGAGTCGGAGTTAATCTCCTCGCCGATCTTCTCGCAGCCGTAGATCACCGTCGTGTGGTCGCGGCCGCCCAGCATTTGGCCGATATCCATTAGGCTGGCGTCGGTTTCTTCGCGCAGCAGGTACATGGCTACCTGGCGCGGCACCACGATATTGCGGCTGCGGCCGCGGCCCTGCATGGCGCGCAGATCGACGCCGTAGAAATCGGCCACCTCGCGCAAGATCGCGTCGGTGGTAAGCCGCTTGCGCCGGCTGGTGTCGAGCAGCTCGTTCAGCGCGGCCGTCGCCACCTCGACGCTCACTGCCGTGCCGTACATCTGGGCGTAGGCCGCCACGCGGTTGAGGCAGCCCTCGAGCTCGCGGATGTTGCTCTGGATGCGATGCGCCAGGAAATCGATCACCTCGGGCGGAATATGCATCGACATCTGCTCGGCCTTGGCGCGCAGGATGGCCGTGCGCGTCTCGAGGTCGGGCGTCTGCACGTCGACGATCAGGCCCCACTCGAAGCGCGAGCGCAGGCGCTCCTCGAGCGTCAGGATGGCCTTGGGCGGCCGGTCCGACGAGATCACGATCTGCTTGCCTGCCGAGTGCAGCGTATTGAAGGTATGGAAGAATTCTTCCTGGGTGCTTTCTTTGCCGGCGATAAACTGGATATCATCAATCAGCAAAATATCGATATTGCGATAGCGAATGCGGAACTCTTCAGTCTGCTGGCGGCGAATAGCGTTAATGAGATCATTCGTAAATTTTTCCGACGAAACATATAGCACATTGATCTCGGGATCGCGATCGAGCGCATAGTTACCGATTGCGTGTAGCAGGTGGGTTTTTCCTAGCCCAACGCCACCATACAGGAACAGCGGATTGTAGGCCTGAGCCGGATGCTCGGCTACAGCCATGCACGCGGCATTCGCGAGGCGGTTGCTCGAGCCGACGATGAAGCGATCGAAGGTATAGCGGGCGTTGAGCATCCCCGAGCGCATGCTGCTCGAGAACTCGAGCTGCTGCATATTCAGCCGCTCGTAGCGATTACCGGCATCGCTGGCGTGGCCGTTGGCGTAGCCGTTGCCATTGGTGCTGGCGGGGTTATAGGCCGGCGCTTGCTCAAAATCGGGCATATCGTCGTCCTTGCCGTACTCACGGCTGGTGAGCCGGTTTTCGGCCGAAACCGGCTGAGGCGAGGCGATCACCACGCGTACCTGCACCGGGAAGCCGATCAGCTGGCTGATCAGATCGCGCAGCGGGACGGCATAGCGATTCTCCAGGCCCTCTTTAAAAAACGCGCTCGGCGCGCCGATCGTGGCAATGCCATTATCGACCGACAGCAGCGTCGCGCGCCGCAGCCAGGTGTTAAACTCGTGCCGCGAGGTTTGCACCTGCATGGTTCCGAGTGTTGAATTCCAGATTTTGGTGAGGTTCACACCAACCTCCATCAGAGACAAAGATAGACGAGCGGTGCGCGCCGACACTCAGCACGCACCGGTTCTTCGGCCTCACTGGCGTAATAATTGTCCTTGCGGGAGTGGATTGGCCCGGATGAATTGAAACAGTGTTATGCAGCGATGATGATCATACCCCATGCGACCTCTCTTTTCAAGCCGGATCAAGCCTTAGTTCTATTACGTTTGCTTATACAGGGTCAGGTGCGAGTAGGGGTAGTGCTTGTGCCAAATGCGCCTTGTTCATCAACATATGTCGAGCAAGCTGCATTGACATTGTGGATAACCTGGCGAAAATCTGTTCGAGCGATCAGCGGTTTGGGCCTTCACCATCAGCTTTTACGAGTCACAATTCCTGTCAAGTCTTTTCCACACGGCTGTGGATAATTTTGGGCAGCTGTGGAGAACTTGGCGGTTTGCGGCAGGCGCGGCGCGCGGGCGACTCAGCTTGCACCGATGTATCCGCCCGCGCTACATTGCACGAGCCTCAGGCCCGGCTGCGGCTTCGGCCAACGGCTGCGCAGCCAGAGCGGGCGTGCTGCTCTCGGCGCTGGGGCGCGCGACCGGCTCGGGCAGGTCGAGCGGCGGCAGGTCGGCCAGGCGGCTTAGGCCAAACTGCCGCAGAAATTCGTCGGTGGTGGCGTACAGGATGGGCCGGCCAACCGTTTCGAGCCGCCCGGTCTCGGCGATCAGGTCGCGGCTGAGCAGCGCGCGGATCACGCCGCTGCTATCGACGCCACGTAGCGCGTCGACCTGAGCGCGGGTGATCGGCTGGCGGTAGGCGACGATCGCCAGCGCCTCGAGCGCCGCCGGCGACAGCCGGGCCTGTGGCTGCACGCCCAAGAAGCGCTCGATCGCCGCAGATGCCTCGGGCGCCGACACCAACTGCACCTGGTCGCCGTGGCGCTGCACGCGCACGCCACGGCCGGCGCACGCGGCAGCCAAGTGCTCCAGCGCGGCCTCGACCGCGTCAGCCGGAAGCTCGAGCGCCTGTGCCAGCTGTGCGACCGTAAGCGGCTCACCGGCGATAAACAGCAGCGCCTCGACCAGCTGCGGAGCCGAGGGCGAGGGCGGGAGATCGAAGAGTGGCGGTTGTTCCATGGTTATTCCGGCCAAGAGACAGGCGACAGGGAGACAAGCAGCGGCGGGATGGCTGCTTATCTCCCTGCCTCTGTGTCTGATACGTCAGGCTTCGACAACAATCAGATCGCGCTCGAACGAGGTCAGGCTCTCGGCGCCATCGGCGGTGATCACCACGTCGTCCTCGATCCGCACGCCGCCAACGCCGGCGACATACACGCCAGGCTCGACAGTGAACGTCATCCCAGGCACGAGCGGGCTGGTGCTGCCGGACACGATATATGGCGGCTCGTGCACCTCGAGCCCGAGGCCGTGGCCGGTACGGTGCAGAAACTGCGGGCCATAGCCGCCGGCGGTGATCGCCGCGCGCGCGGCCTGGTCGATCTGCTCGCCGCTGGCGCCTGGCCGGGCTGCGGCGCGGCCGGCGGCATTCGCGGCCTGCACCAGCTCATAGATCCGCCGGGCCTCGCCGGAGGGCAGGCCAAGCGCTACAGTGCGGGTAATATCCGAGGCGTAGCCATCGAACCAGGCGCCGCCATCCATGATGATCAAGTCGCCGGGCTGAAATGCGCGGTCGGTGTTCGAGTGATGTGGGTTGGCGGCATTCGGCCCGCTCGCGACGATCGTACCGAACGAGGGCGCGCTCCCGGCGGCGCGCATGCCAGCATCCCACAGCTCGGCCAGCTCGCGCTCGGTCATGCCCACGCGGATCTGCGCAATCGCGGCGCGCAGCGCCTCCTCGACGATGCTCACGGCCCGGCGCATCGCGGCAAGCTCGTCGGCGTCCTTCGCCATGCGCAGCGCCGCCAGTGTCGCGGTGGCATCGCCGACCAGCGCCTCGGGCGCGGCTGCCTCGATGCCGCGCAGCTCGAGCACGCGCATGGCGGTGTACTCGACGCCCAGCCGCGCGCCGTCGAGCCCGAGGTCGGCGGCGGCCTGGCGCATCGCCGCCTCGGGGCCATCGCCGTCGTGCCAGGGGTAGAAGGCGATCGGGAAGCGCGCCTGGGCCTGGGCGCGCGGCTGCTCGAGCGCCGGCAGCACCATCGCGGGCTGGCCATTGGCCGGGAAGAACGCGATCGCCAGGCGCTCGTTCATATGCATATCCAGGCCAGCAAGGTAGCGCATGTTTGCGCCCGGCACCAGGGCGATGCCGTCGATGCCGGCGCGGCGCATCTCGGCGCGCAGGCGATCGAGGCGCTGGGACTGTGTATTCGCCATGTGACACTCCTCGACAAACAGATCGCAGGCCGCGCGAACCAGCCGCAACCTGCGATCAACGCTCGGTTCTCTGCTATGATGCTAAGGCACGGCTTCACGGCGACGAGCCGGAACGCCGGTTTGAACGACGCCTATGCCAGGTCGGCCTCAACGCGCTGCGGGAAGCGAACGCGCGCGCACATCCAGCCGCCGCGCTCGAGCAGCTCGAAATCGCCGGCCAGATCCTCGTTCACCAGCGTGCGGATAATCTGCAGCCCGAGGCCGCTGCTCGAGGCGATCGACTCGCCCGGCCCGTGCGACGGCCCATCGTCGCGCACCTCTACCAGCACCGTACCATGCTCGCGCTGCGTCTCGACCACAACATTGCCGCCCTCAAGCGTGAGGCCGTGCGACATAGCGTTGACAATCAGCTCATTCAGCACAATCGCCAGCACGGTGGCCTCGCGCGAGGCCACCCGCGCCGGCTCGCCGCAGATCTGGAAGAAGATCGGGCGCTCGGGGTTTGCCAGGCTCACGCGCGCACTATCGACGATCTGGCGCACCACCGCGTCGATCGTCGTCACGCCTACATCTTCGCGGCACAGCAGGTTGTGCACCCCGGCGATCGCCTGGATGCGCGCCACGCTATCGCGCAGCGCCTCGGCGCCGCTGCCGCTCGGGTCGAGCCGGCGCTGCTGCATAGCCAGCAGTGCCGAGATGGTTTGCAGATTGTTGCGCACGCGGTGGTGCATCTCCTGCAGCATCGCCGATTTGATCCGCAGCGCGCTTTGGCTCTCGGCATAGAGGCGGGCATTTTCGATCGCGATCGCCGCCTCGTCGGCGAACGTGGAGAGCAGGCGTACCTGCTCGTAATCGAAGTGGCGGGCCTCGCGGGTATACAGGCAGATCGCGCCAATAATGCGATTCTGCTGCACCTTCAGCGGCATGCAGAACAGCGAGTGAAAGCTTTCGCTGGCGGCCACTTGCGCCAGATCGGGGAAGCGCGAGTCGCTATAGGCGTTCAGCACCGCCAACGGCCGGCCCTCGCGCACCGCCTGGGCGATGAAGCTGTGCACGCTAATACCCTGGCTGCCGCCCTGTGTTGCCGCCAGCTCAAGCCGGTCGTCCTCGACCCAGCGGAAGATGTCGGCGCGATCGACACGCGCCAGCTCGACGGCCTTGGCGACGATCAGCTTCAGCACTTCCTTCAGATCGAGCTGCTCGGCGATACGTTTCGACACCTGCTGCAGGGTCGTCAGTTCCTGCACTTTCTGGTGGAGCTGGTCGCCCGTCTGCTGGTACAGCTGCGCATTGACGATAAAGAACGCCAGCTCGCCGGCCACCGTCTCGACAAAATTCACTTCCTCGGGGGTGAAATCGCGCGGCCCGCTCGTCTGGATCGTAATCACGCCCTGCAGCTTATCGGCGCCGACGTGGAAGCGCTCGGCGCTGAACAGCACGATCGGCACCGCAAGCAGCGAGCGAAATGCTTCTTCAGCCAGCATCGGCTCGCGCAAAAAGCGCACGTCGTTGTAGACATCGTGCACCGAGACCGGGCGGCCCTCTTTGGCGGCCACGCCGGTGACGCCGTCGCCCAGCTCGATCCGCACCTGGCCGATCGCCGCGGCGTTCAGGCCGCGCGTGGCGCGCAGCGTCAGGTCATCGCTGGTTTTATCGTAGAGGTATACCGAGCATGCCTCGACGCCGATTACTTCGGCGACGGTCTCGACCACCATCTGCATCGAAGTATCGAGATCGAGCGTCGAGTTGGCCGCCGAGATCACGCGGTGCAGGCCGCTCAGCTCGGCCATGCGCCGCACCAGGTTATTTTCCCACTCGCTGGTGCGCTTTTCTTCGCGTGCCGCGCCGTAGGACATCAGCAGCTCGGCTATGGCCACGCCCGGCTCGATGCCAAACTGCTCGGCCAGGCCCAGCCCGAACTCGGCGAGCACCTCGGGCTCGCCGTCGCGATGGTACCACAGCGCTCCAAGCTGGCGCAGCAGCGCGCGCCGCCGCTCAAGCGACGGTTCGTTCGCCAGCTGGTCGAGCAGCTCGGCGACATTGGGCAGCGATGCACGCAATTCCTCGACCAGCATTGGGAGGATTGCCGATTGGGCTGAAAACATAAACTTCATCCAGTGACGAATCCAGTTCCCGCCACGGCGACGATGCTACGACATTATACCAGCCACGGAGCTTGCCCGGCAAGCGCGATTATGGCACTGGCAGCCACATAACTGCGTCGGCCCACACGCTCAGCTGGCTGGCCTCGGCCAGGTTGCTGACGGAGACGGTTGGCGTATCGCGCGGGTCGAAATCGTAGGTGCCCAGGTCGACCCAGTCGTTGGCGCGATCGGGCTGGCTGATGATGATCTCGGCCTCACCGCCGTGGTAGCGTATGCGGTAGCGCACCTGGTTGGCATCTTCAAGGCCGCTGAGCGCATAGGGAATATAGGCCAGCACGCGGTAGCGGCCGGCGGCAGGCAGCGTAGGGCGCCACACCGCCACAGCCGGGCGCGCCAGCGGGCGCATGCCGAGCGCGCCAAAAGCGTCGGCGCCGCGCAGCGACGGCACAAACAGCGCCGAGCCGCCATAGCCCACAGGCACGGCCTGCCAGCCATCGCCTTCTTTCGAGAACCCGGGCGAGCTGACGTCAACCACCACCGCGCCGTCGGGCGGTGGGCCGCAGGGCGAGGGCCGATCGAGCCACAGCCAGGTGCTGACGCTACCAGCCGGGTGCTGCTGCCATGGGTCAGGCGTGGCTGCGCACCAGCCATACGGGTCGGTATTACGGCCAAGGTACTGCACGCCGAAATGCAGGTGTGGCCCATTCGCGCAGCCGCTCTCGCCGACGATACCGATCGGCTGGCCGCGCGCCACATGCTCGCCGAACTGGGCGTCGACGCGGGCCAGGTGCCAGTACAGCGTACGGTAGCCATTGCCGTGGTCGATGATCACAGCGCGCGTGGCGCAGCCGTCGTCGGCATTGCCGGCAAATACCACCTCGCCGTCGGCAGCGGCCAGCGCCAGGTCGGGCGGCGCGGCGGCGAAATCCCAGCCGTCGTGGCCATTATACGCAAAGGCGATGTCAGTCTCGGTGCGGCCCCAGTAGGTGGTAACGCCCATGGCCGCATTGCGCGTAAGAAACGGCCCGCCATGGTCGAAAAACGAAGTGACGGCGGCGGGATGCTCGAGCGGCCAGGACAGAAACGGCGCGGCCGGCGCGGGCCAGCCCTCGGGCGCCGGGCGCGGATCGCCAAACAGGCGGGTGTAGGTTTCACGAAAACCCGCAAGCAGCGCCGGCAGCCGATCGGGCGTGCTGGTTGGCGCGAGCACCCGCGCGATCACATACTCGCTCATCGTCAGGCCCGGCGGCGGCGGTGTGCTCGAGCTATCGGCGTAGGTGAGCGGTGCGTACCCTGGGAAATCGCGCTTGGCGTAGAGCATCTGCTTTACGGCCCAGCGGATCTGCGCCGAAAGGCCGCGCCGGTTGCCGTTCTCGCCCTGGTAGCCCAGCGCCCAGGCAAGCTGATCAGACGAGGGGCTAGGGCTGGAAAGCAGCCGGCTGCGCTGCTCGAGCAGCGCCAGGATCACCTTGGGGTTGACGCTGTAGTAGCTTGTCTGGCCGACAAGCGCCTCGGCGAAAGAGAAGCGCCCGTCGGAGACCTGCACAACCTGCCGTTTCAGCGTGCCGGGCTGGGTGTCGAGAAACGCCTGGATCTGCTGCGCATAGAAGCCCGGCTCGTAGGCCAGCCGCCGATCGTCGAAGTATGGCGCCGGGCCAGGCGCGCCAGCCGTAGGGCTAGGCTGCGCTGCCGCCGCAACCAAGGCGGGCGCCGTCACGGCAGCCGTAGGCGCGAATGTAGCCGTGGCGGCAGCAGGCCTGGCGGTAGGCGCCGCAGCCGGGGCCGGCGTCGGGGCCGCAGCGGCGTCGGCCGGCGGCCGGCGCCACGCCCACACCGCCAGGGCGCTCAGCAGCACAATCGCAACCGCCAGCACGGCCGCAACGCGGCGCCGCGCCGCAATCGCCGCCCGGCGGGAGCGGTATCGTTGGCGTGATGAATAATCCACAGAGTGTTGAGCAAACGAATAGATAGCCAGGGCGCCGGGCACGCCGGCGGCCCGCGCAGTATAGCGGAAGGCGAACGAAAGTGCAAGGTGTGTTGAGAGCTTGAGAGCCTGGTATACGCTCTTCGCTTGATCACGTATAGATTGTGTTAGGGACTTGGAAATTGTTCATCATCCAGCGGGAGGTTTGGAGGGTCTGCGACCCCTCAAAGGTATTCTTTTTCGCGCTGTGGCAGAGCGGCGGCTCTGCCACAGCGCGAAACAACTTGCGGGGCGGCTTTGCCGCCCGCGCCCCCACCAAATGGGATGATTCGAAAAGAAATTCGGGGGCGGCGAGACGCCCCCACCCCCCACCAAAGCGTACGAAACCAAGCGAATATGCTAGTAGAACAGGGGCTTGCGTTTTTAGAACACCTGTGCTATACTATCGGCACGACGATACAAACGACCATCAATATATGAGACAGGAAAGAAGGTAAGAGCATGTATCGCAAGGAGATCGTCTACGATCGGGAAACGCGCGATTTCGCCATGTACCTGGATGGCGAGCTGATCGGCTTCGCGCGCACCTATCACGAGGCCGAGGTCACCCTGGACCAGCTGGTCTTCGAGCTGATGAGTGGGCAGTACTTTCGCGAGGCGGCCTAGCCCGGCGGCACGCGCGGCCAGGCGCGCACGCTGGCGCGCGGCGTTGAGCGCGCCGCCTTCGCGGGATAGCATATAGAATTAGGACTTACGCAGTTGGCATGCTCAGCCTTCGGCAGAGCGGTACTATTCTCGTATATTGTATGCGGTTGTTTCGCGCGGAGCGCAGAACAACCGCGTACACAAAATGGAGAAGTACCTCGCTGCCGCAGGCTCAATCTCGTCGCTTGAGCAAGCCGAAGAGCGCAAGTGCGTAACTCCTAAGCATAACGACCGGCTGCTCGGTTCGAGCGGCCGGTCGTCGTGTGTTTTGCGGCGCCGGGCGTCAGCGCAGCTCGCCCTGGATCTCGCGAGCGCTGCGAATAAACCAGCGGGTGACGCCACGGAAGCGGCCCTCGCGGCCAAGCAGCAAGTGGCTGCTCGCGATATCGGCAGGGGCGTTAGCCTGATCGATATCCAGGCCCTCAAGGCCCACCGGGGCAGTGTAGATGAACAGTGGCTGGTAGAGCATAATGCTGGGCGCCAGTTCAACCCAGCGGCGCTGAAAATCGCGATAGATCGCGATGCGCGCCTCATCGCTCTCGCGCCGGCCGTCGGCCAATAGCTGATCGACCTGGTCGTCGCGCAGGCCGGCGTAGTTCGTGCCGGCATCGGCCTGCGACGAATGCCAGAGCTCATAGACGTCCGGATCGGCGCCGAGGCGTTGCAGGCCATACAGCGCCATGGTGAAATCGTGCGCAGCCAAGCGCTGGCGCAATGTTTCGGCATCAAGCGGCTGGACATCGACGCGCACGCCGATCTGGCGCCACTGGCGCGCAATCTCATTCGCCACCGCCAGCCGGTCGGGGTCGTCGAGCGTGAGCAGCGGCAGCGCAAGCGGCTGCCCATCGCGCGTGCGGATGCCGTCGGGGCCTAAGCTGTAGCCCAGCGTATCGAGCGTATCGGCCGCACGCTGCGGGTTGGGAGCGTACCACTGTGGATCTTCGAGCGCGGCCCACCAGCCGGGCAAGATAGGGGTATCAAGGCGAGCCGCCTGGCCGTCGAGCGTCTGCTTGAGCAGCGTATCTTTATCGAGCCCCTCGGCCAGCGCGCGGCGGAGCCCCTGGTCGTTCAAGGGCGCGCGGCGCAGGTTGAAGCCCAGCACCACCGCGCTATCGAGCGGGATGGCATGGCGAGCATCGCCGCGCGGTGTCGCGCTCAGGCTTGTTTCGCCCGAGCCGGGCAGCCCGAGGCCCTGGATCTCGCCGCGCGCCAGGGCGGTGCGCGCCAGCTGGCTGCTGGCGTAAAAGCGCAGCTCAAGCGCGTCGATAAACGGCCGACCGCCGAAGTACGCCGGGTTGGCGTTCAGCAGCGCGTGCTCGGAGTTAATTTCGATCAGCCGGTAAGGGCCAGTGCCGACCGGCTTCTGGTTGAAGGGCGCGCTGGCCCAATCGGCCGGCTCAAGCTGGCCGAGCAGGTGCGCCGGCAGGATGGGGAAAGTCGCAACGCTAAGAAACGGCGCAAATGGCGCGGCCAGCGTGCAGCGAACACTGCGCTCGCCAACCTGATCAACCAGCACGTCGCGCCACACCACGCTGACGGACGGGTCGCCGGCGAAGCTGCGGTTCTGGATCGCGCGCAGGGTGAACAGCACATCGTCGATCGAGAGCGGCGTGCCATCGTGCCAGGCAACGTCGGAGCGCAGTGTAAAGGTATACACCTGCCCGGCGTCGTCTTTGATCACCGACTGCGCCAGCGCCAGCTCGGGGCGGCCGTCGGCGCCAATGCGCATAAGGCCGTCGAACAGCAGCGCCCGCAGATCGGCGGCCGCCGGATCAGCCGCAGCATCGCTCAGGAGCGGGTTGAGCTGCTGGGGTACCGCCGGCAGGCCCTCGACATAGGCGCCGCCGGCAAGCGGGTGCAGCACCGCCGCCCTGGTGACGGCCAGGTAGCCCATGAGGCCGAGCACCAGCAGCGCGCCGAAAGCAGCTATCAGGATCTGCCAGCGAATGCGCCGCGCCACAGGCGGTTAGAGCAGACCGGCCCAGCCGCCCAGGCCGGTGGGCACCGCTGTGGAAGTGCCGAAGATCGGCAGGCTGGAGATCAGGGCAAGCAGCAGGAACACCACAGCCAGCACGATCGTCGCCTGATGCAGCGTCTTCTCGAGCCCGCGCTTGGTGCGGTAGATCGAGCTGCTATCGCGGCTCTGCAGGCCGGCGGTGCGGCCCTGGAGGATGACCAGGCCAATCAGCGTCAGGCTAATGATGATCAGAGCAATGTACAGCGCGGTTTCCAAGAAGCCTCCTAGTGGTTTTCATCGCACGGCCGCGCATTATAGCATTGCTCGTGGGGCCGCGCAAGAGGGTTAATCGGCCAGCGGCGCCCCAATTAGCGCGGTGGGCATCTGCGCCATAGCCACGCGATTCTTCCCATCGCGCTTGGCCTGGTATGCGGCATCATCGGCCAGGTCGAGCAGCTTACGCGGGCTGGTAGCGCCGTGCAGTGGATGCACTGCCACCCCGACGCTGGCCGAGATCTGCACCTGCACAACCCCCGAAACCAGCAGTGTGCAATCGAGGGCGGCGCGCAAGCGCTCGGCAATCGCCATCGCCACGCGCCCGTCGGTCACATCGGCCAGCAGCACACAGAATTCCTCGCCGCCATAGCGAAAGCTCAGATCGGCGCTACGCAGCGTTTCCCAGATGATACGCGTGACCGACTGGAGCACCTGGTCGCCGATCGAGTGGCCAAACCGGTCGTTGATGCGCTTGAAGTCGTCGAGGTCGAGCAAGATCAGCGCAAAGCCGCCGCCATAGCGCTGCGCTCGGCGCCAGCTTTGTTCGAGCGCGCTGTTGAACGCACCGCGATTGTACGCGCCGGTGAGCGCATCGCGCACGGCCCGAATGTACAGCCGCGCATTAGCGACGAGCACCGCCACGACGTTAGCAATCGTCGTCAGAAAGCGCATGTCGTCCTGGCTGAACGCCAGCGCCGAGGCAGGATTTACCAGCATCAGCGCGCCAAATGCGCGGCCGGCGTAGCGCAGCGGAGCGCACAACACATGGCCTTCCGCCACGCCGGTTTCCTGCTCGGATACCGGATGGCCCTCGGGGCCGACGCCCGAGCAGATCACGGCGCGGTCGTGGCGCATGGCATACCCGGCGATGCTGCCGGCAAGTGGCAGGCGTAGCAGCCCGGTCAGCCGCTCGGCGGCGGTGCCGAACACCATCAGGTTGCCGGCGCGCTCGTCGCGGAAAAAGATGCGGCTCGTCGCGCCAAACGTGCGGTTGATCTGCTCGAGCAGCTGCTGAAGCAGGGCCGAGGGATCGCGGGTGGCGCCGAGCCGGGCGCTGAGATCGGCCAGCACCTGGGCCTCGAACTGCTGGCGCAGGCGCTGGATGCTTTGGGTGAACGCGAGGATCATGGTATCGACGTCGGCGGTGTGGCCGTTGAGCCGTGCCGCGTCGGCCGCGATGCACAGCACGCCGAGCTGAACGCCATGGATCGCGATCGGCAGGCACAGCAGCGGCTCGGCGGGCGCCGAGCCGTTTGTCGCAGATTGGCCGCCGAGGTTCAGCCAGCTGAGCGCATAATCCAGCATCTGGCTGGTATTCTGCTGGCGAAGTGGCTGAGTGGGGCTATACAGCAGCGCCGAGTGATCGTTGAGCGCCGCTACGACAGGAGCGCCGACGAGCGTGGTGCTGAGATCGACCAGGGCATCGAGGGCGCTCTGCGCGGTTTCGGCTGTGAAAATACGCCTGAGGCCGGTAAGCAATGGCTGAGGTGATGGAGTGCTCATACGTCTACCCTCGAAACTCCCGCGTACGCTGAAACAACCCACGCGCCAGGCAGATGACGAACATGCATCTTGAAACCGAGCGAGCATTAGAAGCGTCGCGGGCAAGGCCGCAGGGGCGTGGCGGCGCGATAGGCAGCCGGGGCCGTAAGCCGATTGTATGATAGCGCTGCGCCGCGTAAAAGTCTATCCTACGATGGTACCATCGCCATTCTCGTACCAGCTCCGTCTGATCGCTTCTTTTGCTATGCCCTGCCCAGCGAAGCCGGGCAGGGCATAGCAAAAGGAATTTCGGGGGCGGCGAAGCCAACCCCGAGCCCCCACATACAGCAAAGGATCAGCCGGATACAGCCTGGGAATTACAGCTCGGCCATCACCTTGGCGAAGGCTTCGCGCGAGGGCCGCAGCTGCTCGGGCGCCAGCTCGCTGAGCGGCGTATCGATCATCTGAATCACCTCGGGCAGCGTCTGCCGGTGCTCGTCGATATAGATCAGGCCGGTGATAAACTCGTGGTTGTTCCGCGCGCTCTCGAGCAGCTCGAGCGCGCGCCACTTGTTCGTCGGGTCGTAGCTGCGGTCGAGCTTCTTCAGCTTGATCGCCGGGCCATCGTGCATCTGCACGATCTGCTCTTCGCCCTCGTCGTACTCGACCTGCACCTCGCTGAAGCTTGGGATGAACTGGATGTCCTGAATGCGCTCTTCGTGCTCCTTGCCGTAGTCGTAGCTCTTGGTCGAGTCGTGGTGGTTGTTGAACGTGACGCACGGGCTGATGATATCGAGCACGGCGGTGCCTTTAAAGCTCATGGCGGCTTTGAGCAGCTCGCGCACCTGCTTGGCGTCGCCGGCGAACGAGCGCGCCACAAAGCCGCAGTCGGCCACGAGCGCCTCGATGCACACGTCGATCGGCGGCAGCACATTGGTGCCGGCATACTTCAGCTGCTGGCCGACATCGGCGGTGGCCGAGAACTGGCCCTTGGTGAGGCCATACACGCCGTTGTTCTCGACGATATAGACCATTGGAACATTACGGCGCACCATGTGCTTGAACTGGCCAAGGCCAATGCTGCCGGTATCGCCGTCGCCGCTGATGCCGATCGCGAGCATGCTGCGGTTGGCCAGCACCGCGCCGGTGGTAACCGAGGGCATGCGCCCGTGCAGTGTGTTGAAGCCGTACGATCGGTTGAGGAAATAGGCCGGCGTTTTGCTCGAGCAGCCGATGCCGCTCATCTTGATAATCTGGCTGGGCTGCAGCGACAGCTCAAAAGCCGCCGCGATGATCTGGCTGGTGACGGAGTTATGGCCGCAGCCCTGGCACAGCGTCGAGTCGCCGCCGCGGTACTCGGTCTGGGTCAGGCCGATCAGGTTGATGTTCGCCGGGCGGCCGTTCGCGGGTTTTGTATCGACAGTCATATCTATACTCCTAGCTGGGTAGTTACTGGCGTTCCTGCTCGACGATCGCCTCGGCCACAAAGCGCGCGCTGAGCGGCAGGCCATTGCAGATCCGCACCGAGCGAATGCTGCCGGCCTGCTCGGGGGCGTGCAGCTGCACCAGCTGGTGCATCTGGCCATCCTGGTTCAGCTCGATCACATACACGCGCTCGTACTTGGCCACGAACTCGCTCACCGCGTCGCCAAGCGGCAGGGCGCGCAGGCGCATGTAGCTGGTGGCGATGCCGGCGCCGTCGCGCAGCCGGTCGCGGCCTTCTTGCACAGCCGCGTCGGTGGAGCCGTAGGCGATGATGCCGACGCGCGCGCCCGCGACTTCGTCGACAACCGGCGCCGGCACGAGCTTGCGTGCGGTGTCGTGCTTGCGCGACAGGCGATCGAGGTTGTTCTGCCAGTCGGCGGGCTTTTCGCTGTACTGGCCGAACTCGTTATGGCCGGTGCCGCGCGAGAGGTAGGCGCCGCGCGCGTTGGTGTTGCCCGGCAGCGTGCGGTACGGAATGCCGTCGCCGTCGATGTCGAGGTAGCGGCCCCAGCGCTCGACCTGTTTCAGCTCGTCGGCGCTCAGCACCTTGCCGCGGTCGAGCGGCTGCGCGGGGTAATCAAACGGCTCGGTCATCCAGTTATTCATGCCCAGGTCGAGGTCGCTCAGCACGAACACCGGCGTCTGCAGGCGCTCGGCAAGGTCGAAGGCGGTGTAGCCAAACTCAAAGCACTCGCGCATGGTGCCGGGCAGCAGGCAGACGTGGCGGGTATCGCCGTGGCCAAGCGTGTAGGCGGTGAGCACATCGCCCTGTGAGACGCGCGTAGGCAGGCCAGTGCTCGGGCCCATGCGCTGCACGTCCCAGATCACGGCGGGCACCTCGGCGAAGTAGGCGATACCGGCGAACTCGGTCATCAGCGAGATGCCCGGGCCTGATGTGGCAGTCATGGAGCGCGCGCCTGCCCAGCCGGCGCCCACGACCATGCCGATCGCGGCCAGCTCGTCCTCGGCCTGCACGATCGCGTAGGTCGGCTTGCCGGTGTCCGGGTCGCGGCGCAGCTGCGGCGCATACTCATTCACCGCGTCGATCAGGCTGGTGGAGGGGGTGATCGGGTACCAGGCCACCACTGTAACGCCGCCCATCAGCGCGCCGAGGCCGGCGGCCGAGTTGCCATCGATCAAGATCTGGCCGGCGGTCAAGTTCATGCGCTCGACGCGGTACGGGTCGGATTTCACCAGGTGCTCGCGGGCCCAGGCGCGCGCAGCCTCGACCATCGTCAGGTTCAGGTTTATGGCCGACGCCTTGCCGTGGAAGTGGTAGTTGAGCGCGGCGACGATCTCGTCCATGTCGATGCTCAGCAGCTCGACCAGCACGCCGACGTAGGCCATGTTGGCGACGTAATCTTTGAGCTTGGACGGCGGGTTGACCTGTTTCAGCAGCTCTTTGAGCGGAACGGCGTAGCTGGTGACATCGGCGCGCGGATTGGCGAACTTAATATCGTCGGGGTGCACGCACACGCCGCCGGGCGGCAGCGCCGCGAGGTCGTCGTCGGCGGTTTTGGCATTAAACGCCACCACGATCTCGGTGCCCTCGCGGCGGGCGATATAGCCCTGCTTGCTAACGCGAATGGTGTACCAGGTAGGCAGGCCGGCGATGTTCGAGGGGAACAGGTTCTTGCCGCTCACCGGCACGCCCATCTTGAAGATAGCTCGGATCAGCGTGTTGTTGGCGGTCTGGCTTCCTGAACCGTTGACTGTGGCCGCAACGATCGCAAAGTCGTTGACGATTGGCCCGCGCGCATCGACGCTCGCTGGCCGCGTGGCGGGTTGGGCTTCGATCACACTCATTTCCTGACTCCACGGATGCGAAAAGATACCAATGAATCAAAAAGCGCCGATTGCAGCGGGCATCTGCCCGACCAGCACATCGACCCTTGTTCACGGCTGGCCGCCATGGCCTCTACTACATATGAATATAACGTTGCCCGCGCGCACCAAGATGCGGCCAGCGCGCGAATAGGGTGTATTATAGCACTTTCCAATCGTTTGGGATATAGGGTTTTCTTGCGGGCGTGGGGGGCGGCTGCACCGCCCCCACGCCCGCACCGCAGGGCCGGGCTTGTATCGGCTAGCGGCCCTGCGCGCCGGCGCGCTCGAGCGCGCGCGGCATCACGGTGATCGGCTGGGCCAGCACATAGGCGTACAGCGCTAGGTACAGGCCCTCGGCCAGCAGCGAGGCCACGCCCATCGGTTCGAGCCACTCGTCGTCGACCTCGAGGCCGGGCAGGCCAATCGTGCGGCTGATGGCATAGCCGACGATCGAGCCGAGCGCGATCAGCGCGCCGAGCGACCAGCCCCAGCTGCGCTGGCGGCGGAAGATACCCGCCGCGGCGATCAGCGCGCCGGCGGCGTTCAGGAAGAACAGCACGCCCTTGTACGCAGCCTCCTCGTAGTTCTCGGGCGCCTCGACCAGGTGAATGAGGCCAGTGGCGAGGATCAGCGCGATGCCGATCCACACCAGGGTGCGCGATAGTACGATTGTACGCATAGCGATCCTCCGTGTGCTATTGATTTGGTTGCAAGCAGCAATGTATATGGCAAGCGAAGTGCCGAAGCTACCTCGCAGAAATGCCGTTGATCAGCGCGAGCGCGCAGCCGGTGGCGCCGATCGCCGCGAGCGCGACCGCCAGCAGCATCGTGCGGCCGAGTCGCAGCACGCGCCGCCGCAGCGCCAGATGCAGCCCGAGCCAGAGCGCGAGCCACGCGGCCAGCACCAGCCCGACGACATCGCGGCTGGCGATACCCAGCGCCAGCGCGCCGCCCAGCAGCACCAGGCCGGCGCCCGCGGCAAGCGCGGTCGCAGCTGCGGCGCCGTTCGGCCGGGGCGGGTAGCGCACCAGCTGAAGCACGGCCAGCTGTTTGGCCCGGCTGGCGCGCGGGCGCTCGGGCGCGGTTGATGCCGTTTGCGAGATGCTCATTGCGCTGCTCCTGTTCGTGTGCTGCCGTTTAACTGATTTTTAACACGAGGCTACGGTACCATGCCGGCGCGCTGCGCGTCTAGGCATGGATGTTCAATGCGTGTTCAGGCACGGGGGCAGCTGCGCGAGCGCGCAGAATAGGGGCGCGTAGTGCACTGGTATGCGGAGAAACAACAAGCACGCGCCGATACACTCTGTATCAGCGCGTGCCAGAAGCACTGCCGGATGTGCCAGCTCAGCCCGCGAACGGCAGCGGCACGTCGTCGCCGGCGTGGTAGCGCGCGCGCTCGCCGGCGGTGCTAAACACCGAGACGCTCTGGCGGCCAAGCACCTGCCAGCGCCACGAGCCAGGCGTGCCGGTGCGCACCAGCGCGGTATCTTCGTCGACGCCGACCAATGTGAGGCCGGCAGGGGCCGACGCGAGGATGGCGCGGAACATTGCCTGCCCGGCGAAGTCGGCGACGCGGTCGAAGTGCGGCATCAGCACCAGCTCGGGCACTACGCCGAGCGCCGGCAGCCAGCGCGGGGCATCGCCGCGCATCACCGAGCGTACGCTGAGGGTGTAGCCGCCCAGCATCATCGCGCCGGCGCTGCAGCCGGCCAGCACCGCGCCCGCGCGCCAGGCGGAGTGCACGATCTGCCATGCCGGCGTGCCGCGCAGCGTCTCGATCACATACTCGGGGTTGCCGCCCGAGAAGTAGTACATATCGGCGCCGCGCAGCGCGGCCAGCACCGGCTCGTCGGCGGCGTCGGGGGCGCCTACCAGGTGCACCGGCGTCGCGGCGACGCCGAGCGCGCGGAAGTGATCGACGCCCATGGTGTTCCAGCGCTCGGGCATGCCCAGCTCGAGCCCGCTGGCGGTTGGCAGCAGCGCCACGCGCGGCGCCGCCGAGGCCAGCGTGCTCAGCAGGAAACGGTCGATGTCGAGCATCTGCGGCAGGTACTCGCCCGAGCCCACCAGGGCGATCGCTCCGGGCTGAGACGGTTGTGTTTCCATCATTGTGCTTGCATCCACAGCTTACGTATGTTTCAAACCAGCATTCCAGTGTATGAGGCTTGATCGGAAATAGGGGAGCCGGAGGGACTCTGTCCCTCCGAACCTCCCTGGTGGGGCGAGTATGGTAGCTTTGCTATCATACTCGCCCCACCAAGAGAAGATTTTTGGGGGGGGGGCCCCCCCCCCCCCCGAACCCCCACAATACAGCAATACAGCAAGTGATCAGCGCTGGTATAGCTTGATACGCCGTAGCCTGCAAGCTACTCGTCCTACGTCGCGCGCGGCCGCATCGCCCAGCAGAACGCAACCGCGCCAATCAGGCTGCCGATCACGCTGCCGACCGTTAGCTCGCCAGCCAGCACCTGCGGCACTCCATCGCCGATCGCCCCGCCTATGAGCGCGCCAAACGCGCCCGCAAACAGCCCCGCACCCGAGCGCGCCACCAGCGGGCGCGCGCCGAGCCCAAACAGCAGCGCGACGCCCAAGCCGATCAAAATCCACACAACATAGCTCACAGTAAGCCTCGCTGTCTATTCATATGCTTAGTGCAGGCTATCACACATCCGAACCGGGTTTCACGAAAGACGAAAGACGCCGCTGATTCGTCTTTCGTCCTGAAAACTTGGATCGAACCTGCGGTAGCCTGCTGTTAGCTGCCGTAGGCGAAAAGCGTACCTTTGGAAAATGGTGAAGCATACCGGCGCTAGCCCACGGCCCAGCCGCGCGCAATCGCCACGCATACCTCAACCGACTTGGCCATATCCTGCAGGCTTACCCACTCGAGCGGGCCGTGGATGTTCTGCATGCCCGTAAAGATGTTCGGCGTCAGCAGGCCGCGCTCGGTGAGCTTCGAGCCGTCGGTGCCGCCGCGGATGGGCGGCGAGAACGGCTCGACGCCCAGCGAACGCATGGCGCGCGTGGCCACCTCGACCGGGCGCATATCGTCTTCGAGCCAGTAGCGCATGTTGCGGTACTGCGGCGTGATCGTGCAGCTGATGCTTGCGCGCGGCTCGCCGGCCTGCACCGCCGCGCACACCGCGCGCAGCAGCTCGCCGTGGCGCTCGAGCCCGTCGCGGTCGAAATCGCGCAGAATAAACGATAGCTCGGCCTGTGCCGCCGTTCCGCGCATCTGGTACAGGTGCACAAAGCCTTCGCGGTCGCGCGTGGTCTCGGGCGTGCGGGTGTGCTGCGGCAGCGCGTCGACGATCTTGGCCGCCAGGTTGAGCGCATTCACCAGCTTACCGAACGCCGAGCCGGGGTGAATCGAGACGCCGGTAACCGCGACCACGGCCTTATCGGCAGAGAAGGTTTCGTACACCAGCTCGCCCAGCTCGGCGCCGTCGAGCGTGTACGCGTAATCGACGTCGAGGTCGGCTAAGTCAAGGCTATTAATGCCGGTGCCGATCTCTTCGTCGACGGTGAAGCACACGCGCACCTCGCCGTGCGGGATCTCGGGGTGCGCCAGCAGGTGCTCGGCCAGCGCCATGATGATCGCCACACCGGCCTTATCGTCGGCGCCAAGCAGCGTGGTGCCGCTGGCGGTGACAATATCGTCGCCGAGCTTCTGGGCCAGGTAGGGGTTGTCTTCGGGCCGCAGCACCTGGGCTGGGTCGTCGGGCAGGGCGATCGGGCCGCCGGCATACGCGCGGTGCACGATCGGCTTGACGCCGGTGCCGCTGTAGGCCGGCGCGGTGTCGACGTGCGCCAGAAACGCCACGCGCGGCACGGCGCCGGCAGCGGTGGCGGGGATGCTGCCTATCACAAAGCCCTGCGTGGTGATGCGCGCGTCGGCCACGCCCATGTCGCGCAGCTCGCGCTCGAGCAGCCGCAGCAGGTCGTACTGCTTGGCAGTGCTCGGCACGCTCGCCGACTCCTCGTCGCTCTGGGTATCGATCTGAACATAGCGCAGAAAACGCGCCTCAAGCGCGGAGATATCGGTGATCATAGTGCCCCTCAAGCTATTGCGAATAGCCGCATTCTAGCAGGCATGGCGGGCAGCGTCAAAGCCGCGCGCCGCCTGCCGATGCGCAATCTGGTATAATCGTGCCATGCTATCGATCCAACTGCTTGGCCCACCTCAGCTCCTGCTCAACGACCGAGCACTCAGCATCTCGCGGCGCAAAAGCCGGGCGCTGCTGTTTTACCTGGCGGCGCAGCCCGGCCCGGTGCTGCGCGATCAGCTGCTGGCCCTGCTCTGGCCCGACCAAGACCGCGCGTCGGCGCAGCAGGTGCTACGCACTTCGCTGTATGGCCTGCGCAAAGAGCTCGGCCCGGCGATCGAGGCCGCCGACGACACGCTGGCGCTCGCGCCGGCGACGGTTGTCGACGCGCGCCGTTTCGAGCGCGCCATCGCCACCCCCAACGGCGCGCCCGAGCCGCTGGCCGCCGCGCTGGCGCTCTACCGCGGCGATTTTCTGGCCGGCTTTAGCCTGCCCGACTGCGAAGAGTTCGAAAGCTGGGCCGAGGGCCTGCGCGAGCGCTACCGCCAGCTCGCGCAGCGCGGCTACGCCGCGCTGGCGCAGCGCCACGAGGCCCAGCACGACTACGCGGCCGCGCTCGACGCGCTTGAGCGCGCGCTGGCGCTCAGCCCACTGCAGGAAGATCTGCAGCGCGCCGCAATGCGCGCCGAGTACTACGCGGGCAACCGCGCCGCCGCCATTCGGCGCTACGAGCAGCTGCGCCGCCTGCTCGACGACGAGCTGGGCGTGCCGCCCATGGACGAGACGCGCGCGCTCTACGACGCGATCATCACCGACGCCCTCCCGATGGAGAACGAAAGACGAAACACCAAAGACGAAGAGATTGCTCAAGCACAGCGTCCGCATCCTTTGTCCTCGGTCTATCGTCCTTCGTCTATGGAGGCCGAAAGACGAAACACCAAAGACGAAGAGATTGCTCAAGCACAGCGTCCGCATCCTTTGTCCTTGGTCTATCGTCCATCGTCTGATGTGCTGCCCTTCACCGGCCGCGACGCCGAGCTTGCGCAGCTTGGCGGCCTGGCGGCGAGCCGGCGCCTGGGCCTGATCGAAGGCGAGCCCGGCATTGGCAAAACGCGCCTGGCCAGCGCGTTTATCGAGCGCCACGGCGGGGTTGCGCTGATCGGCGGGGCGCGCGAGCTTGAGCAGGCGCTGCCATACCAGCCGGTGATCGAGGCGCTACGCGGGCTGACACGCCAGCCTGGCGCGGCGCAGATGATCGGCGAGCTTGGCCTGCCCGGCATCTGGCTGCGCGAGCTGACAAGGCTGCTGCCCGAGCTGCACGCCGAAGACGACCCCGGCGTGTTCGACACGATCGTGCCGGGCGGCAATGAGTCGCGGCTGTGGGAGGCGCTGAACCAGCTGCTGCTGGCGCTGGCGCGGCGCCAGCCGGTGACATTGCTGCTCGACGACCTGCACTGGGCCGACGCCTCGACGCTGGCGCTGCTGGGCTACTTGGTGCGCCAGCCCACCGGCGCGCCGCTTGTATTTCTGGCCACGGCGCGCGCGGTGTCGCCACGATCGCCGCTGGCTGCGCTGGTGACGGCGCTGACGCGCGAGGATCGGCTGCTGCGCGTGCCGTTGCGCCGCCTCGCCCCCGACGATACGCTTGCGCTGGCGCGCCAGCTCAGCCCAACCTATGCCTACCCGCTGGCCGAGTGGCTGAACCGCAATGCCGACGGCAACCCGTACATCCTGAGCGAGCTGGTGCGCTATGCGCGCGAACACCAGGTTGTGCTCCCAAACGGCGCCGTGAACCTCTCGGCGCTATCGGACGCGCCAGTCGTGCCGCGCAGTGTCTACAGCCTGATCGAATCGCGCCTCGCCAGCGTGTCGGACGCAGCGCGGCGCGTGCTCGACGTGGCTGTCGCGATCGGGCGCGAGTTCGAGCTCGACGTGGTGGCGCGCGCCGCCGGGCTAGCCGAAAGCGCGGCGCTCGACGCGCTCGACGAGCTGCGCGCCAGCCGGCTGGTGGCGCCGGGCGAGGGGCTGGGCTACCGCTTCGACCACCCGCTGACCATGGAGGTGGCCTACCGCGAAGTTGGCGAGGCGCGCCACCGCGCCATCCATCGCGAGGTTGCCGAAGCGCTCGCGCTGCTCCACGCCGACGCGCCGGCCGACTACGCCGGCCTGATCGCGTCGCACTTCGCCGAAGGCAAAGCCGCCGAGCGGGCGGCGCGCTACGCGCTGATTGCCGGCCAGCGCGCCGCCGACCTGTCGGCGTGGGCCGAGGCGATCGGCTTCTACCAGCAGGCGCTGGTTGGCGCCGACGCCGCCGGGCGGATGCGCATCTCGCTGGCGCTCGGCACAGCATATATCTTCGCCGGCGCGCCAGCCCAGGCCACCGAAGCACTGCGCCAGGCGGTCGACCTGGCCGAGGCCCTCGGCGACGCCGCCAGCGCGAGCGAGGCGAGGCTGCAGCTGGCCCAGGCGCTGATCTCGCAGGCGCGCTACGCCGACGCGATCACTATGGCCCAGGCGGTGCTGGCGCGCGGCTCGCCCAGCCAGGCCGTCAGCGCCGAGCTGGTCTGGGGCACCGCCCTGTCGATCGAGGGCGTCGACCTGGCCGGCGCCGGCCAGCACTTGCAAAACGCCCTTGGCGCATGCGCGGCGCAATCCGACCCGAGTCACCTGGCACATATTACCTTCGAGCTAGGCAGCCTGGCGGCGCAGCAGGGCGACCTGCCGCAGGCGATCGAGTACTACCGCCGGGCGCTCGCAATCGCCGAGGAGCAGCCAACGATTATCCCGCACCGGCTGCTGGCGCTCAATAACCTGGCCTACCACCTGATGCTCCAAGGCGACCCCAGCGCCGGCGAGTACGCCGCTACCGGCCTGAGCCTAGCGCGCGAGTATGGCCTGCTTGGCTTTCAAGCCTACCTGCACTCGACGCTTGGCGAGATCGCGCTGGCCCACGGCGACCTGGACGCGGCCGAGCGCTGGTTCGACGACGGGCTGGCGCTAGCCGAGCGGCTGAACATCCGCGAGCGCATCGCCGGCATCACCGCAAACCTTGGGCTGCTCGCCATCCGGCGCGGCCAGCAGCCCCTGGCGATTCACCGGCTCTCGACCGCCCTGGCGCAGGCCGACGCTCTGGGAACCCAGCACCTGGCCGCGCTGATCCGCATCTGGCTCGCGCCGCTGCTGCCGCCGGCCGAGGCCCACACCGCGCTGGCTGAGGCGCGCGCGATCGCCGAGAGCGGCGGGCGCAAACGCCTGCTCGGCGAGATCGACCGGATCAGCGCCGAGATCGACGCCTCCGCATAGGCGCCCGATTTCAAGAAGCCGTTTTTCTGGCGAGCTTTAACGCTGTGTTTACGCTCTTGTTCACGCCGGCGTCACGCTGCAGCGCTATAGTAGCTACAGATACGCGGCGCGAGTGCGCCGCCGACACAGCACAAAAGGAGCGCTCCCATGGCGTGGGTTATTGATGGTTCGCACTCGACTGTTCAGTTTTCGGTGAAGCACCTGGGCATCTCGACGGCCCGTGGCGTCTTCGAGAAGTTCAGCGGCACGGTCGACGCCGACGAGCAGAACCCGACTGCGGCAAGCGTCGAGGTGCAGATTGAGGCCGCCAGCATCAACACGCGCGACGAGAAGCGCGACGGCCACCTGCGCTCGCCGGATTTCTTCGACACCGACACCTACCCCTACATCACCTTCAAGAGCACCCGCGTTGAGCAGCTCGACGCCTCGAATGGCAAGCTGTACGGCGACCTGACGATCAAGGATGTGACCAAGCCGGTGGTGCTGAACCTGGAGTTCGCCGGCCTGGCCAAGAGCCCGTGGGGCACGACCAGCGCGGGCTTCAGCGCCGAGACCAAGATCAACCGCAAGGATTGGAACCTGGGCTGGAACGTGGCGCTCGAGGCCGGCGGTTGGCTGGTGGGCGAAGACGTGAAGATCGCGATCGAGCTTGAGCTGGTGAAGGTAGTTGAGCAGCCGGCCGAGGCCGCCAGCGCCTAGCCGCCTATGCGGCGCCGCTATCGCATTTCGGTGCGAAGCAGCGTACAATAGATGCGTGTCGCAGTATGCATGTCGATCGCCCGTCGGCATTGATACTGCGACACGTGTTTTTGTTGGCGCGGCGGTCTTCTTTCACGCTCGCGCCGGCGCGACCAGAGCGCAGGGCTCGTGCAACGTCATTTGACCACCCCAACAATAATCCCCCCTCTCCCGAGCGGGGAGAGAGGGGAAGGGGATGAGGGCCGACTTCGCACAAACCCCAGACCAGAGAGCCTGCGCTACAGCTCGGCCACGGCGGGAATGATCTCGCGAGCAAAGGTTTCGAGCGGCGCCAGCTCGTGCACGTTCGGCATGTTGAAGATCACGTGCTGGATGCCAACCTCGGCCAGCGAGCGGCACAGCGCGATTACGCTGGCGGGCGTATCGGCGCCCGGCGCCAGGTTGACGGTGCCTAGCGCGGTGCGCTCGATCGCCTCGTAGGGGCGGCCGACCGCCTCGCAGTGGCCTTTGAGAATATCGAGCTTGGCCTGGAGCACGCCGTTGCCCATGCGCGCGAACAGGTTGCAGGCGTCGGCATACTGCGCCACTAGCCGCAGCGTCTTCTGCTCGCCGCCGCCGCCAATCATGATCGGCGGGTGCGGCCGCGCAATCGCCTGCGGGCTATTCAGCGGGTCGGCCAGCTGGAAATGCTTGCCGGCATAGGCCGCTCGGTCGCCGCGCCACATCTGGTGGGCGATCTGCAGCGTCTCTTCCAGCTGCTCGAAGCGCGTTTTCAGCGTTGGGAACGGCACGCCAAGCCCGCGCGACTCCTGCTCGTTCCAGGCCGCGCCGACGCCAAAGTAAGCCCGCCCGCCCGAGAGCACGTCGAGCGTCGTCACCGTCTTCACCAGCACGCCCGGCCAGCGATAGATCACCCCCGTCACCAGCGTGCCAAGCTTCACGTGCTTGGTCACGCCCGCCAGGAAGCTGAGCGCGCTATAGCCCTCGAGCATCGGCTCCTCGGGCGGGCCAACCATGCCGATCTGAAAGAAATGATCCATCACCCACAGGCTGTAGAACCCGGCTTCGTCGGCGGTACGGCCGATCGTCGCCAGGCGCTCGCCAATCTCCGCCGCGCCGCCCGGCCAGGTGAACTTCGGTACTTGCAAACCAACCCGCATGACACGCTTCTCCTTGTGTTCAAAACGATGCCGGCGACGATGTCGCCGGCATGCGCTACCTACCCCCAGATCGGCCCTGGCTAATCGACAAAGCGCCGCGGGTTGAACCACTGCTCGAGCAGCGTGATTACCAGCAGGCCGACGATGCCGGCCAGAAGCGTATATACAGCCATCCCCATCAGGTTCAGCGGCCGGCTGGCCGCGTAATCGGCATACCAATTCCACAGGGCCGTGCCAACCACTACTAGCGCCCAGATAGCCCAGAGAACAACGTGAAGGCTGGCATCGTCGTGAGCGATCGGCGAGCGGTCGGAGCGTTTCGGATGGTACAGTTCGGCATGGTCGGGACTCATCGGTTCCTCCTTACACATCATTGTGAATGGTGGCGATCATCGCGCCAAAACGTTAACGTCAACGTTAATGTTTCGGCAAAATTTTTTAGCCCGAGCGCTGCTGCTCGAGATGTGCTTGAATGCGACTGATGTTCAGCTGCAGATCAGAGCGCAGCTGCTGGAGCGTTTCGATCTTTTCGTCGGTCTCGGAGAGCTGGCGCCGCAGGATCTCGAGTACACGGCGCTTGCCGCGTACGCCGGTCGGGTCGTCGCAATAGAGTGGCAGAACCTCGCCGATCTCTTCGAGCGATAAGCCTAGCTGCTTCAGCGCGTCGATTTTTTTGAGCCGGGTGAGCTCGGCTTCGGTGTAGTAGCGGAAGCCGTGCCCTTCGCGCTCGTTCGGCCCGAGCAAGCCCAGGCCTTCGTAGTATCGGATTGTGCGTGGAGTTACGCCAGCTTGCTCGGCGAACTCTCCGATACGCATCTTTTCTTTCATTGATGTGCCACCTTGACGTTCACGTCAATGTTAGTATAGCCTGCAGGCTGCCAGTTTGTCAAGAGGCGTAGCGGCTGATTTTATAGCAACTTCGCTCGATTACACGAGCTACGTGGTGGGGGTTCGGGGGCGGCAAAGCCGCCCTCTCCTTTTGGCTGGTCGCGGCCACCGCGTGGCCGCGACCAACCAAAAAGTGATGTTGGAGGGCTTGCGCCCTCCAAGCCTCCCACGCGAGAGGGCACCGCGTACCTCATGTCAATTACAGAACTTACGCGGTGCGCGTTTTTGCCTTCGGCAGAGCGGTACTTTTTCATGGAGGGTGCTGAGAAGGTGGCGCTTTGCGCCACCTTCTCAGCACAAAAGAAAGCGAAGTACCATGCTGCCGCAGGCAGAAGGAGCCGATATCGCAGGCGACCGCGTAATTCCTGTCAATTAGGACCAGCGCGCCAGCAGCTCGGCGAGTGGCAGGGCGTCGAGCGCGGGCAGCACGATGTCGCCGGGCGGCAGCGCCAGCCGGCCCGTAAGCGCGCCAGGCACCACGCAGCAGCGCATGCCGGCAGCGCCGGCGGCGAGAATGCCATTAGGCGAATCTTCGAACACCAGGCAAGCGGCCGGCGCCACGCCCAGGCAATCGGCGGCGCTGAGAAACAGGTCGGGCGCGGGCTTGGTGCGGGCCACATCATCGGCGGTGCGCACGCAGGCGAAGCGCTGGCGGATGGCCAGGCGCGCCAGCCAGCCCTCGACCCAGGCGCGGTCGCTGCTCGAGGCCACGGCGCAGGGCAGGCCCAGCGCGTCGGCCTGATCGAGCAGGCCCAGCGCGCCCGGCAGCAGCGGCTGCTCGCCGCTGAGCGCCGACTTAACCGCGCGGCGGTGCGCCAGCGCGGCGGCGCGATCGAGCGGGCGGCCGATCAGGCCCTCGAGGTGCGCCAGCGGGTCGAAGCCGTGACTCGTGCCAAGCGCGTGCTGATACAGATCGAGCGAAAGGTCGTGGCCGTGCTCGGCGTAGATCACCCGCCAGCTTTCGAACGCGGGTGTCTCGGTGTCGACCAGCAGGCCGTCGAAGTCGAAGATCAATGCCTGGATCATAAATGCCGCCCCATACAGTGTGTCTTCTGAAAGCATCCGCATTATACCAACGTTGCCGCGCGCTAAAGTCTATTATGCGCGTGGCGGCAGGCGCGGTAGAATGGGCGCGCGAGGCACCGAGGCCTGGCACACAAAGGAGGCCACTATGAAAACACACCAGCCGCCCAACCCAACCATGCACCCCGAGTCGCTGATGATGCGCCACGGCTACGACCCAACGCTGGCGTCGCACAGCGTCAAGCCGCCGATCTACATGACCTCGACATTTTCGTTCCCTAGCGCCGAGGTTGGCAAAGCCTACGGCGAGGTAATCAACAACCTGCGCCCGCAGCAGCCCGACGAAGATTTCAGCAATACCTACATCTACAGCCGCGAAACCAACCCGAACCTCGAGATTCTCGAGCGCCGGCTGTGCGTGTGGGACGGCGCCGAGGATTGCGCGGTGTTTGAAAGCGGCATGGCCGCGATCGGCTTTACGCTGCTGCAGTTTCTCAGCCCCGGCGATGTGCTGCTGCACGGCGAGCCGAGCTACGGCTGCACCGACTACTTCACCAAGCGCATTCTGACGCGCTTTGGCATCCGGCCCGTCGGCTTCCGCCTGCTCGACGGCGAAGCCGGCATCGCGGCCGCGCTGCGCGACCCGGCAGTGGCCGCGCACCTCAAAATGATCTATATCGAGACGCCCTGCAACCCCAGCAACGCCATGGCCGACATCGGCTACTGCGCCCAGGTGGCACGCGCGCACTCGACGGCCGACCGCCAGGTGCTACTCGCCGTCGACAACACGTTTCTCGGGCCGCTGTTCCAGCGCCCACTGGCGCACGGCGCCGACCTCGTGCTGTACTCAGCAACCAAATACATCGGCGGGCACAGCGACGTGATCGCCGGGGCGTGCCTGGGCCGCGCCGAGCTGATCGGGCAGGTGAAGCTCATGCGCGGCATGCTTGGCGGCATGCCCAGCCCGCACACCGCCTGGCTGCTGACGCGCAGCCTGGAAACGCTGAAGTTGCGCATGACCGCATCGATGGAGGGCGCGCGGCGCGTGGCCGATTTCCTGGCCGATCACCCCAAAGTCGAGCGCGTGTACTACCTCGGCCACCTGCGCGACGACGACCCGCAGTTTGCGATCTACCGCAAGCAATGCCTGGCGCCAGGCGGCATGATCTCGTTCGACGTTCGCGGCGGCGAAGAGCAGGCGTTTCGCTTTCTGAACGCGCTGCGCCTGTTTCACCTGGCGGTAAGCCTTGGCGGCAACGAGTCGCTGGCCGAGCACCCGGCCACGCTTACGCATGCCGAGGTCGACCTTGAAGATCGGCTGGATGGGGGCATTACCAGTAGCATGATCCGGCTTTCGATCGGCATCGAGCACCCCGAGGACCTGATCGCCGACCTGCGGCAGGCGCTCGACGCGGTGCTATAGGCTGGCTTGGGGCAGCGACAAAGACACGCGGGTATACGCGCCGGGCTGGCTTTCGGCCACCAGCGTGCCGCCGACCACGGCCATGAGCGTGGAGTGCAGGCTCAGGCCGTGGCCGCTGCCCTGCGCCACCGTGGCAGCGCCCATGCCCACGCCGTCGTCCTCGATCGCCAGCTCGAGGCCACTGCGCCACGCCACCGACACCGCCAGGTGCAGCGGGCGGGCGGCGTCGCCGTCGCGGCCGTAGCGCGCGGCGTTGCGCACCACCTCGCGCGCGGCGTAGAACAGCACCTCGGCGGCCAGCGGCGGCACCGCGCGCGCCGCGTGCTCGGCGGCCGGGTCGATCGACCAGGCCACGCCGTCGAAGGCGCTGGCGAACTCGCCGTCGATCGCCTGACGCAGCGCGCCAATCAGCCCAAGGCGCGCAACCTCGGGCGCGGCGGTAGGCGGCAGCGCGTGGAGTAGGTTCGAGATTTCGCGGTGTATATCGCCGAGCTGCGCTTGCAGACTGTCGAGCGTGGACTGCAGGCTCTCCGAAGAGTCGCCCGGCAGCCTGGAGCTTGCCAATTGCAGTATCACCATATGCAGCTGCGGCAGCACATCGTCGTGCAGCACGCGGCGGGTGCGCCGGTCGAGCACCTGGCTTTCGGCCAGGCGCTGGCGCTGCAGCGCCATGAGGCGGCGGGCCATCTCGGCGCTGGCGCGGGTATCGATCAGGCGCTCGCCGGTGGCGCGGGCGATCTCGATCTCCTCTTGGGTATACAGGCCGCCGTCGCGCTTCTCGCCGAGCAGCAGCGCGCCGATCAGGCCGCGCTCGCTCCACAGCGGCACGCCCCACACCGCGCCGCCGTACATGCCGGCCTCGATCGGCACGCACATCGTCTGCGGCGAGCCGAAGCGGCCGGCCAGCGCGGCCAGCGCTGCGTCGTCGGGCGGGGTGTGGGCTGAAAGCTGGCCGGCGGCCATGGGCGGGCCTACCAGCGGCGCCAGCGGGCCAAGCGCGGCCAGGTAGGCCACGCGGGCGTCGAGCACCTCGGCGGCGAGCACATCGAGCGGCGCGGCGATACCGGCCTCGGGCGGGGCGCCGGGGCGCAGCATGCCCTCGTACAGGCGCTGGCTGGCGACAAACGGGCGCAGCGCGCCGATGCTGCGCTCGCGGTCGGCGTACGAGCGCCAGCCCAGCAGCGCGTAGAATAGCGTCATGAGCAGCGTGGCCAGCAGCACGCGGTAGATCGGGTCGAACTCGCGCAGCGCCGGCAGGCTGATGCTGAGGCCCATCAGCGCGCCGAAGCCGGCGGCCAGCACCAGGCTGCGCTGCCAGTAGCGAAACAGGCCGCCGCGCGGCAGCGCCTTGCCGGTGAAGATCTCGTAGGACACAATCGCGCGGCCGATCAGCACGATCGCCACGGCGATCAGGCCGCAGATCAGCAGATCGAAGCCCACCAGCACGAACAGCGTGCGCACGATATGCGTGCCGAGCAGGCGGCTCTGCACCCGGCTGAGAAACACCGCCACGGCCACGCCCAGCGCCAGCGCGGCCAGCAGCAGCACCAGCGAGGCGGCGATCAGCCAGGGCCGTGCGCGGCGGCGCGCTTCGTCGCCCATGAAGCGCTCGGAGGCCGCCGGGCGGCGCAGCGCCGCCAGCGCCAGCAGGATGCACAGCGCGCTGTACACCGGGTAGATCAGCGCCACCACCGGCAGGCCGGCGAACTGGAATACGCTCAGCGGCGAGCGCGAGAGCACTTCGTCGTAGCTGGGCAGCGGGTTGGCCACCGCCAGCGAGATCAGCGCGCCGCAGCCGAGCGCGCCGGCCAGCACGACCCACAGGCGCTGGCGCAGCGAACTGAGCACCCCAGTGTACCAGGCAGTCATCAGATACCAGAGGTACGGCGCGCCGACCACCGGCAGCCAGCTGGCGCGCCACCAAAACTCGGTGTCGGCGCCGAAGCCGCCGAAGGTATCGTAGGCGTGGCTCACCACTGCCGAGTGCCCGGCGAAAAACAGCCCGGCCAGGATCAGCCCGCCGCCCGCCACCCACGTGCCCCAGCGGCGGCGCTCGGCGTTCAGCAGCACGGTGAGGCCCAGCCACAGAAACGCGATCAGGTTGAAGAACGAGATCGTGTTGACGGCCCATGTGAGCGCGATGTAGAGGCGGTAGGACATGGCGATAGTGCAGGTTCGCGGGTTCAAAAGTTGCAGGTTGACACGCCAAGCTGGCTCGGGCCTGCAACCTGCTAGCCTTTCAACAAATCGTACGGCACCCAGGCGCCGCGCGCGTCGAGAATATGCGGGGCGCCTTGGTCGTCCCACATCAGCAGGCGGCCCTCGTGCACGATCAGCGCGGCGCGCGTGCGTGCGACCTTCTCGTCGGTGGCGGTGTCGGCGAGGCCCCAGGCGGCGTAGATCTGGCCATTGGTGCGGCTGATGCTGCGCTTATCGCGGAAGCCCAGCTGTGCGGCGATCTGCTCGTTGCTCATGCCGCGCGCCAGCATGCGCGCCACCGCCTGCTCGTTGGGCTCGAGCAGCGCCATGGGCGCCTGCTCGTCCTTCTCGCGCACCTCCTGCACCCGCGACTCGATCTCGGGGTCGATGAAGCTGCGCCCTGCCACGGCGTCGCGCAGCAGCGGCACGATCATCTGCGGCAGCAGGTAGTTCGACTTGCGCACGTAGGCGTAGTGGCTCAGAATGCCCGAGCGCCGAAACGCCCGGTAGTAGGCGTCGTCGTCCTGGATCGAGTAGAACACCACTGGCAGGCGCGGGAACTCGCGCCGGATGGCCACGGCGGCCTCGATGCCATTGAGCTGGCCGGCAAGCTGCACGTCCATCAGGATGGCCTGGGGCGGCTCGGCCAGGCAGTGCGCCAGGGCCTCCTCGCCGCTGCCGCAGTCGCCGGCCACGCGCACCGCGCCGGTGGCGTTCAGGCCGGCGGCCAAAGCCGGCCGCAGGCGCTGGTTGTCTTCGACAAGCAAGAGTGTGATCATACGATTGCAGGTTCGCGGGTCGCAACGCCGGCAGCTCGTTGGCATGCCGGTGTGATTTGCCAGGCCTTTGGTAAAGGCTACCAGAGGCGGCTGGCGGCGTCAAGCACACGGGTGCGGCCAGGCGGCGACCCAGGGCGTGGCGGCAGGCGCGGCCACGCGCTACGCTGGTGTAAGCCGCGTATCACGCGGCCGCTATTGCGCGCCCTCGCCGGCGTGGTTACACTCCGCGCAGGATCTTGTGCGTGGAAAAGGAACAAGCGATGTTCGAGCGGATCGGCAGCATGCACCGATTTCTCCAGGCGCGCGCATTCTATGCGCTCGTGCTCAGCAGCGCGCTGGCGCTGGCGCTGCTTGCGGCGCGGGTGGCGCGCACGCACCAGCTGAGCCTGACCTTCCTGGCGTGGAATCTGGCGCTGGCGTGGATGCCATACCTGGCCAGCCTATGGGCCGCAGCCACGCAGCTGCGCCGCCCGGGCGCGTGGTGGCTGCTGCTGGCGCCCGGCGCGCTGTGGCTGCTGTTCTTCCCTAACGCGCCCTACATCGTCACCGACCTCATCCACCTGCGCGAGCGCCCGCCCGTGCCGCTGTGGTACGACATCGGGCTGCTGGCGGCGTTTATGCTGGCGGGCTGCTTTCTGGCGGTGGTGTCGCTCCAGGTGATGCAGACGCTGGTGCGCCGCACGGCCGGCGCCGCCGCCAGCTGGCTGTTCGTGCTGGGCGCGAGCGGGCTGGCCGGGCTGGGCGTGTACCTCGGCCGGGTGCTGCGCTGGAACAGCTGGGACGCGCTGCTGTACCCGCGCGACGTGCTGGCCGACGCGCTGGCGCCGCTGCTGCACCCGCGCGGCAACCTCCACCCGCTCGCGCTCAGCGCCGAGTTCGCCGCAGTGCTGTTTGTTTGTTATGTCACGTTTTACTGCGTGCGCCAGGGCGGGCGCCTGGGCGACGAGCGCCGCTAGGCGCCGGATGCTGCGAACGGCACAAGCGCCCCCCCGTCGTCGAGTGTCCACAGGCTGCCATCGCTGGCGGGGATGCCGCTGATCGCGCGCCAGCGCTCGGGCACGGGCTGCGGCAGCGCCAGCAGCCCGCCGCCAGGCGTGGCCAGCAGCGCGAAGTCGAGCCAGCCCTGGCGCGCGCCGGCGACCTCGACGCGCACCCGCCAGCCGCCGTTCCACTCGCGATAGAAATCGTAGCTCAGCTCGACCGCGCCAAGCTGGCGCGCCAGCAGCTCGGCGATCCAGCGGCGCGCCAGCGGCGCCAGGTGGCGCAGGTCGGTGATCGGGGTTGGGCTCGCCGGCATGGGCAGATCCTCTGTGGCTGCTACGCGAATCGGGGTCCGCGCCGCGCCTACGCCGCGCCCAGCGCCGCCAGCGCGTCGGGCAGCGCCAGCGCGGCCCAGGCGGCGTACATCGCGCCGGATGGGTGCAGGCCATCCCCGGCGACCAGCGCCGGGTCGGTGGCGGCGCGGCGCGACTCGGCGGTGACATCGACGTAGCGCACGCCGGCGTCCAGCGCCTCGGCGCGGCCGATCGCGTTGAACGCGTCGATCTCGGCGGCGATCCGCGCGGCATCGCGGCCGGCAGCAAACGGCGTGACGCCCCAGTCGGGGATCGAGAGCACCAGCACGCGCCGGGCATCGCCGCCGGCCAGCGCCACCGCCCGGCCGAGCAGCGCGCGAAGCTCGGCGCGGTACTCGCCGGCAGCGCGCCCGCGATACTGGTTGTTCACGCCGACCAGCAGCGACACCAGATCGAACGGCCCCTGCGGCTCGGCGGCGTCGATCGCCGCCGCAAGCTCGTCGGTGGTCCAGCCGGTGCGCGCGATGATCTGCGGCTCGGCCAGAGCGACGCCACGGGCGCGCAGCAGCCCGGCCAGCTGCACCGGCCAGCGCTCGGCCGCGGCCACGCTCTCGCCGATCGTGTACGAGTCGCCCAGCGCCAGAAAGCGCCTCGGCGCGGGCGCGCCATCGGTTGGCGCGTGGGCGGTGCGCGCTGGCGCGCCGCAGGCGGCAAGCAGCATCAGCATGATTGCTCCTAGGCAGAAGCTGTTTCGAATAGCCATACGCATGGTCTGTGGCGTGCGCAGCGCCGGTGGCGCGGGCCTCGTCGGGCGGCATGAGCTGCCGGTTTGCCCTGAGGCAGGCGCCAGCGGCATCGATCGCCGGCACGGCGCGATTTCACTCCTGCGCGCCTGCCAGCGCCTCGAAACGGTCGACATCGGCGCGGATGATGCCGAGGCTGGCGCGCCAGAAGTCGATCGAGCGGATGTCGATCTCCATGCGCCCGGCCAGCGTGGCCGCGTCGGCAAGGCCAGTCGAGGCCAGCAGCTCGTCGTAGCCGAGCTTGAATGCCTCGGGGTCGCGGCGGTAGCGCGCGTACAGCCCCAGCCCGAACAGCAGGCCGAACATATACGGGTAGTTGTAGAACGAGTTGCCGGTGCTGTAGTAGTGCGGCTTGGCGGCCCACATAAACGGGTGCAGCGCGTCGGGGTCGAGCGCGTCGCCGTAGGTGGCGAGCTGCGCGTCGCGCATGGCCGCGCACAGCTCGTCGACCGACAGCTCGCGGGCGGGGCGGCGCTCGAACACCTGCTGCTCGAACAGGAAGCGGCTGGTGATATCGACGACCACCTGGCAGCTGTTCATCAGCGCGCCCTCGAGGATCTCGGCCTGCTCGGCAGGCGCGGCCGCGGCCAGCGCGGCGTTGCGCACGATCGTCTCGCAGAAGATGCTGGCCGTCTCGGCCAGGGTCATGGGCGTGTCGCGGTTCAGCTCGGGGTGGCGCGCCAGGTTGGTGTTGTGGTAGCCGTGGCCCAGCTCGTGCGCCAGCGTCGAGACGCTCTTGAAGCTAGGCTGGTAGTTGGCGAGAATGCGCGACTCGTCGCGGCGCAGCGGCATGCAGAACGCGCCGTCGCGCTTGCCGGGGCGTGGCTCGGCGTCGATCCAGCGCTCGCGGAAGGCGCGCGCGGCGAAATCGCGCATGCGGCCGGAGTAGCTGCCGAACTGCGCGACGATAAACGCGGCGGCTTCGTCGTAGCCCCAGGCGCGCGTCGCGCCGACTGGCGCGAACAGATCGTACCAGGCCAGGCGCGCGACGCCGAGCATGCGCGCCTTGGCGCGCAGGTAGCGCCGGAAGTCGGGGAACGACTCGCGCGCGGCGGCCAGCATCGCGTCGAGCGTGTCGCGGTCGATATTATTGGCGAACAGCGCCTGCTCGAGCGGCGCGGCCCAGCCGCGGCGGCGCGCGAGGGTGGACACCTCGCCCTTGATGCTGTTCATGGCCGCGGCCAGCGGCACGGCGCTGCGGCGCCAGGCCGCCAGCTCGGCCTCGTAGGCGCGGCGGCGGGTGTCGCGGCTGGCCTCGAACGCCAGGTTGCGCAGCGCGCTTATGGGCAGCTCGCGCGGCGGCCCGTCGAAATCGATCGGCACCAGCAGCTGCGAGGCGACATTGTTGTACAGCCGGTTCCAGGCGCCGCCGCCGCTGGGCGCCAGCTCGGCCGCCAGCGCCTCCTCGGCCGGCGACATGAGGTGGCGGGCGCGGCGCTGGGCCTGGCGCAGCAGGAACTCGTACTCGCGCGCCGCGCCCGACTGCGCCAGCAGCGCGCCGACATCGAGCGCGCCGATCCAGGCGGTGAGGCGCGTAGTCAGCTGCGACAGCGTCACGGCGGCGCGCTGGTACTCGCTGAGGCGCGCCTGCGCCACTGTGTCGCGCGAGTCGGTGGTGACGAAGCTGTAGATATAGGCGCTCAGCGTGCCGGCGCGCTCGAGCAGCGGGTTCAGCGCGGCGACAACCTGCTCAAACGCGGCGACGTCGGCGTCGGCCAGCGGCGCGGCGGCGCGCTCGCCGATGCCCAGCGCGTCGAACAGCGCGGCGGCGGCGGCGACATCGGCCTGCGCGGCGGCGAAGTCGGCCGCGAACTCGGGCGAGTCGAGGCCGGGGTAGACGACGCTCATATCCCAGTGCGGCAGGGCAGTCGGTTGGTTGCTCATAGTGTTCATGTCCTCTTTTCAGACAAGCTGTTAGCCACTCTCGGCAGCCCAGCTATGGAACTCGACCTGGTACTCGCCGGCGTCGTTCGGCACGAAGCGCAGGTAGGTGAGCAGCGAGGTGTAGTTGTTGGCGTCGCCGATCTCGGCCCAGGTGTAGGGGCGGCCCGGCCGCTCGCGCAGGTGCAGCGTCCAGGTGCCGCTGTTAAAGTAGTAGCCGGCGCGCCCGCCGTCGAGGTAGATCGGGCTGGTGAGGCCGTCGATCGCCGCGTGGGTATGGCCCATCACCACCGCCGTGATGCGCGGGTCGAGCCGCAGCAGATCGCGCGCGGCGGCGCGGTAGTAATCTTCGGCCTCGGCGGCCAGGATCACCGGGCGGGGCTTGTCGTCGGCCAGCTTCTCAACAGTCGGCTGGCGGTTGATGCCGGCGCGCATCTCGCGCCACTCCTGCTCGTCGAAGCGCGCGATCTCCTGGTTGAACTCGTCGCGGAATTGTGGGTCGGCCATGCGCCGCTCGAGGTAGGCGCGCAGCTCGTCGTCCTTCACCGCGCTCACGAGCGCGCCAGGCGTGCGGCGGTTGGCCGGCCAGCTGTCGTCGCTCAGCACGGCGCGCAGCTGCTTGGGCGGCAGGCCGGCGATCAGAAAGAACTTGACGATCAGCGCCAGCGCGCCGCCGGTGTAGAACAGGTCGTTGCGCAGGCCTAGCCCGATCACCTTGGAGATCGGCTTGACGTTGTCGATAAACCAGCGCTCGCGCTCGAGCTGGTTGTACACCTTGTCGACGAACAGCGTGCCGTAGCAGCGCTTGAGCCGGCGCGCGCCTGCGCCGTCGTCGCCGAACGGCTTGCCCATGCGGTCGCCAAAGCAGTTCTCGGGGTCGCGCTCGTGGCCGTGCTCGACATACACGCGCCCGCGCTCGGCCGCGCCGACGGTGAGGCTGTAGGCCACGCGCCGCAGCGTGCCGGGCGCGCCGGGCGGGTAGATCGCGTCGAAGAGCAGCGCCCACACGCCCGGCCACAGCAGGTCGATATCGTGGTTGCCGACGAGAATGGTGACCGAGTGGCCGTCGGCCATGAACTGGCGCAGCTGCGCGAATACCTGCGGGTGGCCGCTGGCGACCTCGGGGCGCTGGCCCAGCACCACGCGGGTGCGCTCGACCGACTCGGCCTCGGTGGTGCCACGGGTGTTGAGCGGCGAGGTGAGCGCCAGGTCGGGCAGGATCTGCGGGTAGTCGATGAAGTCGCCAGCGATGATCAGCTCGACCGGCTCGGCGCCGGCGGCCGCGCTGACCCGGCCAAGAAACGCGCCCAGCGCGTCGTCGGCCTGGAAATCTTCGAGCGGATCCCACACGCCGGTGTTCAGGTCGCGGCCCGGGCCAAGGTGTAGGTCGCTGATCAGGTAGACGGTCTGGCTCATGGGCGTCTCCTTTATTGCTTCACGGCGGCGGAGCGCCAGGCGCGCACAAGCTCGGCGGCCAGCGCCTGGGCTGCGTCGGCGCGGCGCGGCGCGGGCGGCCCGGCGGCGCACAGCCCGCTCAGGTCGGTGCAGGCGACCAGCGCCGTATCAACGCCCGCGCCGGCAAGTTCATCCAGCAGCTCGGCCCAGCGCGCGGCCGGGCCAGCGCGATCGGGGGCGGTTTTGACCGCCTGAATAAGCGCGTCGACGCGCGCCTGCAGCGCCTCGGGCAGGTATGGCACAAGGCCGGCGCGCGCGAGCGCATCCTGGTACACGCGCGCCTCGGCGGTGGGCCGGGTTGCCAGCAGCGCCACGCGCCGGGCATCGTGCGGCAGCGCGCACAGGGCAAGCTCGACCATGTTCAGCAGCGGCACGGCCAGGGCGGCGGCCAGCTCGGCATAGTAGATATGCGCGGTGTTGCAGGGCATGGCGATCAGGCCCACGCCGGTGCCGGCCAGGGTGCGCAGCCCGGCCGCGATCGAGGCCCGCAGCGCCGCGTGGTCGATCGGCCGGTCGACGTAGAATGGCGTCGGCAGCGAGTAGATCATCATGGGCGGGAACTCGTCGTCGTAACGCGCGCCGTACTGGCGCTGGCACTCGCTCACCACCATGTCGACAAACGGCGCCGTCGATCGCGGCCCCATCCCGGCAAGAATGCCAATCATCGGCGGCGCATCGGCCGCAGGTGGCATGCGTCCATCGTCGCGGCTTTCCGCGTACATCGTATCAATCCTGCCCTTCTGCCGCGCGTAGCATGGCCCGCTTCGAGGCGCGCCCGAAGCGCCGCTGAAACACGCGCACCACCGGGTAGCCCAGCCGCGCCAGCAGGCTATAAGGCCGCGAGAACGCCAGCACGTCGTAGTGCACCGCATCGCTGGCGCGATCCCACTCGACCAGAAAGCGCTCTTCGCCGCGGGCCTCGTGCAAGCCGAGCGTGCCGTAGGCGAAGCCGCGCCGCCGTACCCGCCCGTCGTCGTCGTCGATCGTGTAGACCACGCGGCAGATGTTCAGCGACCACAGGCCCGGCAGGCTGGCCAGCAGCGCCACTGTCGTTCCGGCGGCGATCGGCGCTTCAGGCCAGCACAGACGCATCCAGCCGACATCGAACATGGCCCAGCGCTCGAACGCGGTGCGGGCGCGCTCGAATGTGGCCGCGCCAGCGCCCAACCGCGCGCGGTTATGGTCGACGCGCCAGCCGGCCGGGGGAGCGCCGCGCGACGCGCCGACATCCGGGTAGGTAAACGGCGTGTGGCGGTAGGCGGCGATCAAGTTGGCGATCTGCTCGCGCGTCGGCTCTTTGAGCAGCAGCATACGACTCCTGGGGAGAGTTTGCTATTGTGTTCGGTTTACCAGCCTCTGCGCGGAAAACCGAAGATGATCAGCTACACGACTTACCCAGCCGGCCCTTTTTAGCCTGCGGCAGCGCGGTCGGCCGAGATTGCACGCCTGCAGCAGCGAGATATACTATACTGCCGTGGCCGCATCCGCGCAATCGGCCTGCCGGCAGCCTGGCCGGCGCAATCATCGAGAGGAGCAGGCGATGCCGACCCAGATCCTTTGGAAACCGTGGGCCATGCCGGGGCTCGAGCATGTGGCCCTGAGCGCCACCGCCGCCGGCGAGGCGCTGGCCGATGGCGTGATCATCGGCTTCGGCGACGGAGGCACGCCGTTTCGCGTGCGCTACACCGTGCAGTGCGACGCGGCCTGGCACACGCGCGCAGTCAGGGTCGACCTGCTCGACGCCACCGAGCGACGGATCGAGCTGCACGGCGACGGCGCGGGCCACTGGGCCAACGAGGCCGGCGCGGCCTTGCCCGCGCTCGACGGCTGCCACGACGTCGACATCTCGGCCACGCCGTTCACCAACACGCTGCCGATCCGCCGGCTGGCGCCGCTGGGCGCGGCCGCCGAGATCGAGGTGGTGTATATCGCGCTGCCGGGGCTGGTGGTGAGCCGCGCGCGCCAGCGCTACACCCGCCTCGGCCCGGCGCTGGTTCGCTTCGAGGCGCTCGACACCGGCTTCGCGGCCGACCTACCAATCGACGCCGAGGGGCTGGTCGAAGACTACCCCGGCCTGTTCCGGCGCGTCGTAGGCTAGGCCAGGCCAATCACTCAAACCAGGCTGTGCCTGGGAACTGGTGCGCGCGCGCCACCGCCTCGTTCAGCTCGACGCCAATGCCCGGCCGCTCGCTCAGCGCGATATAGCCGTCCTTGATAATATCCTCGCCGTCGGCTGTGATCGTGCGCCAGTAGTCGCGGTGCAGCCAGTGGAACTCGAGCACCAGGAAGTTCGGCACGCTGGCGCACACGTGCGCCGAGGCCATGGTGCCGATCGGCGAGGCGACGTTGTGCGGCGCGAATGGGATGTAGTACAGCTCGGCCAGGTTGGCGATCTTGCGGCACTCCGACAGCCCGCCGCACTTCGGGATGTCGGGCATGATGATGTCGACCGCCTGCTTGACGATCAGGTCGCGGAAGCCGTGGCGCAGGTACAGGTTCTCGCCGGCGCAGATCGGCGTGGCGCTGGCACGCTTGACCTCGCGCATGGCGTCGATGTTTTCCGGCGGCACCGGCTCTTCGAGCCACAGCAGGTGAAACTGCTGCAGGTCGCGCGCGAGGCGAATGGCGCTGGGCACATCGAGCCGGGTGTGCACGTCCACCGCCACCGCCACATCGCGGCCAGCCGCGCGCGTGGTCATGTCCACCAGCTCGAGCATACGCTCGTGCTCCCACTGGTCGGCGGTGTGGTTGAAGGCGTCCTTCACGCGCCCGTGGGCGCGGCTGCGGTCGCCGGTGTAGGCGCCAATGTCGAGGTCGATCTTCAGCGCGGTGAAGCCGCGCGCGACCACGCCCTGCACCACGCGCTCGATCTCGCCGAAGTCCATGCTCGGCTCGACCTGGCAGTCGGCGTAGACGCGAATGCTATCGCGGAACTTGCCGCCAAGCAGCGCATACACCGGCGCGCCGAGGGCCTTGCCCTTGAGATCCCACAGCGCCAACTCAATACCGGTGAGCGCGGTGATCAGCGCGCCGGCGAAGCCGCCGTCGAACACGTGGCCGCGCCGCAGCTCCTCGAAGATCGCGTCGATCTGCAGCGGGTCGCGGCCGATCAGGCCGGCGCGCAGCTCGTGGATGATCGCGATCGCCTGCACGCCGCCGTGCACGCACTCGCCCAGCCCGCTGATGCCCTCGTCGGTCTCGACCCGCACCCAAAGGTGCATGCCATGCCCCAGCGTGGCGGCCGTCTTGATTGCTGTTATCTTCATGTGTTCACCTGTGAATTACAAGACTTACGCGGTCGCTGCGATATCGGCTCCTTCTGCCTGCGGCAGCATGGTACTTCGCTTTCTTTTGTGCTGAGATTGTGGCGCTTTGCGCCACAATCTCAGCACCATAGATGAAAAAGTACCGCTCTGCCGAAGGCAAAAACGCGCACCGCGTAACTCCTGTGAATGACACGAGCTATGCGGTGTTCTCCTGGGCGGGAGGCTTGGAGAGCGCAGTGCCTCCAAAATCATCTCTTTCTGGGTCGGCAAAGCCGCCCCCGAAACCCCCACCACGTAGCTCGTGTGGATTAAGCTTTCTGACCCTGCTGCTTCCGCCATGCCTCGTACTCGGCCCAGCCCTCGTCGCTGAGCGGGTAGTACTTCGCCAGGCTGCCGCCCTGCGCCAGCATGATCCGGCTGAAGACCTCCCACTCCTCGTGGTCGAGCGTGTGCTGGAGCACCAGCTCGGCCATCTGCGCCGGCACCAGCACCGCTCCGTCGTCGTCGGCGATCATGATGTCGCCGGGCAGCGCCAGCACCCGGCTGCAGGCGATCGGCACATTGTAGGCCCACGGGAACAGGCTGGCCTGCGAGGCATAGTTCGGTGTAAAGCCGCGCGTCCACAGCGGCACGCCGATCTCGCGCACGCGCGGCCAGTCGCGGATGCAGCCATCGACCACAATGCCCACGCCGCCGCGGCCCTTAAAGTAGGTGATCAGCATCTCGCCCATGCAGCCGGTGTAGGCGTCGCCGAACGCCTGCACCGCCAGCACGTCGCCGGGCTGCACGCTCTCGAACACGGCCCACAGCGCGCTCACCTGCTCGGCGTGCTCCTGGGCCAGGCCCGAGGCCACGTCTTCGCGCTGCGGCATGAACTGCAGCGTGACGACCGGCCCTACCACCTTGGCGCCGGGCTGGCGCGCCACCGGCCCTTCGACGAACGTCTGCCGCACGCCCATGCGGTGCATCACCGCGCTGGCGGTGGCGCTGCCCACGCGGTACAGCCGCTCGATCAGCTCCGGCGCCGGCCGCTCGAACGGCGGGCCGCTGATCGGCAGCGCGCGCGACCAGCCAGGCGCCGGCAGGGCGATGCCACGCAGGTCTTCGGGGTTTGATCGCATCGGGTGCTCCTTGTGTGCTATGCGGGCCGTTTGGCCCCGCCAAACGAGATTATACGCGATAATGCATGGTATAATGCGCCATCGGCTCCTCAACGTAGCTCCCCAGCAGCATCTTCAACGAAAGGAGGTTTCACTCCCTGTAGCAGCAGAGCGGCCGCCAGGCACGCACGGGTTCGGCTGCCCACTATCGGGCGATGCCGCGGCGCTCAGCGCAGAGTCATGCTTACCAAAGGAGGAACACGCATGGCATCGGATCAACCGCAGGGCCGCATATCACGCCGCAAATTTCTCCGCGCCAGCCTGATGGGCGCTGGCGCCACGCTGCTGGCCGCCTGTGGCGGCGCCAGCACCACCGAGGCGCCTACCAGCCCGCCCGCCGCAACCACCGCCGCCGCCCCCGCCGCAACCACTGCCGCTGCGCCAACCGCCGCAGCTGCCGCCGGGCCAACCGCTGCCGCAACCACTGCCGCTGCGCCAACCGCCGCCGCGCCGGCGCCGACGAACACGCCCGCGCCGCTGCCCGAGGGCGCCGCCGGCAAGCTCACGGTGATCCACCGCACCGAGTACTTCGAGACGGTACAGCAGAAGTTCCGCGACGCCGTAACCGACTACGCCAAGAACAAGGGCATCCAGCTCGACATCTCGACCGCCAACCCCGAGGTTTTCGGCGACTTCCTGGCCAAGATGCAGGCCGCGGTGCAGGCCGGCGTGCCGCCGGATCTGGGCTACCACACGCTCAGCATCCCGCAGATGCACTCGCTCGATATCGTCGAAGACGTGACCGACGTGGTCGAGCAGGCGATCAAGATGTACGGCGATGTCGTGCCGGTGACGGCCGCCAAGAACGCCCAGTTCGACGGCCGCTGGTTCGCGGTGCCGTTCATGAGCCAGACCGGCGGCTGGTTTGGGCGCAAGGACGTCTTCCAGGCCGCCGGGGTCGACGTCAACACGCTCGACACGCTCGACCAGCGCCGCGACGCCGCGCTCAAGATCAGCGACGCCAGCAAAAAGATCTGGGGCTGGGGCCTGACGATCAACAAGAGCGGCGACGGCCACGGCTTTATCGTCGACGTGCTGCAGGCGTTTGGCGCCAGCTTCACCGACCAATCCGGCCAGAAGGTTACTTTTAACTCGCCGCAGGCGGTGGCGGCGGTGAAGTGGCTGCAGGAAACCTACACAGGCGAGAAGTACAAGCCAATGCTGCCGCCAGGCATCGAGAGCTGGACCGACACCAGCAACAACGAGGCCTACCTGGCCGGCACGATCGCGCTCACCGCCAACCAGTTCAGCATCTACGCCAAGGCCAAGAAGGACAAAAACCCAGTCTTCCCGAACACCGCGCTGCTGCACAAGTTCAAAACCAACGACGGCAAGCTGCTCGAGGCCGGGCAGAACGGCTGGTTCACGATCTTCAAGGGCTCGAAGAACATCGACATCGCCAAAGAGCTGATCTTGCACATGCTCCAGCCGCAGATCTTCGACCCCATGGTGCAGGAGGGCGGGGCGCTGTTCTTGCCGGCGTACAAGAACCAGTGGACCGACGAGATCCTGAAGATCGACCCGAACTTCGCCACGGTGAAGGAGATCATCTTCAACCCCGAGGCCTACACCGGCACGTCGTACCCCGCCGACCCGAACGCCGCAATCGACGGCATCCTCGCCGCGGCGATCCCCAGCCAGATGATGGCCAATGTCACCACCGGCAAGATGTCGGCCGAGGACGCAGTGAAAGACGCGCACGACCGCATCGTACAGCTGTTTGAAGAGGCCGGTCTGCCGCAAGCCTGACACCGTGGCACGATAGCGCGATGGCACGATGCAGCCGCCACGCTGATTATGCCATCGCGCCATCCTGCCGCATAGAGAGGGAGCTATGGCCAAACGAGCGACACAGGGCAGCCCGGCGCTGCTGCGTGGCGCGCCGCTGGGCCGCGAGCGCCGCGCCGCCGCCTGGCTCGGCCGCGATTGGAAGGTCGCGCTGCCGTTTGTGCTGCCGCTGGTGATCATCATGGCCGGGCTGATCTTCTGGCCGTTTATCAACGCGATCTTGCTCAGCTTCACCACCCGCAATATCATCACCCGCACCGACCAGTTCGTGGGCCTGCGCAACTACCAGCTGCTCTGGCGCGACTCCGAATTCCGCAGCGCGGTAGGCAATACTATTCTGTTCACCGCCGCCTCGATCGGCTGCAAGCTCGTGGTTGGCATGGCGATCGCGCTGCTGCTCAACAGCCGCCTGCCGCTGCGCAACCTGCTTACCGGGCTGATGCTGCTGCCCTGGATCGTGCCCGAGGTTGTGACGGCGATGGCCTGGCGCAGCATCTACGACCCGATCTTCGGCGGGCTGAACCCGATCCTGCTGGCGCTCGGCCTGATCGACCGGCCGCTCGGCTGGCTCTCCGAGCCGCGCCTGGCCATGCCCAGCGTGATCTCGGTGAATATCTGGAAGGGCATCCCGTTCTACACCATCCTGCTGCTGGCCGGCCTCAAGGCGATCGACCGCGAGCTGTACGAGGCCGCCGAGGTCGACGGCGCCGACGCGCTCAAGCGCTTCAGGCATATTACGCTGCCGGGCCTGAAGTACGTGATCGTGGTGACGCTGCTGCTCTCGACGATCTCGACCTTCAATACCTTCGGGCTGGTGTACCTGATGACCGGCGGCGGCCCCGGCGGCGCGACGCGGCTGTTCTCGATCCTGGCCTACGAGCGCGCGATCATCGGGCTGCGCTTCGGGCCGGGCGCGGCGGTGGCGCTGAGCATGGCCCCGGTGCTGGGCGTGTTTATTGTGGTGCTGGCGCGGTTCATGCGCCAGGACCCGGCCGGCCGCGAGCGCGAGTCGGCGCTCGACCGCGCGCTCGACTGGGTAGGGCGCGGCGTCGGGCTGCTGCTCGATCTGCTGTTTCTGCCGCTCGAGTGGCTGGCGGCCGGCGCGGTGCGGCTGCTGGCGCTGCTGCGCGGCGGCCGGCCGGCGCTGAGCTTCGCCGCGCGCGCGCGCGCCGGGCTGGCGCTGCGCCTGCTGCTGCTGCTGCCGCTGCTGCTGTTCGTGCTGTTCCCGTTCTACTGGATCATTATCACGTCGTTCAAGACCGACCTGCAGATCCAGCAGTATCGCTCGATCTTCTGGCCCGAGCCGTGGACGCTCGACCAGTTTCGCACGCTGCTGTTCAAAACCGCCTACCTGACGTGGTTCCGCAACACTGTGATCGTCGCCACTGCCAGCACTGCGCTGTCGGTCGCGCTCGCGGCGCTAGCCGGCTACGCGCTGGCGCGGCTGAACTTCCGCGGCGCCAACACCCTCACCACCGTGCTGCTCGTCACCTACCTGCTGCCCGGCTCGCTGCTGTTCATCCCGCTGTACCGCATCCTGGTGAGCATGGGCATCATCAACACGCACCTGGCGCTGATCGCCACCTACCCGACGTTTCTTATGCCGTTCGCCACCTGGGTGATGCTGGGCTACTACCGCTCGATCCCGCCCGACCTGGAGGAGGCCGCGATGATCGATGGCGCCAACCGGCTCAGCGCGTTCTGGCGCATCACCCTGCCGCTCGCCGCCCCGGCGCTGCTTTCGGTAACGCTGTTCGCCTTCACCAACGCCTGGAACGAGTTCTTGTTCGCGTTTGTGTTTATCACCAGCGAGAGCCTGAAGACGCTGCCGGTGGGCTTGCAGCTGCTGGTGTTCGGCGATATCTACCCGTGGGGCCAGCTAATGGGCGCCTCGCTGCTGATGGCCATCCCAGTGATGCTGGTGTATGTCTACGCCCAGCGCTACCTTGTGGAGGGCCTGACGGCGGGCAGCGTGAAGGGATAGCATCGGAGATGGGAGGTTGGGGCTGCGTGCCCCGTGCCCGCGCGCCCCGAGGTATGCGGCGGTGGCTGCGCCGCGAAGCAGGACACCAAATGAAGATAGTGGAATACAAAATAACCCCGATCGCCTTCGCCGACCCGCCGCTGCGCTCGGCGTTCGGGCTGCACGCGCCCTACGCGCTGCGCACAATCGTCGAGCTGGTGAGCGACGACGGCATCAGCGGCGTGAGCGAGACGCACGGCGGCGCGGCGGTGGTAGACGAGCTGCTGGCGCTGGGCGATCTGCTCGTCGGCCGCGACCCGTTCCGGCTGGCCGAGCTGGAGGCGATGATCTGGGGCGGCGCGCGCGGCGACGGCACATCCAAGCCGTGGGAGGGCAAGCTCAGCTCGCCGGCGCGCACCTTCGGCGCGATCGAGGTGGCCTGCCTCGACATGATCGGCAAGGCGACCGGCCGGCCGGTGTGCGACCTGCTGGGCGGCCAGGTGCGCGAGCGCGTGCCGTTCAGCGCCTACCTGTTCTACAAGCACGCCGGCGCCGGCGGGCAGTGGGGCCTTGGCAACGACCCGGCCGTGCCCGCCGACGCGCCCGGCTGGCCGGCTATGCGCCAGCGCGAGGCGCTTTCGCCCGCCGCGCTGGTCGGCCAGGCGCGCGCCATGGTCGCCGAGTTCGGCTTTCAGTCGCTCAAGCTCAAGGCCGGCGTGCTGCCGCCCGACGACGAGATCGCCACCATCCGGCTGCTGCGCGAGAACTTTGGGCCGGGCGTGCCGCTGCGGATCGACCCGAACACCGCGTGGTCGCTCGCGACCAGCGTACGCTGCGCGCGCGAGCTCGATGGGCTGCTGGAATACTACGAGGACCCGGTGGCCGGCCGCGCGGCCATGGCCGAGCTGGCCAGCCACACGCGGCTGCCGCTGGCCACGAACATGTGCTGCGTAAGCTTCGCCGACCTACCTGACGCGATCGGGCTTGGCAGCGTGCAGATCATCCTGGGCGACCACCACTTCTGGGGCGGGCTGCGCGCCTCGGTCGAGCTGGCGCGGATCTGCCGCACCTGGGGGCTGGGGCTGTCGATGCACTCAAACTCGCACCTGGGGATCTCGCTGGCGGCGATGGCGCACCTGGCCGCGGCCGTGCCAAACCTGACGTACGCCTGCGATACGCACTACCCCTGGCAGAGCGAAGAGCTGATCGCCGGCGGCAAGCTGCGCTTTGAAGAGGGGGCGCTGGCCGTACCGGCCGGGCCGGGTTTAGGGGTGACGATCGACCAGGCCGAGCTGGCGCGCATGCACGCGCAGTACCTGGCATGTGGGCTACACTACCGCGACGACGCGGCCGAGATGCAAAAGATCGAGCCGGGCTGGCAGCTGGCGCTGCCGCGCTGGTGAGCGCCGGCTACTTCGTGGGCGTGAGCACCGCCTGCTCGTTGAACAGCATCACGTAGCCGCAGTTGCGGCAGGCGATCGCCATCAGCGGCACCTCGAGGCTTGGCACCGTCACGCGCTCGACGCCATAGCCGCCGGTGGTGCTGGCGCACAGCGGGCAGCCATCGCTGGTGAGGCGCGGCACTTTCTGCGACACCCAGCTGGCGATCTGCTGGCGCTGCTGATCGGTATACGACATGCTTCATCCTTTCGTGCACCATCGCGGCGCCGCATTCACACGCTCGCCTGGCGGGTATGCCCTGGAAGGCCGCCACCAGTATAGCATACTCTCCCCAAATTGCCGCAGTTGCCGCGCCACCAGGCACGGCTCGTGCAGCGTCCTTCGCCCCACCTCTGGCAGGGCATTAGGAAAAGGCAGTGTGGGGGTTGGCTTTGCCGAAACCGCCACACTGCAGCACATCTCCCTTTCTCCCAGCTACGGGTGTGGCGTCGCCGCCCCCGCGCCACCGCCAAAGCCTACGCGGCTGCCGCAGCCCGGCGCGGCATCAGCGCGCGGTAGATCGTAAGCCCCAGCAGGCTCAGGCCGGTGCCCGCGTACATCCACACCGCCCACAGCGCGCTGGTGTCGGTGCCGCTGAACAGGCCGTGCAGCAGCGCCAGCGCGAACACGGCGAAGCTCAGGTAGTGGATCGAGCGCCAGGTCCGCGCGCCGATCCAGCGCCGCACGTAAAAGCTCAACGTCACCAGCGCCATCAGGTAGAAGCCCACCTGCCCGAGCCCGACCCACAGCGGCAGGTAGCTGGTGCCGGCGAACGGGATCAGTATTTGCGGCAGCGTGTAGCCGATGTATTTGTCGCCCAGCAGCACCAGCCCGTGCAGCGCGCCAAAGGCCAGGCCCAGCAGGCTGGCGTGCTCGTGCAGCGCCCCGGCGGTCGGGCCGCCCGGCCACAGCCGCGCTAGCTTGTTGGTGATCGAGACGCCCAGCACCATCGACCACCACAGCAGCACGTAGGCCACGAAGGCGCTGGCGCGCGACATATACCAGGCGCTGTGCTGGCCCAGCAGCGCCGCGCCCAGCGCGGCCAGCCCGCCAGCCTGGCCCACCAGCATCACGCCGACGGCCGCTAATATCGCAACGCCCACCAGCGCGCCAACCAGCGGCGGCAGCACCATCAGCAGCAGGTTATCGGTTTCCGACATTGCGGGCTTGGCCGGCCGCCGCACCGGCGGCTGGGGCGGCTCGCGCACTTCGGGCGCAACTGGCGCTTGGATTGTGTTCATCGCTCTACTCCCTCACGCTTCCGGCCGGATACGGCCTGGAAGCGGTATGGCAACCTTCTTCCCCCGCGTCCTAGCGCGACGATCGCGTGCTGGTGATCGGCGTATAGCGCGATTGTCTCGTCGTGCTCTGGCTGGCTGTTGTGCCCTGGCTGGCTGTTGTGCTTGCGTCGGCCACCTGCGCCACCGCCGCCGGCGCCGATGTATCGGTGCTGGCCACAGTCGTGGCCTGCATGCCAAACGCGGCCCAGCCGCCCAGCGTGCCGACTATCGCAGCAGTCGCAATCGCCGACTTCAGCCGCGCCGCCAGAAATTGCTTTTCGTTCGGTTTCATCTATCGTTCCTCTCTGTATCGCCTACTGTGCTCAGCCGCCGCGCTGCCCGCGCGAAAAGCTGATGGCTGTATCATAGCCTCGCGGTTTTCAGAGATTGTTAAGAAGCAATGTGGGGATTATGTGGGTTGCGCGCTGCCGAGCATGCGCAGCATGCTCCGGGCGGCCTGGGAGAGGAGCGGGGGGGCGATCAGGCTGGCGGCTCGCCGCGCGCGGTCACGATCTCGCGCGCCGCAGCCCACTGGCCAATGTCGCGGCGCTCGATCGCCGCGGCCATCAGCTCGGCGAACAGGTCGGGGGTGCAGGCGAACGCCGGCGCGCCCAGCCCGGCCAGCGCCGCGGCCAGGGCGTGGTCGTAGCTGGGCGCGCCCCGGTCGCTGAGCGCCAGCAGCACCACCATCTGCACGCCGGAGGCCACCAGCGCCGCCGCGCGGCGCAGCATCTCGTCGCGGCTGCCGCCCTCGTACAGGTCGCTGATCAGCACCAGCGTGGTTTCGCGCGGGCGCTGCACCAGGCCCTGGCAGTAGGCCAGCGCCCGGTTGATATCGGTGCCGCCGCCAAGCTGCACGCCGAACAGCAGCTCAACCGGGTCGTGCAAGTCGTCGGTCAGGTCGGCTACGTCGGTGTCGAACACGACCATGCGCAGGCGCAGCGCCGGCAGCGCGGCCAGCACCGCGCCAAACACGCCGCTGTACACCACCGACGTGCCCATCGAGCCGCTCTGGTCGACGCACAGGATGATGTCGTGCGCGGCCGAGCGCCGGCGGCCATAGCCCACGCGCCGCTCGGGGATGATCGCGTGATACGCGGGCTGGTAGTGGCGCAGGTTCGCGCGGATGGTGCGCTGCCAGTCGATCTCGTTGTGGCGCGGCCGCAGGCTGCGCGTCGCGCGGTTCAGGCTACCCGCCAGCGCCTGGCGGGTCGGGTTCGCCAGGCGGCGCAGCAGCTCTTCGACAATCCCGCGCACCACCTGGCGGGCGGTGTCGCGGGTGCGCGCCGGCATCACGCTCTTGAGCGCCAGCAGATCGGCCACCAGGTGCACATTCGGCTCGGCCGCGGCCAGCAGCTCGGGCTCGAGCAGCATCTGGCGCAGGTTCAGGCGCTCGAGCGCGTCGCGCTGGATCACCTGCACCACCGAGCTGGGGAAGTAGCTGCGGATGTCGCCGAGCCAGCGCGCGATGCTCGGCTGCGAGGCGCCGAGGCCCGCGCCGCGCTCGGCGTCGTAGAGCGCCTCGAGCGCCCCGTCGATCGCCTGGTCGTCGCCGCGCAGCTGCACGCCGGTGCCATCGGCCTCGCCGCCGCCGAGCGCCATGCGCCAGCGGCGTAATCGCTCGGCGGCGCTATCGTTCTGCTGCATCGCCTGCCTCCGCGCTTCCCCGCTGGTCGCCCAGCCCCAGCAGCTGCGCAATCAGCGGCAGCACCGCAGCGCCGCGGCCAACGTCGAGCGGAGCCGCGTCGTCGGCGGCAGCCGGCGCCTGGGCGCCGGACGCGCGCTCGCCAAGCATGCGCCGCTCGGGGCGCTGAAATGTCGCGAATGTCCGCCGCAGCAGCGGCAGCGCCTGCACGAACTGCTCGGCCGTTAGCCCGCCCAGCCAGGCGTCGACAATCCGCCAGAGCGCGTCGTCGTGGATCAGCAGCGCGCCTGCGCCGCGCAGCAGGCCATCGAGCCACGCGCCGGCCTGGTGCGGCGCGGCGGCGGGCGAGAGCGCCAGCCCCAGCCGGCGCGCGGCCTCAGCGGCATCCAGCGCGCCGGAGTCAAGCAGCATGCGGCACGCGCGGCCGGCCACCAGCCCGTGGCAGCCGCGCAAGCCGGCCACGCGGCCGAGCGCGCCGCGCCACAGCGCTTGGTGATCGGCGTCGGCCAGCAGCGCCAGCGCCCGGTGCACCGCCAGCATGCGCGCGTACATCGCCTCGGCCGCATCGTCGTCGAGCGAGGCGCACGCGCCCGGCAGGCCCACGCACACGCGCGCCACCAGCCCGCCGAGCACGCGCGCCACGGCGCTCGCGTCGGTACGGCGCACACTGCCATAGCGCAGCACATTCGCCAGCGGCGGCAGCGCCTCCATCAACAGCCCCGTATCGCTCGAGAGCGCGGCGGCAGCCTGGAGCCGCGCCATCAGGTGCTCGATCGCGCCGGGCAGCTCGGCCAGCAGCGCCCCATCGATCAGCGCGGTGAGCGCGGGCAGATCGCGCGCCCGGTCGGCAGCGGCACGCGCGTAGGCCGTGGCGGCGTCGGCGATTGTATTGCCCCATACGCCGGCCTCGATCAGCGCCACCGCTAGCTCGGGCTGCCACTGCACGCGCCAGTACTCGTGAAACGTGCCCTTGGCGCCGGTTTCGCGGCGCTGCTCGCCCCACGGCACGCCCAGCAGCCGCAGCCGGTGCAGCAGGTGGCTGCGCGCCAGGTCGTTCGGCTTGCGCAGGTCGAGGTCGTAGTCGCGCCAGCTAGCCTCGGGCGGCAGGCGCAGGCGCCTCTGCTCGCGGCTCAGGTCGAGCTGCAGCGGCGCCAGCGGCGTGTCGGCCGGCACCGCGCCGAGCGCCTCGCCAACGATCAGGCGCTCGTGGATCAGCCGCATCGGCAGCGCGCTGCCAAAGCAGAACACCGCCTGCGCCGCCTCGTTCAGCTCGGGCAGGCCCGGCAGCGGGCGCTCGCGCAGCGCGGCCAGCGCCTCGGCCAGCCGTACGCCCTCGATCACATGCGCAGGCGACACGTCGATATCCTGCTCGCGCAGCAGCCGGGCCACGCGCGCAAGCCAGCGCGCGGCTACCTCGGTCGGCGCCATGCCGGCAGCGGTGGCGCGCCAGATATGCTCGTACCAGCCGGGCGACTCGATCCCGGCGCCGTAGCCGCTGCCGTACGCGAGCCGGCCGTGCGTCCAGGGCGCCCAGGTAGCCTGCACTTTGGCCTTTGGCAGCCCCCTGAGCAGCGCGGCGTCGGCTTTCGCCCCGGCCAGATCGGCCAGCGCGGGCGCGTGCCATGCCCCGCACACTACCGCGATGCGTCCGAAACCCTCGCGCTGCGCGGCGCGGATCGTCTGGCGCATCCAGGCCTCGCGGCGCGCCTCGGCCGGGCTCGGGTCGGGCGGCGACGCGGCGCGCAGCGCGCTCATGGCCTCGAGGATGGCCGCGAACAGGCCGGCGCCGTCGCGCCGGTGCTCGACCATATGCTCCCACCAGCGCTCGCCGTCGCTGTAGCCGGCTGCGGCGGCCAGCCAGCCAAGCGGATCGGCGCGAGGCGTGGGCTCGGAGTTCTCCTGGATGTTTCCGGCGTCGCTTTCAGCCGGAGCTTCGGCTGCCGCGTCGCCCGGCGCCTGCTTCAAACCCGGCAGCTCAGCGCCCAGAGTCTGCCCGAGCTGGTGCGCCTGCGGCAGATCCATGAAGCGCGCGGGGATGCCATTCGCCAGCGCGAAGTGCAGCGCCTGCCACTCGGGCGAGAACAGCGCGAACGGGTAGTACACCGCCTGGCGCGGCTGCTCGGCCAGGTACACCAGCAGCGCCACCGGCGGGCGCATATCCCGGTGCGCCAGCAGCGGGATCAGCGCGTCAGCGTCGGGCGGGCCTTCCACCAGCACAATCTCGGGGCGCAGCTGCTCGAGCGCGGCACGCAGGCTGCGCGCCGAGCCGGGGCCGTGATGGCGTATGCCGAAGATGACGGGAGGTTGGGAGCTGGGAGCTGGCGGCATCAGCGATCTTCCCCAGTATTTCGCGCGATTGCCTGCCCTCGGGCGTGTGCATCTTTGCGGCAAGCGCAGCACCGGCGCGGTATTCGAGCGGTGTTGCCCCTAGCCCCCGTGTTCGCGGCAGGCACGATACAGATCCTTCCAGCCGTCGCGCTCTTTCACCACTGTCTCGAGGTACTCCTGCCAGGCCAGCCGATCCTGCACCGGATCTTTCACCACCGCGCCCAGCAGGCCGGCGGCCACGTCGCCGGCGCGCAGCCGCCCATCGCCGAAGTGCGCCGCCAGCGCCAGGCCGCTGTTCACCACCGAGATCGCCTCGGCGGTGCTGAGCGAGCCGCTGGGCGATTTCAGCCTGGTCTTGCCGTCGGCGGTGACGCCCGCGCGCAGCTCGCGGAACACCGTCACGATCCGGCGGATCTCGTCGAGCGCGGGCGGCTCGGCGGGCAGCTCAAGCGCGCGGCTGAGCGCGCTGACGCGCCCCTGCACGATCGCCACCTCGGCGTCGAGCGTGTCGGGCAGCGGCAGCACCACCGTGTTGAAGCGGCGCTTGAGCGCGCTCGACAGCTCGTTCACGCCACGGTCGCGGTCGTTGGCGGTGGCGATCAGGTTGAAGCCGCGCACCGCCTGCACCTCGCTGTTCAGCTCGGGGATCGGCAGCGCCTTCTCGGACATGATCGTGATCAGCGAGTCCTGCACGTCGGCGGGGATGCGCGTCAGCTCCTCGACGCGCGCGATCTTGCCCTCGCGCATGGCGCGCATCAGCGGGCTCGGCACCAGCGCGGCCTCCGAGGGGCCTTCGGCCAGCAGGCGCGCGTAGTTCCAGCCGTAGCGGATCGCCTCCTCGCTGGTGCCAGCGGTGCCCTGCACCAGCATGGTCGAGTCGCCGGCGATCGCCGCAGCCAGATGCTCGGACACCCAGGTTTTGGCGGTGCCGGGCACGCCCAGCAGCAGCAGGCCGCGGTCGGTCGCGAGCGTGGCGATCGCAATCTCGATCAGCCGGCGGTCGCCGATGTACTTAGGCGTCACCGCCGAGCCGTCGGCCAGCGTGCCGCCCAGCAGGTAGGTGGCCACCGCCCAGGGCGAGAGCCGCCAGTTGGGCGGGCGCGGGCGGGCGTCGTCGCGCGCGAGCGCGGCCAGCTCGCCCGCGTATTGCCGCTCGGCGTGTTCGCGCTGAACCTCGGCCAATTCAAACCTCTTTCTTTTGTTGCGTGGCAGAGCCTACGCGCTAGGTGTTTTTGCCTTCGGCAGAGCACTGCTTGCTTCTGTATCGGTGTGCAGTTTTTCCGCGCTCCGCGCGGAAAAACTGCACACAAAGGTGGAAGAGTACCATGCTGCCGCAGGCAAACGTGCCCCACAGCGGCAACGCGAGTTCTGGCTAGGCCGCCTTGGGGCCAATGTATACCACCTCGAGCAGCAGCCGGTCGGGCGTTTCAAACATCACCTGGTAGTACGTGTCGTCGGCGCCACCCGCGAACTCGGGCCGGTGGCGCGGCGTCTCGAACAGCGGCGCCACCCCGCGCTCCGCCAGGTATGCCACGGTCGCGTCGACATCGGCCTGGGTAGATGTGCCGATGCCGAGGTGATTCAGGCCCGGCCCGTCGTAGTCGTTCGGCGCGTCCTTGGCCGCCGCGCCAAACCACAGGCTGAGCCCACTGCCATCGCTCACGCCCAGAATATCCTCGGCCTCGTACAGCACCGACCAGCCGAGAAACGACATTAGATCTTTATAGAATGGCAGGTTTTCCGTCCGAACGCTGAACAGCAGGTGAGACGCGTGGGTTTGCATGGCATACCCTCTTGCTTGCGCGGCGGGCGCACCGCAGGCCACAAAACGCCCAGAAGAATCTAGAACATATTTGCTACATTGTCAACTCAAAACCGTGCGGCGTGGCTAATTGAAGGGCTTGCGCGCCACAAACAGGTAGTTCTGGCAGATCGGCGCGGCCAGCGCACCCAGCGCCGCGTCCGCAGCATCGTACCAGCGGGCCAGGCGCGCCTCGTCGCGCACGAGCCGGCGCAGCTTCCACCACCAGATATTGCGCGGCAGCAGCGCGTAGCGGCGGATCTCAGCCGGCTGCAATCCGGCGCCGGCGCACAGCGCACGGATCTGCGCGGCGGTGAAGCGGTACTGGTGCGACCAGCGGCCCAGCCGGCGCAGCGCGAACTCGATCCAGCTGTAGCGATTCGGCAGGTGGAAGCAGATGAACGCCCCGCCCGGACGCAGCACCCGCGCGATCTCGCGCATGCTTGCCTGCTCGTCGCCGCCGCCCTCGCGCACATGCTCGAGCACGCCGATCGACACCACCGCGTCGAACGCGCCGTCGTCGAATGGCAGGCGCACGGGATCCTCGGCGCTGGCCAGCCGGTAGGTGTAGCGATCGGGCTCGAACGGCGCGCAGATCGTGGGCGTACCGAAGAAATCGAAGCCGCTGGTGCGGTAGCCGCTGCGGATCAGAAAATACGAGAAGTGGCCGTTGCCCGCGCCCCAGTCGAGCACGCGGCCGCCGGGCGGCACGTAGCGGCGCACCAGCGCGTAGGCGCGCAGGTACTGGCGCGCGCTCAGCAGGCTGCCAAACTGCAGCAGGTTCGGCTGCGCCGCCCGCGCCTGCATCAGCTCGCCAATAATTGTCTCGAACGACGGCTCGGCCATAGGGCGTTCAGGCGCGGCGCTAGCGCAAGGCCAGCGCGCGCAGCATATCGTGCCGGAATTGCATGGTTATCAGCAGCTTATCGATCACGCCCTGCCAGCGCTCGCGCACGTCGGGCTCGTCGGGCAAGCCCGCGGCGATCTCGCCCAGCAGCGCGGGCGGCATGCGCCGCGCGAACTCGTCGGTCAGCGCGCCGCGCAGCTGGTAGTCGTAGCTGTCGCGCCACTTGCGCATATGCCGGTACAGCGCGCGCAGCAGCGCGCGGGCCAGCTCGGCGCTCCAGGCATGCTCGGCTTTGCGCAGCAGCTCGAGCACCGGGTGTTTGTGCAGCGGCGTGCAGTCGCCGCGCAGTATCTCGAGCAGCAGCGCCTCCCGGCGCGCAACGGGCAGCAGCGGCAGCAGCTCGGCGAAGGCCGGGCTGTGGCGCAGCAGCGCCTCGGCCCACGCGGCATCGCGCGCAGCCAGCGCGGCAGTGGCCCAGGCCTCAGCCAGCAGCGCGCCCCACTCGCCTTGGCCGGCCAGGGCGATCAGCTCCGCCGGCGAGCGGTCCCAAAGCTCGCTCCAGGTGGCTGGCGGCACGGCACCGACGATCTGCAGCAGCCACCACGATTTCTCGCCCAGCTTCTGGCGATGCGCCGGCGGCTTGGGCTCGACGCCATCGCGCTGCATCGCCGCGTCGCAGGCCTCAGGCAACGTCACAATCAGCCCGCCGCCGCGCCTGCGCCCAGCCAGCACCCGCGGGCGCTCGGCGGCAAGCTGTAGCAGCGGTACGGCGCGCTCGCGCATGCGCCGCGCCAGCCGCGCATCCGGCAGCCGCGCCAGCAAGCCCGCTGCGGCGCGGCGCACGTCTTTGCTGCGGTCGTCGAGCGCCGCCTCGAGCAACGGCTCGTCCTCGAGCGACAGGCCAGCCTCAAGCGAGGCCACAAACGCGGCGCGGTCTTCGGCGCGCTCGGCCGCCCACGAGCGCGCCAGCAGCTCGCGCGCCAGGCCGGGAGCCTCCTCGCGTTGGCGCGCCAGCAGCGCCAGGCGCTCGGCGCGCGCGCCAGTGTCCCACTGGTGCGCCAGCTGCTCGCCGCCAGCCTGGGGCGCAGCGGCGCGGGCATACGCCCAGGCCGGATTGTACGCCGCCAGCCAGCGCCCGCGCGCACCCAGCGCCGGCAGAACCGCGCGGCGCAGCTCGGCGTTGGTGCGGCCAAGCTCGAGCAGGTTCGGCAGCAGCGCGGGCGGCGCGCGCATGCCCTGCTGCGCCAGCAGCGCCAGCCACTCCGGCAGCAGCGCGCGCTGCTGCCCGCCAAGCATGGCCGCTAGGTGCTGCGCCGCCTGCGGCGGGCAAACCGGCAGATCCTCGGCGGGGGCCGGCGGCGGCGATGGATCGCCCGCCTGCAGAGGCATGCGCGCCGCCTGGCGAAACAGCGCGGTCGCCACGGCGGCGCCCAGCAACTGCCCGGCTGGGTCGGCCGCGTCGAGCCGCGCGAGCAGCGCGCCCAGCGCGCCACCGGCCGCAGGCAGCGCCAGCGGGCGCCGCTCGGTGCCGAGGATCGCCGAGGTTACCAGGTTGGGCCACAGGTCGTCCATGCCGCCTCGCCGCTCGAACATACAGCTCAGAAATTGTTTGAGAAGTAACCACCAAGACACGAAGACACTACGATCGTGTATGCCGTGTTGAAGCTTTTTCAGCGTTATTACCGCTTGGTGCCTTGGTGTACACAGGCTTTTCAAACAGACTCTCAGGAGAAAGACCCTACACCATGATAACACAGCGCTTGGTATGGCACACTCATGGCAATAGGGTGATGTCAATGTCCGGCGCTATTGCAACTCCGGCTCGGTTTCTGCGTATACTTTTTGGTGAACGCTCGTTGGCATGCAGTTGCGCTGTTTGGCTTTGCGAAACCGTGCATGCTGCCTGCGGCTGAGCACGCCAACTGCGTAAGTCCTAGGCATAATTCTTCGCTCGGAGCAACGCCAGTGATCACATTTCGCCCGGCACTTCCTCAGGATTGGGCATCCGTACTACCATTGATTTATAGCTCTGGCCCAGAGCAGTTTGAGTATCTGTTTACGCAGCCTGGCAGGCCAGCGCAGCGCTTTTTGCAATCGGCCTTTGTCAGTGGCGTTGGCCTCTTTGGCTATCGCGTCTACACGGTTACACTCGTCGAGCAGCGCCCTGTCGCAATTGGCGGCGCCTATGGCCGCCGCGAGGGAAAGGCGCTCGAGCAGCAGATGCTGATACAAATATTGCGTTTCTATGGCTTGCGCGCTGCCTGGCCAGTTATCCGGCATGCAATCGCGCTTGATGCGATGATGCCATTTCCAGAGCCGGACATGTTCTATTTTGCACAGTTGGGTGTTGCGGAAACAATGCGCGGCCAGGGGATAGGAACTGCTTGGCTGCAGTATCAAATAAGGCAGGCGCGCGAGAGGGGATATCAGCGCTGTGCGCTCGATGTCGCCAGCACCAACCCGCGCGCGCAAGCGCTCTACGAGCGGGTGGGCTTTCGTGTCACCGGCGAACGTGCCTGGCCGCATTCAGCTTCAGGCACGCACATGCCGAACATGCGGCGCATGGAGCTCAGGCTTTCGTAGTGCGATTAGGCTTCACAGCAGGTAGAGCTCGCCCTCGGCCCAGGCGCTGAACGGCAGCATGTGCGCGCCGTCCCACTCGCCAAACAGCGCGAGCGGGCGCCCGCCGCTCAGCGCCAGCAGCTGCCAGCCGCGCGCGAACTGCGGCACCAGCGGCAGCAGCAGTCCGTCGCGGTCGCGCACCCACCAGCGCTCGCCGCGCGGCTCGGGCGTGGCGGCGGCCAGCGCCAGCGGGTAGCGCTCGATCCAGGGATGCGCTGCCAGCGCGGCGGCGTAGGCCCCGGTGGCGGCGCTGAAATCGGGCGCGCCGGGGATGCCCGCCAGCGCCGCCGGCGCGCCAAAGCGCTGGCGTACAATCGCGCGCAGCGGCACATTCGAAGTAAAAAACGCCAGCTCGGCGTCCAGCACGATCCCCGGCGGCAGGCTCCGGTCGAGCGGCTGGCTGAACATCGCGAAGCTGAGCACGAGCGCCGGGCGGCTGGTGCGCTGGCCCCACAGCCACGTGCGCTGCGTTCGCAGGTGTTCGTCTTCCTCGACGCGCTGGCCCAGCACCAGCCAGCGGTCACGCACGCCCGGCGCCTGCGCGAGGTCGTCCTTCTGCTGCGGCCAGCCGATCGCCACGCGCACGTCGGCCTGCGCCGCAGCGGGCAACGTCCCGAGGCGCGGGAAGCTTTCGGCCAGCAGGTGCATGCGGCCAAGCTGCGCAAGCATGCGCGACTGCCAGCCCGCGCCGCTGGCCGGCAGCGCGCCTAGCTCGCGGATCATGCGCGCCACTCCTGGTGCCTGCGCGTCGACCATGCGCGCGGCCATGTCGTTCCAGAAGCTCGCCGGCTGGCTCTGGGCTTCGGCCAGGCCATTGCGCAGCAGGTCGCGCAGCCAGCGCCCCAGCTCTTCGAGGCCGGCGGCAACTTTGGCCTCGCGCGCGGCGGCTGCGCGCGAGGGCGCGGGCTCCAGCGGCGCGGCCGGGCTGGCGTCTTGGTCGCGGCGCTGGAGCCACTCGGCCACCCAGCCCGGCGGCTCAGCGGCGTCGAAGCGGCCGGGGCTGCGCGCAAACAGCAGCAGCAGACCCAGGCCGTGCTTGCACGGAAGCTTGCGGCTCGGGCACGAGCAGCGAAACGTCGGAGCGCGTAGATCGACCTGGGCGCGGTAGGGCGTGCTGGCGCTGCCCTGGCACTCACCCCAGATCGCCTGCGCGCTACGGCCGAGCGCGCGCCATGGGCGCGGGTTCGCTAGGCTTTCGGCGGCTTTGGCCGCGCTCGCGTCGGGCGCCAGCCCCGCAATCTGTTCGGGCGTGAGTGATGTCATGCTGTGCTATGGCTGCACGTACACCGCCAGCGCGTCGGGAACCGGCTGCACCGCGCCGGGCTGCACCTGCTGGCCGCGCCACACCGCCTGGGTCGAGGTGTCGTCGTCGCCGCCAAGCGCGTCGGTGCAGCCCATCGCCTTGAGCTGGCCGGCCAGCTCGAGGCCAGTGGCGCCGTAGGATGTGGCCAGCACTACAAACGCCGCGCTGTCGCGCATCCCAATGCCAACCGCCGTCTTCGGGTAGGTGCCGCTGTAGATCTTGCGCCGCCAGTCGAGCTGCACGAAATCTTCGCCAAGCGGGTTGAACGGTACGAACGAGTCGTTCGGCGCGGCGACGGCCGGGTTCGCGACCTTGCCGCCCAGCAGGATCACCGGCCCGGCGCCGTTGGCCTGCTCGCACTCGCGCAGCGCGGCCGCGTCGAACAGGCCGATGCGCGCGGCCCGCTCGCGCGTGATGCACAGCGCCGCGCGGCCGGGGTTGACACGGTGCAGCGTGCCGTCGATCAGCACTGTGCCTTCGTCGGAGGTGCGCGCGTCGCCGTGGAAGCCGAACGCAATCGCCGCGACCGGCGGCTGCCCACCGCGCAGTGCGTAGGGCGCCCGCACCATATCGGCTACTGCGGCGAGGTGCGGCCGGCCATCGGCCCATACCGTGTCGCCGGCCGCGTCGCTGGCGGGCGTGGCGCCGTCGGCATTCAGCACCGCGATCTGCACCTTCGGCCCCAGCTCGGCCACAAAGTACACCAGCGTGCCGCCGCCGGGCAGCGCGCGCCGGTAGTGGCGCACCGCGCCGTCGGCGGCCGTATCGACAAGCTGGCTCGACTGGTTGTACTGCTCGAGGCCCAGCGTCTGCGGCACCGCCATTCCCACAATCGCGGCCGGCGCGGCCGGCTGGGCGATCGTGGTAGCGATGATCTTCGGCACGCTTGCCAGCGCCTGCGAGGCAGCCCAGCGCGAAAGCACCGCCGGCTGGCTGCCGCGAAACGCAAATAGCAGCACGCCAACCGCAGCTAGCGCTACAAGCAACGGCAGCAGCAGGCCGCCTCGCGGCCGGTAATCGTGTGGGTACATCGCTGTCGAATCGATATACGCGATCGGCCGCGCCAGGACGCACGGCACGAAAAAACGGCGGCCCCCGCGACACCTTCAGCCACTGCCTCACCGTTGGCTACAGTCTACCACATATCAGGGCAGGTGGCCTCCCGCCCCGTAGATCCGGGTGTGACGGATGTTTCTGCACTTACCGCTGATCAGCGACTTCGCGTTGACGGCGTATGCTCCAGGCTCGCTTCCAGGGATGGTGTGCTGACTTCACTTCTGGCTCGAGCGGTCGCACGCGTGGACACGCCGGCGCTGGCGGTGCCGCTGCTCTCGCTGGCGCCTCTTTTCCCCGAGCTGCAGCGCGTGTCCGGCAGCGTGCCTGCCGGCGAGCGCTCGCCTGGCGGCGCTGCTCTCGCTCAATCACCCTCCAGCACTCCTCCCAGCGGTCATTGCACCGCATTCCGTAGCGCCAGAAGCGGATTGACGTCGGCCTCGGCCCAGTGCATCCCTGCGCCTTGAGCCGGTCTTCGACCACCAGCTTGTTCGCGCTCTCGACCATTCCGCTGCCAATCGGCCAGCCTTCCGCGACAAACCGTGGGTAGTCCATCTGCGCCTGCCGGCTTTCCAAATACGCCAGGCTGCCGGCCACTTCGCTGGTGTCCGGCACTGTCGCCACCAGCGCGCGCAATTGCGGCAGCACCACAGCCGCCCCTGCTCCTTCAGCGCGTGGCGCATCTCCACCAGTTGCGGTGCCGACAACAGCGGCCCGTTTGCTCCGCTGCTCTGGGCGATTGCACTCAGATATTCCGCCGCGTGAGCGAAATCCAGAATACGCAGCGCCTCACCATAGTGCAGATCGGCAAAGGACTGACACCACAGCGCCTCCATCGGCGACTACCCCAACCTGGCGTGCGCCTTCCAGTCCGCGTCGGTGCAACTCAAGGGTCGCCAGTTCGCCAAAGCGAGCGCTGTCGGTTCGGCGCGAGAAGTAGGACAGCTTGGTGGTGTGTACAACCGGGCCATCGGCGGTCTTCTGAGGCGGCTGCACCTCGCCGACCGCGAGCGTGCGCACCTCGGTCCACTGCCCGTGAACGAGCGGACCATGGCGCCATCGACGCTGAGCAGCAAGCGGTCCGGTGCACAGGGCGGCGCGGGTTGCTCACGCAGGATGCGTTCTGCTTCGCGTGTCTCGTAGGCGACCACCATCGCACCGGCAGCTTCCGTATGCGCTCGCGCGGTATCGGAATGGATCTGGGCACCGGTAAACCAGGCCAGCTCCTTAGCAGCTTTCGCGAATGAGGGGATATGGGTGCTGAGCCGAACCAGCGCTTCGTGCAGTCGTGGGGTCAAGCGACCTGGCAACAACCCCAACTCGTCATCGAGGGGGGAAAGGCCCGTGCCGCAGGCAGGGCAGGTGCCGTAGGAACGCGCCAGGTTCAAGGATTGGCCGCCGTGAGTTTGGAGCGTGCGGTGTCAGTGCCACGGAGGCGAAGCGGCTGGCCGCATCTGGACAGGTCGGCTGCTGGCCCTCTGCTGTTGCCGCCCAGTTGGCGGCCGCACTGGCGAGCGCCATATCTTCGAGCATACGCGCTCGGACGCGCGCCCAGCGGGTATCTAGTTCGTCCTCGATTTCGCGGAGCGTGCAGCTTTGGGATGCGCCTGGCGCCATTCGCGCATCCCGGCCAGAATCTCCTCAGTCATCCGATGCCAGGTGTGCTCGTCAAGCGGGTGATTCATCGCATCGCTCCTAGAGAAAACGTGTCGCGACCTCATCCTACCACCTGCAAGACTTTCCGTCACACCCCGTAGATCCTGCAGGGCTCGTGCAACGTCGGCCCTCACCCCCCTTACCCCCTCTCCCGCGCGCGGGAGAGGGGGATTATTGTTGGCGGTGTGGTGCGGTCGCGGCGGCGACCGCACCACACCGCCAGATGTGTTACCCCCTCGCCTGGCAGGGGAGGGGAGGGGAGGGGTCGAAAGACGTTGCACGAGCCCCGTAGATCCTGCGATAGCACACGAGTTATGCGGCGAGGTTCGGCGGCTTTGCCGCGCCCGGCTAAAAGAGATCATTTTGAAGGGCTTGCGCCCACCAAGCCTCCCGCGCGGGAGGACACCGTGTAGCTCGTGTGGTATTCGAATTTGTTGGAAATAACAATGGTGGGGTTTGGCGGCTTTGCCCTCCGGCTCCCCATTTCCGATTCAGCACATTATAACACATATGTTCTATATACAACAGAACTTTCCAGGGCAAGTGCAAAGGTTTTTTGCCCGCTCCCGAGCGTGGGAAAGCAGGAGAAGGGCGGCCAGAGCCAACGTCGCGCGAGCGCAGTGGAAGCTTGTTCGGGCACTGAATTCACGCTATAATATGCTTAGCATCCCCAAGCTGGCGAGAAGAATAAAGCCCTCACCGGGCAATTCGAGCATATGAACCCAGAGCTGCGCGAACAAGGCTACGTTTTCTCTCAAGCGCTACTCGAGCCGAGCCTCGCCCGATTCATCTATAAGACGCTCCTGCTCAAGCAGTGGCGCGGCGAGTGTTTCCACGACAACCACATCCCAACCGCGGCAAGCGTCACGAATGCCGCCGAGACGGACGCGCTGCTGCTCGACTTGCGGCCGAAGATCGAGGCGGTCTCCGGCTGCCGCCTCGTGCCGACATATAGCTACGCGCGGCTGTATTTCTATGGCGACACACTGATCCGCCACCACGACCGTGGGAGCTGCGAGGTCAGCGTGTCTCTGCACCTCGGCCGAGACGGCGGCGAGGGCAGCTTGTGGTTTGCGCCGAATAACAAGGTCGAGATGGAGCCAGGCGACGGCGCTGTCTACCTGGGCACGAAGACCGACCACTGGCGCGAGCGCTTCACCGGGAATACGATGGGTCAGATTTTCCTGCACTATGTCATCGCCGATGGCGAGTACGCCAATTGCTACTTCGACGGTAACCCCCAGCGCTTCCCGCCCTCGATCTCCGAGGGGCTGACCCAGCCTTCTCGCGCATAAGCTGAGAGTGAGATCGGGCGTGCGGATGGCGAAACAGCAACCCGCGGGTACAGCAGCGGCACCGGGCACGCGTCGACTGTTCATCCCCGGCTACTACTCCGGCTACAGCAACAACAAGATGTCGCTCGACATCGCGATCGCGCTGGCCTACCTGACTGGCCGCGTCCTGGTGCCTTACCGTTTCCGCCTGCCCCGCCGCTTCAAAATAGACACGCCGCAGGATCAGGTGCTCGAGCCGATGCTGGTGCCTGAGCTCTTCGATATCCCCATTCCATGGTCGAATGAGTACCTCTTCAAAACCTGGATCTCAGTGCCAGGCGCGGCTGTGTGCGCGTGGGCGCCGATCCACGAATCCGTACTCTGCTTCCCCAACCGTCCCCCGGACGACGACGAGCACTTTCGGCACTTCCGCAACGGCCGGAAACATGTGTATACCTTGAGCGAGCGAGAGAACGAGGCGCCGGATCTGCACATCAACGCCGACACCCTTGGCCTGTATTCGTACTTCGCCTATTTGGACGACAAGCAGCGGCGCGCGGTCGTCGATCTGATGCGGCGCGTGAGGCCAAAGCAGCAGTATCGCGACATAGCCGACCGGATTGCCGCAAGCCTGGGCGAATTCAACGCGGTGCACATTCGGCGCGATGATTTCGTCTCGAACGCGCTGTCAAAGGAAAAAATCACGCGCGCCGCGTCGATCAGCGGCCAGGAGATCGTGGCCAACCTCGCCACCCGCATGAACCGCGACGACCCGCTGGTGGTTTGTACCGACGGCTCGTCGCGCGAGGAGATCTTCGGCCCGATCCAGCAGCACTTCCGCACGACGATCTTTCTGGATCGCTACCTGCGCGAAAGCCCGAGCATGCGCGATCTGATGGCCGGGCTGCCGCAAGGTAACGAGGCCATCGATGCGCTCGTGACGCAGCTGGTGGCGAGCAAGGCGCAGGTCTTCGCCGGCACGCTGTTCAGCACATTCACCGCGCTGATCCACCGCTTTCGGGCATTCGAGCGCCAGGAGTCCAGCTTCCTCTACTGCTACAACGATTTCCTCTTGCCGCTCGTGCGCTACGACCGCTGCGAGTTTCTGCCCGTCGATGACGGCCCGTACACCTGGAACCGGCTGCGCTACCCGGTTTCGCCCGACGCCTACTCGTGGCTGCGCGAGTGGCCGGAGGCAGCAGGCGGCGCCCCGCCGCCGTTCGATGGCGCGCCGTTGCCGGCAGGAACGATCACGCTGCATGCGAGCCAGGCGCACACCCACGGCAGCGCAGTCGAATGCGCCTCGGATCACGGCGACCAGGTAGTGATCGCCAACTGGACTGAGCAAAGCGCGTTCGTGAGCTGGGAGCTTGTGCTGCCGGCCGGCGCAACCTTCGCCGTCGAGGTACGCTATGCCTGCCCGATGGAAACTGCGGGCAGCCGCTATGCTGTCGGCGTCGAGGGGGGCGATGAGCTCTACGGGCAGGTGTGGAATACCGGGAGCTGGTTCTCGCTATCGTCGTGGTTCCCGTTGGGGCGGCTCCGCGCCCCCGCCGGCCACTGCCGCCTGATTGTGCGGGCGATCGATATGGCCGGGTACGCGCTTATGAACCTCAGCGCGATACGCCTGGTGCCGGTGTAATACTAAATCCGGCTGAGCGCTTGGATTATGGTGGGGGTTCGGCGGCGGCTTCGCCGCCCCCGAAATTTCTTTTCTTGTGCGGCGCCCGGCAAAGCCAGGCGCCGCACAAGAAAACACAAGTAATCAATATGTAGCCACGCTGTTGCTGCCTGAATGCGGCGAGGTTGCGGCCTGCGGCAGCATGCTTTTGTGTGCGGTTTTTCCGCGCTCCGCGTGGAAAAACCGCACACAGATACAAAGAAAGTAGCGCCCCGCTCGTGCGCGAAAATTGCAACTTCGGGCGCTCGCGTATCGGCCGGCCCGTGCCCTTACTTTACCGGGGTCGGCGTAGGTGTAGACGTCGGCGTCGAAGTGCGCGTGGGCGTCCAGGTTAGCGTCGGCGTACTGGTCGCCGTATTCGTCGGCGTGTCGGTAGCCGTCGCGGTGGCGGTATTGGTCGCCGTGCTCGTCGGCGTGTCGATGGCCGTCGCGGTGGCGGTATTGGTCGCCGTGCTCGTCGGCGTGTCGGTGGCCGTCGCCGTCGCCGTACTGGTCGCCGTACTCGTCGGCACATCGGTGGGCGTGGCCGTACTGGTCGCCGTACTCGTCGGCACGTCGGTGGGCGTGGCCGTGCTTGTGGCGGTTGGCGTACTCGTCGCTGTTTTCGTGGGCTTAGCCGTCTTTGTGGCTGTTGGCGTTTGCTTGCGCGCCTTCGGCGTTTTGGTCGGTTTCGGCGTACGCGTCGGCGTTTTCGTCGGCTTGTGGTGGTGATGCTCAGTGTCGTCGCCGTCCGGGATGTTTGCCGCCGAAGCCGACTCCGTCGGCGGCAACAGGATGGTCTCGACCACAGGCAGAGTCATCATCGCAGCTGCCGACAGTGCAAGGCGCCGGATCAGCGCGCGGCGGCTGATGGGCTGCGGCGCTGGCGCATTCAGCTGCACAAGCCCGGCATCGACCAGTTCGGCCAGCGCCAGATCGACGATCTGCTCGTCGGCGGGGAGGCCGGTGCGGCGCCGGATCGCTGCGGCCATTTCGGCCTTCGAGGTTTTGCCGTCACAGAGTTCAAAAACGACCGCCGCACTCTGATTGAGCGCATGAGCCTCGGACGTTGCCATCTTCAGCGCCAGGATCTCTTCGGCGGCTCGCTCGAGCCTGATCCCTTCAACCCGCCGGGCTGTCATGTCCACCCTCCGCAATACTAGACGCATGCCGGCGGCTTGCTTATGCCTTCAAACCACCAAGCTATCGGGGTCGCCTCCACCACCTTTATAGTGTACGGGAATGAAAAAAGGCTGTCAAGAAGCGCCCCCGGGCAGCGCTTCCCAAACGCTTGCAGGCCGAAAATGTCCATGGTATTCTGATACACACCAGCCACCGGCTCGCATCTGCCACACCATGAGGAAATACATGCAACCTGAGACCTTGACCTTGTGTTGCTATGGCGTCGAGCTTCGCCTTGCCGACGAAGCCGGCCTCGGGCTGTGCCAGCGCTTGCGCGAGGCCCTCCCGCCCGAGTTCGCGGCTCCTCGCGAGCCGTCGGCGGTCGTGGTTTCGTACCGCGTAAGCGCGATCATCCCAGCGGGGGCGGCCGAGGCGAGCGACTATGTGATCGGCTGCGACAATGTGGGCGTGTTCGCCACAGCCTCGGAGGACGAGGCATACTGGTGGCTGCACCGGGACATCGAGCAGACGGTGGCGCGGCGCGCGCCACACTCGCTATTCGTCCACGCCGGCGTGGTCGGCTGGCGCGGGGTTGGCATCGTTATCCCCGGCCGCGGCCCGACCGGCAAATCGACGCTGGTGGCCGATCTGGTGCGGCGCGGCGCGGTCTACTACTCCGACACGTTCGCCGTGCTCGACGGCCAGGGACGCGTGCATTCCTACCGAGGGCAGCTCGGGGTAGGGAGCGAAGATCAGCCGCACGATCTGCGCCTGATCCGCGAGGAAAGCCCGGCCGAGCCGCTGCCGATCGGGCTGATCGTGAGCGGGGGCTACGCGCCCGAGGCTGTGTGGCGGCCGGCGGTGGTTCGCGGGCCGCACGCAGCATTGCCGCTGGCCGATAGCATGGTAGTGGCGCGCGAACAGGCCGCGCAGATGCCGCAGATCATTGGCCAGATCGCGGCGGGTGCGGTTGGGCTGCGCGGGCCACGGGCCGAGGGCGAGGAAGTGGCCACTCTGCTGCTCGACATAGTCGACAGCGCGCTGGTCAGCCGGGCGATCGACGCGGCTGGCGACAATCTTCGCGGCCTGGCCGATGAGCTGGCGCGCATTGCCGAGCTGCGGGTGCGCTCGCCCAAGGGCTGGGTCGCGAGCCCGCCGCGCCGCCTGGTAACCACCCGCTACGTGCGAGTCACCGATTTCCTCCCGCCGGACGAGCATGCGCGTATGCTCTCGAGCGCGCTCGCCTGGGAGCAGGATTTTCAGGACTCGGGCGTTATTGGCACCGATGGGAAAAGCCAGGTCGATCACCATTCCCGCAAATCGCGCAGCCTAAGGTCCGGCCGCCTTGACGAGCTGTGGCATATGTTCGACAAGCGGCTGCGCGCGATGCTGCCCGTCGTCAGGCAGCAGCTGGGGATCCCGTGGTTTCCGATCAGCAGTATTGAGCGGCAGCTCACGGCGCACGGCCGGGGCGGCTTTTTCGTGCCGCATGTCGACAACGGCAACCCGCTGCTCTATGGCCGGCGTATTTCGTGCGTCTACTACTTTCACCACCTGCCGAAGCGCTTCAGCGGCGGCGAGCTGAGGCTGTACGATACCTGGGTTACGCCGACCGGCAATACGGGCGCTGGAACATATACGACCCTCGAGCCGCTCGACAATAGCCTGGTTTTCTTCCCCAGCGATGCCTTTCACGAGGTCTGCCCGGTCGAGTCGGAAACCGATGCCTTCGCCGACTGCCGCTTCACCGTCACGATCTGGCTCTGGGAGCCAACCGAAACAGTCGTGCTGACGACCGAGCAAGCTCAGGAGCGCTTGGCCGGGTAGCCGCTGCCGCGCGGTGTGCGATGTCTGGCGGCTCCACGCCCTCCCAGCCCTCCCGCGCGAGGTGGCCGCGCAGCTTCAGTATGCGATCATAGAGAAGGCCGCTTGAGCACCGAAGCACATCTGGCAGCAATACTATGGCAGCATTGTGCCGCCAAACACTGCTGTTGCGTTCGCACCGTGCTGCCGACGGGCGCGGATATCTGGCGGATCGCCACGGCGCTGCGCGCGCCGCCCGAAAGCTTTTTGCGCCTGGTACCCGCGCCTTCCAGCCACGGGTTCGCGCTTGATCACGCTCAACCGCTGGTTTACCCTGCGCTGGCTCGGCGCGCGTTGAGCAGCCGGTCTGCGCAGTGCGTGTTTCTGCTGCAATTTGGCGATCAAGCCTCGCGCTGCGGGATCCATAGCCTGCGCCCGCTGCCGTGCCAATCGTTTCCGGCAGTGGGCGTTGCCGGTCAGATCGAGGTCGATGCGGCACCCGGCTGCACGTGCCGCTCGTGGAGTGTGGCCGAGATCGATCGCGAGGCAGTGTCGGCGTTATTGCAACAGGAAGCTGGGGAGCGCGAGCGGTATCACGAGGTGATGCGCGCTTGGAATACTGCCGTTGCGCTTACGAAACGGCGCTATACCTTCAGCAATGTCTGCCAATACCTGCTGGAAGTGTACGAGGCGGCGAGATAACGCGAGTCTTTGGTGAGAATGATCCATGAGCAGCGAATCGTCAAACGTCGGATCGTGTTTAGGATGTAGCGGGTATTGCTGCACCGTGTATACAGTGCCCGTGATCGGCTACGATGTGTGGCGGATTGTGCAAGGCCAACGGCTCGCGCCAATGTTGTTTCTGCGGTACGAGCCCGAACATACGCCAACCGATATTGGCTTTCTGCTGCAAACCCCTGGCCCAACCTATGGGCTGGCCCTCAGCCACGCCCCGGCACGGCCCAATACCCACCCGTGCGTATTTCTGGTACATCTTCGAGGCGGCGTTTACCGCTGCGGAATTTACGCCGATCGGCCGCTGGCCTGCCAAACGTACCCGATGCGCTTGAATGACGATCATCTTTTCGTGCGGGGCGATGCGCTATGCCCGCCGGGCTCGTGGGCCAACTTGGAGCGCGGGCAGGCTGCCTGGCGCGATCGTTTGCTGCATCGGCAGGCCGAGTGGCGGCGATACGGCGAGGTGGTGAAAGCCTGGAACACGATGGTGAGCGCAAGCAATTCACAAGAAGGCTTTCGCCCTGATGAGTATCTGGCATACCTTGTGAATGCGTACGATCTTATCAGCAGTGTGCCCGCGGCCGAGGTAGCTGCGCGGCTGGCGAGCCTGGCCCGGGGCTATGCACAGCCTATAGCCGAGCCCAGAGCAATTGATCATGCGGGGTGACGCCAACAGCGCTTCAGAACCGCCGAGCGCTCTCGGCGCACTCGCTTGTTCACCTATAGATTGTGTTGCACTGCGTGGCGAAGCCACGCAGTGCAACACAAAAAAGAAATTCGGGGGCGGCGTCGCCGCCCCCATCCCCCACCAAAGCCTAAGAAGCTGTTTGAAAGGGTGGTTTGGAGGGACTTCGTCCCTCCAAGCTTCCACTTTTCAGGCGGCGGCCACATTCGTGGCCGCCACCCGCCAGAAGTGCGAGGGGCATAGCCCCTCGCGCACCCCCTTTCAAACAGGCTCTAAGTAATCAAGCGAATTTGTATTACTCGCTCTGCGCTCGCCGCTAGGCGCGGCGCCCGCGCATCTGATCGTAGATCCAGCGATAGGTCTGCAGCAGACCGTCGTGAAGCGAGATCGAGGGCGCCCAGCCCAGCTTCTGCCGGATCAGGCTGTTGTCGCTGTTGCGGCCGCGTACGCCGTTCGGCGCGTCGCGCTTGTAGCGCCGCTTCAGCTTGGCCCCCGCGATCGCCTCAACCATGTCGACTAATTGATTGATGGTGACCAGCTCGTCGCTGCCGAGATTAAGCGGCTCGCGCACATCGCTGGCCATGATCGCCTGGGTGCCATACACGCAGTCGTCGATATACATGAAGCTGCGCGTCTGCTCGCCGTCGCCCCAAATTTCGATCTCACGCGTCCCGCTGAGCAGCGCGCTGATTACCTTGCGGCAGATCGCGGCCGGCGCCTTCTCGCGGCCGCCTTGATAGGCTATATACGGCCCATAGACGTTGTGGTAGCGCGCCACTCGCGTCGCGAGCCCGTAATCCTCCGAGAAGTGGCGGCACATCCGCTCGCTGAACAGCTTCTCCCAGCCATAGCCATCTTCCGGCATCGCCGGGTACGCGTCGGCCTCCTTCAGCGGGGCGGCGTCGGGCCTGGATTGCTTGTCGGCAGCGTAGACACACGCCGACGACGAGAAAAAGAAACGCTCGGCCCCACAATCGCGCGCGGCGAGCAGCATGTGCGTATTGATCATGACCGACAGCATGCAGTCGGCCTTGTGCGTTTCGATAAAGCCCATGCCGCCCATGTCGGCAGCGAAATTGAAGATGAAGCGCGCGCCCTGGGCGGCCTGGTAGCAGGCTTCCTTCTCGCGCAGATCCAGGCGAAGATTGGCCGCTTCGGGGAAAGCCTGGTGCCACTCGTCCACCGGCTTACTATCGACAGCTCGAATGCGCCTATGCCCCTGCCGCAGAAGATCCGCTACAACATGCCCCCCGATGAATCCGCCGCCGCCTGTCACCACAATCACGTCATCCATGCCGATCAGCTGGGGCATCAAATCTCGCCTCGCAGGCTCTATAGCAGAGCGCAGAGCGATTGAGCGCGGAGTGTAGCACAATTGCGCAATGCGCCGCCTGCATCCGAATTGGTTAGGGCTTACGCAGCTGGCGTGCTCTGCTTGCGGCAGAATCGGCACGTGCTATGCTGCCGCGAGCTGCAATCTCGTCGCTTGAGGAAGCCGAATAAAGCAAGCGCGTAAGTTCTATTGGTATTAACCATACCGATTTGCCGGCCGGCTGTCAAGGCTGTGGGCTCGGGCGTCGCGGCTGGTGCAGCCAGGGCCTACGGGGTTCGGGGGGGGCTTCGCCGCCCCCGAAAATATTTTTTGTCGTGCTCCCCTGTCAGGGGAGGGGGGTAAGGGGAGGTGAGGGCCGACGTTGCACGAGCCCTGAGCTGGTATGAGCCGCGCTTGACAGCCCGCTGGCAAGCGGGTATGGTGAGGCCAAAGTATTCCTGAACGAGCCAGGCGGCAGCGAGAAAGCTGGCAGCTGAATGAATGAATTCCTTTTCCAGATCCGGTGGAACGGGCGCTTTGGGAATCGGATGTTTCAGTATGCCTATGGCGCGACATACGCGCGGCTGACGGGGCGCGCGTACTGGCTTCCCTCCGATTGGGAAGGCACCCGGCTGTTCAAGCGCCAGGATCATCCGGTGGTAGAAAACGAGGAAATCCGCGCGGCGTTAGCCGAGCCCGACGATGCGTACGTCAAGAACCAGCAGAAGATGGCGGTTGTACAGAAATACTACCCCACCGCCCAACTGTTCGACGCGGAGCTTGCTGGCGACCCATATGCGACCCCCGACCATCCGCTGTGCCACGCGAATGGCTGCACCTACAACAAAGCCATATTCCCGAAGATGTCGCGCGCGCATCTGAAAGACGTGTTTGAGTTCAGCGATGCAGTGAAGCAGCTGGCGGTGTATCGCCGCTACGCCGACATGCAGGGCCTCTATGATATTGCCCACCTTCGCCGCGACGATATTAGCGATGTGAACTACAATCGGAGTAATATCCAGGGCTACTCGGTGGTTTCAAAGGACTCGTACCGGCGCGCCTTTGAGAAGTTTGGCTATGACGCCAGCTCGATCCAGTGGGTATCCGACGATTACACCGGGCAATGGCACGTTGGCCGCAAGATGCGCTACCGTGGCGGCTGGCAGTACCCGGCCGGCTCCGAGTATCTCCCTGGTATCGTGTTCGACTGGCTCGAAGATTTCTTGAAGCTGTACTTTGCCCGCACGATCTTTCGCGCCAACTCGTCATTCAGCTGGTGGGCGGCTACGCTCTCGCCCGCCGCGAAGGTATACAGCCCGGTCATCGACCGCCAGCATATCTACGGCGTCGACGGCATGGAAGAGATCGATGTCGATTTTGTCGAGGGCAACCATCCTCACTGGCTCTATGGCGAGCAGTACGCCGCGCCCGGTATCGTGATCGGGGAGTAGCGTTTGCCGGTGCTCGCCGCGCGCGGCGGGGAGCAGCAATCTGCGGTTTTCCGCGCTGAGCGCGGAAAACCGCACACAGAAGATGACCAAGTACCATGCTGCCGCAGGCTCAATCTCCTGCCTTTAGGAAGCCAGATCACGCAAGTGAGTAACTGCTAATTGTGTTGCACGACGTGGCTTCGCCACGTCGTGCAACACAATCTACAAGTGATTAAGCGAACAGCGTATTAGGCTGCCGGCCGCGCCCCCACGAACTGCTCGATCACCCGCCTTGCGTTTTCGATCCCCTGCTCCGCGCGGATCTTTTCGCCAACCTCGCGGGCGCGCCGCCGCATCGCAGCACTCTCGACGCCAACGCGTATGGCTTCTCGAAGGCGCTCAACCGTCAGCTGGGTATACCGAAGAGGCTGCGGCCCGGCGCCCAGCTCTGCAATGCGCTCGCCCCAGAAGAACTGATCAAACACAAACGCGACCACGCACGAGGGAATGCCAGAGCGCAGCCCAAACGATGTGGTGCCCGAGCCGCCGTGGTGAATAGCCATTGCCATACGTGGGAACAGCCAGCCGTACGGGGCATAGTCGATCTTAAATACATAATCGGGCAGCGCTTGTTCGCCAAGGCCAGCCCAGCCCATGTGCAGAATACCGCGCTGCCCGGTTTGCTTCAAGGCTTCGAGAACGACTTCGGTGGTTTTGCGGGGGTCGTTCACAGGCATGCTGCCGAAGCCAATAAAGACCGGCGGCGCTCCGGCGTCAAGAAAGGCTTGCAGATCGGCGGGCGGTTGCCAGTGCGTATCTTCCGCGAACCAGTAGCCCGTCACATGGATGTGCTCGTTCCAGTCGGGCGGGCGTGGAACGACATGCTCGCTAAACCCATTGAGTATGGGGATCTGCCGTGTTCCAAGGCGATGCAGGTAGCCTGCAAGCGGGAGCGGCGCTAGCGCCAGGGTTTGCCTGCGCCAGTGGTTGATCACGCGGCGAAATACCAGCCAGGCTATGTGCTCGCCTAGTGTGTAGGTGGCCCGGCGGTAGGCAGGTAGAACGAGCTTCGGAAATCCCATCAGCGGGAAGGCCTGCGTGCGTGCCAGCGGAATAACTGCCGCCATCATCATGGGAACGCAGTATTTTTCCGCCAGGTCAAAGCCGTACAGGCCAACCGGCAGCTGGTTAATAATCAGGTCGGTCTTGCCCAAATAGGGCGCCGACAAATCGCGGGCGTAGCCCTGGGCCAACAAGCCGAAAGAGCGCACCAGCGCGAGCATATTTGCCCCGGCTTTCGCAACCAGCGCCTGCGCATTGCCGCGAATGGGATGAAAATCGAGGCCATGTTCTCCGACCAGCGAAGCAAAGCTCTCAAAGGTGATAAAACGCACCTGGTGGCCGGCGGCTTGCAGGCCAGCGCCCAGCGCGGCGTATGGCTGAACATCGCCGCGCGACCCAAGTGCAAGAAGAGTGATATGCATGTAATCTGTATGTATCTGAGCGCGGAAAACCGCACTCAAACACGCTGGCCTATGATTGCCTGATCAGCGCGCCGAGGATAGCCCCCGCCACAATGCCTTTCAGCCACCCTCCGATAAACCACCCCCACGCAAGCGCCCGTGGTATCGGCATGTGAATGTAAGTCCCCAGCCCCGACGAAACGCCGAGCGCCAGGCCGAGCATTGCGCCAAAGCCGGCGCCGGCGGCCAATGACTTCGGGCTGATGAGCAGCCAGTAGGTCAGAACAAACACAGCAATCAAGGCGAACGTTGCTATGTAGATCTGAACGACGTTCAGCTGGTCAAACGGTCGCCACAGATTGGCATTTTCTTCATACAGGGGTCGCAGCAAAAGCCGGTGCATAAGAACATCGAACACTGTCCAGGCAAGCAGAATCGCGAGGGCTGCAAGCAGCAGTGGTAACAGCATGGTGAACTCCTCTATGGCGTCCGATCAGTAGTCGAACACCAACCAGCAGTTCTCGTTCCACGGCCGCTGCCGCCCACAACCTGCGCCGCCCCGGCCAAGCCTGCACGATCGGCGGTGTTGCGCTAGGCAACGGTTATTTCTATGCGCTCTTTGCCCTTTCCTACATTCTTTCGTCGCAGGGCGATCGTGCCGACCTCTGCGGTGCGGTGGAGGTGGGTACCGCCGCAGCTTACGGTAGCAAAGCCTTCGATCTGCCAGTAGCGTCGCTGGGCTGCCTCGTCGCTAAAAGCGCTTTGAATGACGGCATCTGCGTCAATAATCGCCTGGGCCTGGGCCTGCAGCGCCGGCAGAGACGCGGCGATATTTTCGCTATACAGGAAATCAATCCGCGCCTTATCCGCCGCAATATGCGCGCCAATCTTGTGGATGCCTGGAAAGAGGCGCTGCGCGAGCTCAAGCACGATCTCGGCAGCGAAATGGAGGCGCATCAGCGCGTATCGGCGCTGCCAGTCGATGCGCATATCTACGCGGTCGCCGACGGCGAGGCCGCCGACGGCTGCGAGCGTATAGCGGATCTCGTGGCCTTCTTTTCGCGCCGCGACAACAGGATGCCCATTGATAGTGCCGGTATCGCTTTCCTGGCCGCCGGAAAAGGCGTAGAAAATCGTTTCGGCAACAGTTATATCGTTATCGATAATACCGCTGATGGTTGTGGTTATCTCGGTGCAGTACGGGTCTTCCCAGAAGCGTTTTCGTGTCATAGCGCGTGCTCGCTAGGTTCTGTCCGCAGTACTATAGAGCAAATCCGAATCATGCTGTGTTGGGCAAGCACATGCTGCACATTGGTTATGGTGCGGCGCGGCGAAGCCGCGCCGCACCAACCAAGATTTCTGCGGGGGCGGCTTCGCCGCATCCCCACCGTGCAGGGTGTATTTGCCCAATACAAAATCCGAATCATGCCATCACGGCCGAAGGTGCCATTTCCAGCTGAACGCTACATCACCACGACTTTCGCCTGGAAGTGCGCGGGGTACGCCGACTGATACGCCCAGACATCCAGCTCGGGCAGCGCTACGCCCCGGCTGTTGAGGAACGTCGTAATATCGGTGCGGTGCGCGATGCCGTGGTAGGCCAGCGACATGAAGATCAGCCGGGCCTGGTAGTCAAACTTCCAGCCGTTGCCCTCTTCGTGCACGTTCTGCGTGGGCGGGATGCGCCCGATCGTATCCATAAACGCCTCGGCCACCTCGGCCGCGTAGGCTGCCATCTGCCCCAGGCTGGGGCCTTCTTCCCAGGTGAATGCGGGCTGCGGAGCTGTTCCGTGGATCCGCTTCAGAAAGCCCGCCTCCGCGCGCAGCAGGTGCCTGAAGGTTTCAAGTATCGAGCCATACGCGCCCGGAATGCCGACCGTGAGCAGGTGCTCGTCGAGGCTGCTGCAGGCGGCAAGGAGCTGCTGATTGGCCCACTGGTTGTAGCGCACGAATTCGACCAGCGTCGGCTCAGGTTGCATTTCCATGCTCTAGGTCTCCTGTAGCTCGGCCTGAACAAGCACGTGCCCGTGTAGGCCGGCGCTTGCGCTATAGGGAATGCTTGGCGCGCGTTTCTAGTCTATTTTCGTAGCTAGCCACCAGGTTGTCCCCGCCGCATCCTTTACCCCGCCGCGCTTGTCTTCATCTTGCTTCTGCACCGGCTCCTGTACCGACGTTGCGCCGGCTTCCAGCGCGCGCTGGTATGTTATGTCGACATCGGGTACATACACGTGAATGTGGGCTGGGAGTGGAGACCAGCCGGCAGCGCCGTCTGCCAGCATCACGACCGTATCGTCGATCCGTACCTCTGCGTGCATAATCCTGCCGTCAGGGTGGAGAAACCTGCGCAGCTCGATCGCGCCAAACACGCGCAGGACGAATTCAATCGTGCGGCTAGCGCCATCGACAATCAGATAGGGCGCGACAGAGGTGTAGCCGTGCGGCTTGTAGGAAGATTGCATACGGTTCCCTTCCTGGTGTTGGGAAGCACCGATCGAGCAAGATGCTTCAGCGAATCCATGCTCAACCCAAACCACAGGCCCCCCCACTACGCAATCCAACCAGAGTGAGCAGCCAGACTATAGAACAGATGATCGGCAAAGTCAAGCGCATAGCTACGCTGGTATCAGTAGCCGTAATGGCTCCGGAAGTACGGCCGCTTAAAGCCCAGCGTTTCGAAATGATGGTAGGCTGGTGTTGCCATCGCCACATCCGGCGCCTCGATATCGGCCACAAACAGCTGCACCCCCAGCTCCAGGCCATCTTTCACCATCGCGTGGCAAAGCTGAACATCCAAATCGTAGGATGGCGCCATCACACCTGGAACAGGCGCGTCGATACCAAACCAGGCCTTGCCGCCGGACGCATACATCGTGCGAACAGCGATTATCTCGGCGCCCTGGCGCAGCAGATAATGGTGCCAGCCAGGACGCTCGACCAGCGCAACAAGCCACGGCGTTGTCGGCAAACCATAGCATGTATCAATGTAGCCCGCCCATTCGGCGGCGGTTGCCCGCGTGACCTTCTCTACCACAACGCCTTGCTGCGGTGTGCGCGCGTGCTCGCTCAGGGCGCGGCCATCGCGATAGATACGATCCCATCCTCCTTGCCGCTGGAGCTTTCTTGCTTTGAACCAGGCTGGCAAGGCTGCGGGCTGAGCGTGCGGGATGTGATAGAAGCTAAAATGGCGCACTCCCGCCTGGTGATAGACTGCCAAGATCTGATCGAGCAGCTCTTCCGTTGCTGGTTGGGCAAACCCTAGGTTCATGACGCAGTTGAAGTGAACAAAGGGCAGGGCCGGGCAGCGAGTGAGCACAGCTGGCCCAACACGAAGCAATTCGAGCTGGAACCGGCGGATAAAATCGGGCGGGGCGGCAGCATACATATCCTGCCAGGCAGCCACATCGCACAGTTCGATCTGCGCGGCCAACGCCGACGATACGGGCTCAGCAAACATCGGTTGTTCCTCCCAATACCAAATTCGCTTGATGACTTACACTTTGGTGGGGGTTTGGGGGCGGCGTAGCCGCCCCAAATTTCGTATTGTGTTGCACTACGCGGCGAAGCCACGAGTGCAACACAATCTATACGTGATCAAGCAAACAGCGTAGCGGCACCTGATTCTGGTGTGCGATTTTTCCGCGCTCCGCGCGGAAAAATCGCACACACAACAATAGCTGAGTACCATGCTGCCGCAGGCAAAAGCGCCCGATTGAGGGAGCCGAAAGGCAACTCTGTGAGTCCTGTAGCGATTGCCCAAGCGAGAACCGGGATGCGCTGGCGATAGCTCACTCAAGAGTGCGTAGCAAACCGCTTGAGCGGATGATTGCTGAGAAGCTGCCTGAATATGCAGGGATTCCGCTGCTATACATGGACACCAAACTTGAGGTGAGATGCCGCGCTAAGCCAGGCATCACGCTCGGCTTGAGTGTGCGGATATGGTTCAAAGCCGAACTGAAGATAGAGGTTAAGTGCGGCTATCCGGCGGGTGTTGGTTTCTAGCACAGCCGCCGTGTAGCCACGTGCCTGTAGCTCAGCACAAGCTGCGCTCAACATTGGCTTGGCAAGTCCTCGGCCTTGCGCCTCGGGAATAATTGCCACCCAGTGAATTTGCCCAATGTCATTGTGCTGGAAAAGCTGGTCGTTCCAGGCCGTAATTGTGCCAATATCTCGCCCATTCGGATCAGCGAGAAACATAACCCGGCGTGATACATACGATATGTCGCCGGGCATATACCTGAGGAACGTTTCAGCAGTAGGAACGAAGAACGGCTCGGCAGCCTGTTGAATAGCAACCCAGGTTTGTATGTCGCCTTCAGCGTAGAAGCGCATCCGGTAACCGCGCGGCAGCGAGAAGACAGGCGCGCGCTGCAAATGATGATGGATCATCCAGACGTCAATATTTGGCAATTGCTCGTTCATATTGAGTGGCGTGTTAGCCTGGCGCTTTGGCAAGGATTTGTAGCCTACTCTGATCACGCTATTCGAGGCGGCTACTGCTCAATACTCGGCCGATAAGGCTCTTCGCGAACGACATGCCCATACACAATCTTGATGAATAGTGCTGGCATCATCCATGCAAACCCTTGAACTGGCACAAGCAAGGATGCATTCACCAGAATTGCGGCGAGGATGCAAAGCATGGCCATCGGGCGCCGCAAATACAACGGGCTCTTGAGAACGAGCACGGTGCTGCCGATAAGCGCAAGGTACCACCCGAGGCCAAATCGCCAGTTTGGCGTATTGTACAGTAGGCCAATCAGCAACGAGTGGATGTGCAAAGCTGCAAAGATCAGCGGATTTTTTATGAGCTGGCTGAAGCGTGAATCCGACGGTTGTGCCGGGGTCAGATAGAACCGCTTGCATGAATTGAGGCTATTGCAGACGAGGCCACCTGCGACATCAAACCCGAGAAATGCAGCAAGGAGGTATTGCCAGAAAGCCCAGGGCAGAGCCTGCAGCAGGTAGAGGTAGCTATAGAAGAGGAAGCCGAGAGCAGCTGCGCCCCAGCCGAGGAGATACTCAGCACGGGTGGCGCCCGCTCCCACACTGTAGTCGGTTTTGCCGTGGTAGTGCCAATTAATGATCACGCTATCATCGCGCATCGTTGCCTCTGCAGAAGATCGCCCGAATCCAAAGCACGTAAGTGCAACCCCGTTCCCGCCCTCAGTCTGCCTTTGGCCCCATATACACAATCTCAAACAAAATATGGTCGGGGCTCTCGAACATCACCTGGTAGTACGTGCGCTCGGCGCTGCTAAACTCGGGGTTGTGGCGCGGAGTCCCGAACAGCGCCGGCACGCCGCGCTCGGCCAGGTAGGCCGCCGCCGCGTCGACATCCGACTGCGCCGGGACTTCCAGCGCCAGGTGGTTCATGCCTGGCCCGTCGTAGTCGTTTGCCACATCCTTGGCCGGCGCGCTAAACCACATGCTGGTCTCGTTCTCATCGCCGACGCCCAGGATGCCCTCGCCTTCGTGAAGCGTCTGCAAGCCGACGAAGGCCAGCAGATCGGTGTAGAACGGCAGATTGGCGGCCTGAACGTTGAACTGGAGGTGGCTAATTTTGCTTTGCATCGTTTTTCATTTCCACTGATGGTGCCATGCATCGAGCGAGAGCTTACGCAGTTGGCGCGCTCAGCCTTCGGCAGAGCGGTACTTTCCTTTTGGATGTGTCGATTTTCGTGCTGCGCGCGGAAAATCAACACACGATGCTGCCGCTGGCAACCTGCACGGCTTCGCGAAGCCGGATCACGCAAGTGCGTAGCTCCTATGATCTACGCCCCGGCCCTCGTGTTGGCACGGCGACGGAGCAAGCATAGCACAGTTTCGCGCAATGACAAGCGCCCTGGCTGCCAAACGCCGGCAGGAGGACGCGTGGTGCGCGCCAGGCGCCTGCGCTCCATGCGGCGCGTCAGCCGGTCGCCTCGGCCGCCCGCGCGCCAGGCGCCGTACCACGCGGCGATGTTCGCCTTTGTGCCGAGGTTGCCAGCACGGCCAGGAGTTTTGTGTAGGCTGCTCTTCCAAAGAAGTTGGCCGCTCTTCCAAACATGTAGGCTGCTCTTCCAAACATGTAGCAGTTCGCTCCAAACGTATCGCGCTACTCTTCAAAGCGCGCAGGCGAGCCATGATCATTGGCGCGCCCGGCGCACACTCGCGCGTGCGCGGCAGCGAGCTGCATACGCAAGGCCAGGCGGCGTGTCGACGCCCACTCTTCAACTATCAGGCGAAAAACCGAACAGGCTCGCCTGCGTAGCGGCTCGCATACCGCCCCACGATCAAAAACAGGATGCCGCCAAGCAAAAACCAGGGGTTCCAGATCAGCAGGCTCGCACCGATCAGCTCTCTGACCGCCTCCGCCGACATGGGCGTCGCCGGCGCCCCTGCCATCTGCTGCACCTGCGCCCAGCTGAGCATGCCAAGCGCTGCGAGCCCATGGACGACGTAGCCGTAGAGCGCGTGCAGGCTCAGCACGGCCCCTCCCGCCCAGGTGAAGAGCAGCATAAGCCGGCGTGGTAGGTGCTGGCCCCATGAATGGGTGAGCGCCAGCGCCACCAGCGCGCCAACAACACAGAGAACACCAGGCGCCAACGCCCAGTGGAAGCCATTCACGAAAAAGCTAAATAACACATAGGCGATGACCAGGGCGCCGCCCCCGAGGTTGGCTGCCCGCATGAGCCAGCGCGGGAAACACTGCGCGCGCGACTGAATGAGCGCCAGCGCGGCGATCGTGCCGATCACGCAAAGTGTGCCGATGCACAGCCACCAGGCCAGAGGGTCGACCTGCATGCCCTGGCTCTCGCGAGTGGCGGGTGACTGCTGCAATTCCGAGGCGAAGTGCAGGTACGCGAATAATAGCGACCAGGCACACATCAAGTGCCCTGCCCATCGCGCCCATCGCGGCGCACGCAGGCTGCCGGCCGGTTCAATATCGTAGCGGTGTCGATCGCTCCTCGTTGCCATGTGCGTCTCCTTCTGCGCGAGGTCACAGTCTTGCTAGCTTTATCACGAGCATACTGCAAGGACACCTGCCGAAAGCCTTTTGTGACAAGTTTGCGCTCGGCATGCCGGCAAGATACATCGCAGGTATGATCATTGTGTATCCTGTCACAAAACCAGGCCCATTTCTGTCTGTATATCAGGAGGTGAGTGATGATAGTTTCGAGGATCATGTTCGCCATCCTCCTGATGGCAGCCACCACACGCGCGCCCACGCCCAGCAGCGCGGCGGCTGCGCCCGACACCGGCGCGATCGATCGTTATGTGGCCGCGCAGCTTGCCGCGCAGCGGGTGCCGGGCCTGGCGCTGGCGATCGTCCACAACGACCGCGTGGTCTACGCCAAAGGCTACGGCTCCGCCGCCGACGGCCAGCCGGCTACCCCGCAGACCCAGTTCTTCATCGCCTCGCTCAGCAAATCGATCACCGCGCTGGCGGTGATGCAGCTCGCCGAAGCCGGCGCGCTCGACCTCGACGCGCCAGTGCAGCACTATCTGCCGGAGTTCACACTCGCCAACCCCGATCACGCCGCCCGGCTGACGCTTCGCCAGCTGCTGAACCAGGTCAGCGGCCTATCCGACGCAAGTTTCGCCGAAAGCGTGCTGCCGCAGCCGGCCAACCTGAGCGAGCGCGTGGCCGGCCTGCGGCGCGCTCGCCCGGTCGCGCCGCCGGGCGCGGAGTTTCACTACTTCAACCCAAACTACCAGGTGCTGGCGAGGGTTGTGGAGGTTGTGAGCGGCCAGCCATTCTCAAGCTATCTGCAGAGCCATATTTTCGCGCCGCTGCATATGAACGACACATTCAACGCCGACACGACTGCGGCGGGGATGCAGCGCGCCGTTCGCCTGGCGCAAGGCCACCTGGTGATCTTCGGGCAGCCCGTCGCGGCGCGCGAGCTTCATGGCTTTGTGAGCGGCGAGGGCGGCGTGATCTCGACGGCCGCAGACATGGCGCGCTTCCTGGTGATGCAGCTGAACGGCGGGCGCCTCGACGGCGCAGCCCTGGCGTCGCCTGCCGCAATAGCGGCGATGCACACCCCGCCACAACAGCCCGACAGCCACTACGCGATGGGCTGGTTCGCCCAGGGCGCGGGCAAATCGCGGACGATCGAGCACAACGGCGTGCTATCGACCTTCTACAGCGAAGCGGTGCTTCTGCCCGAAAGTGGGTATGGCTTTGTGCTGCTCGCGAATGCCAATGGCGCAAGCTCGGCGTTTGTCGGGTATTCCGAGATCAAGCGTGGGCTCATAGCCCTGCTGTCTGGCGCCACTCCCACGAGCGCGCCGGTCGGCGTAGGCACGCTCGGTTTGCTGCTGGGCCTGATCACGCTGATTGGCGGCGCGCTGGCGCTGCGCAGCCTGCTGCGCGCGCCGGGCTGGCTGCAGCGAGCGCGCGACAAGCCCTGGTACTGGCTGGCCGCCGCGATCGTGTGGCCATTGGTGCCGGGGATCGTGCTGCTCGCGCTGCCGGCGCTGCTGGTTCCGCTGGCCGACCGCTCCTTCGGCCACGGCATCCTGGCGCGCTCGATGCCGATGTGTTCATCTGGCTTGCGCTGTGTGGCACGCTCGGCGCGCTTCAACGCGGGCATCTGCCTTGTGCTGCTAGGCCGCGCCCGGAGCACGCGGCGCGTAGAGGCCCAGCAGCGAGCAATAGCAGTCTAATCACAAACTGCACACCTACAGGCAGCTTGTCTCTGGCTCAACAGATGACCGCTTACGAAATGCAGCGGCATAGCCACATCCTGGCAAGGTATGGATGCTCCTAGGGACTTCGGAAAGCCCACATCATCCCGCTTGGTGGAGGCGCGGGCGGCTTTGCCGCCTCGAGATGCCAGTTGTGGCAGAGCCGCGGCTCTGCCACAACGCGAAAAACGAATACCTTGAGGGTCTGCGACTCTCCAAACCTTCCGCTGGATGATTATCAATTTCAAGTCCCCTGGCTCTTGGCAGTACACAACGTCATCGACTGGAGTGGCGGGTGAGTAGCGTGATTTGAGGACTTTATTGGGAATAAAGCTGATCCAAAGATAACAAAATATTCACCGAACTATACTTACTAGTTTGTCTACAATAATATCTGCATATATTAGCACATATTTTCATTGCTTCACCCACTTAATATTAAAAATATTATAAGATTTACAAACAACATAGGCTTTTATGACCAACAATCGATTGAGGCCACTATGACTAGGCATTCAATATATCTCATCGTATTATTCATCGAATTATGTACGATCCCCACATCGGCCCATATACAACCAGTCGTTAAAACGCAATCGATATTGGCGCAGGCACAGCACCACCGCCGCGCCGACTATTTCAACAATGTTCGGTGATGGTCGTGATGGCGATATGCCTACCAGCGGCAATCTCGACAATATCAAGGTTGGCCTCGGCTCAGTCAACGCATCGGCTGGCTCCATGCGATCTCTGTATTAGACAAATATGCTATTTGGCGTATTAATCCCCTGGTGATTACGTGTTCCTGTACCAAACCCGGTGCTGGAGCAGGGTCATGGGAGCTTAACGTAGCGGTTTCGATATTACAGGTAATGGCGCCTTCCAATTGCTAAATCCCGCTTGTGTACACCTACACAACTAGTGGATATCAGTACCAAGCTCAGATCATGCGGGTAAGCTCCACAGTATGCCACCTGTAACGTTACAGGGCAATTGCTACCTTGCGCGCCTGGGATGGAGCGGTCGGCGGGATACCAGCGTCATGTGCCAATCTACGCTATACTGGCGAAATCAACGCCGATGGGTATGGGATTTCGGGGTGGATTGCCGGTAATGGCTATGCGACTGATCAATGGCAGGGTGAAGGCATCAAAGCCCCAGCGATCAGATTGTACATTACTACCAGACGCCAAATATCACACCTTCACCGCGTGGTGAAGCGCCGGAGCGGACGCCCGGCGGCGCGGTGGTGGCGGCGGCTATGGTGTTCATGCCGACGGCGATCATATTGGCGGCAGCACGTGGGGCCAAGGCGGGGAAGGCAAGGGGCGCCGGATCTTCCACAATGTTTTTTGTGGCGGTGGCGCAGGCGCGACCAGTATAAACCTGCAGTTGAAGTGCTCAAGGTGGCAGCGGCGGAAGCCATTCCATCTGTATTGCTCGGTCGCTTTCGTTGTCCGGGAAATCAGCACACAGGGCCTGCCATCGTCGGGAGTGATTTACGACGACGCGGGAACCAACCGGCGCGTGACGGCTGGGTCGGGCGGCGGCGGCAAGTGTTTACGCGTGAATAGCGCTAACCTTGGCAGCACCGGGGTGATTGCAATGGGCGGGCTATTAGCTCGTCCCACCAGTTGGCGGAACTGGCCGTTTTGGCGGCGGAGCGGCGGCGATGGACGTATTCGGATCGAATATTGTAGTGGCTTTCCTGCCGGCTCGAGTACGCCGCCAGCGAGCGTTCAGCCAATTGAAAGATGTATTGACGATCGCCTGGCGATTACTGGCGGCTGGTCGACGCAAATAACAACCGATTGCAGATGCGACTGTTAGCGTGGAGGTGGCCCATCAACGATGACAGCTGCGGATGGATCGTATAGCTTGAATAGCTTGATGCTCAGGCACATACACACTTACGGCGGCAAAATCTAATTACCGCTTGCGCCAACTTTACGCATTGTCACTGTGCCGCCAAGTGTATCCCAGCAGAATTTACTGGCACGGCTGCACACTTACTAATCTCAAATAAGTAGTGGATACGAATAATAACCCGATCGCTGATGACTATTACCACCGAGGGTGGCCCGACAGCATTAACTACCACGACGGATTTTATAGTGTCAATGGGCTATCGCCGGGCACATACACCCTCACAGCTACACAAGCAAAAGTATGAGTTTACACCAGCCTCACGTAGCGTTACCGTGCCCCCGAGCAAGGCCCAACACAATTTTGTTGGTACCAACGTATCCGCTACTGAAACATGGACATTTATTCTTTATCTAGCTGGAGATAATAACCTCGATACTGGATGCGCGCAGCAATTAAATCGCTCGAAGCAATGCCAGCCAATAATCGAATGAACATCATTGTCTTCGTATGATGGTGACGGCAATAATGACTGCGTCGTTTAGTGATCCAACCCTTAGGTAAGTATACCAAAGACGTAAATCAATGGGATATGGGCGAACTCAACATGGGCAACGCTCAGACACTAGCCGATCTGATTAGCTGGTCGTTTCAAAATTACCCGGCGCAATACTATTTATCCATTGCCGATCATGGTCGCGGCACAACAGGTACAGCATGGGATGAAACCAGTAATAATGATTATCTAACTCCGTCTGAACTACGTACAGCATTGAGTGCAGTGACAAACTTTGGCAACCGAAAGATTGATGTCTTGCACTTTGATGCTTGTCTCATGGGTTTGATCGAAGATGTATACCAAGTTAAAGAGTATGCAAACTACATGGTAACCATGGAAAACCTTGGTTGGTCGGTATTTGCCTACGACAAGTATATACAATCAGCGATTTCGGCTTCAGGGAGAATAGCGAGCCCACGCGAGCTAGCAATACATATTGCGGCGATGTATCATAGCCACGCTCAAATAACAAATTACCCACATACCATCGCAGCACTGGATCTATCCAAGACTGACGAACTAATGCAGGCGCTGAATATATTTTCTGAAGATGTACGTGGCGTTATTGACTCGAATCAAAAAACACTTCAAGATATTCGAACTGCAACGCAGAAGTTTGACTCTAGAGATTATATGGATATTACGCAAAAAGATGAATATCTAGATTTGTATGATTTAGCACAACGAACTTATCAGCGTATCAATAATTCCGCGCTGAGAATTCTGGCTCAAAAAGTAATGGATATCATCAGCGGCCAGTTTGTTATAGCCGAGTATCGCCAAAGTGCAGTGTATCAGAATAAATATATAGATTTAAACGATAGTCATGGAGTATCGATTTACTTTCCACAAAGTATCGACAAGATTACAGGCATGTGAATAGCCGCCTTTTTACCTTTACGAGCGATAGCACCTGGGACGAATTTTCACAGGAATATCCAGTACGATAGCATTGCCACCACATACTGATCCAGGTCGTGCGCTCATGCTTGCTCCACTAAAGCGAACACGTATATTCCACATCTTAAATATTGACCAAACACTCCAGGCGTCGGTCACATGTCAAGACGAATAGTTGCTCTGCTCTACTGTCTTAGCAGTTTAGTTGTCGCCAATTTCTTCATCGGCGAACGATCCGGCCCGGCCAGTTCATCGCGTCTGGCTATTAGCGAGGCGCAATCAACACCTGGCTTAGAGCCTTTGCGACGAAGATGTACTACGACACTCCCGCCTGACCAAGGCATCGTGTGCTGCGTATTTGGGTACATCATTGCGGATGGGCAAGTGATTCAAGGCGCACAGGTCACTGCACATACACCAGCGCATAGTATATCGACAACCTCCTCCACCGATGCAGAACAAGAACAACCGATCTACAGCCTTGAGCTTAACCCTGCGCTCGACATCCACCCCGGCGAAAACCTGGCTTTATCGGTTGAATATGCCGGCCACACTCACAGTATGTCGTACACTGTACAGGCTGATGGGCAGCAAGTCGATATCGTTATACCAATGACCGGCCAGCATGACTATATCTTCGAGCGTGCAATCCAGGTACAGCCCGAAACCCTCGTCGGCAATCTGCTGGGAGTTGCGGTCGATAGCAGCGGTACTACCTACATACTCGACAGTGGCGACGATAGCATAAGCGTCTTTGATTACAGCGCCAGCTCATTCGTAAAATCGATCTCATGGATCGTGTGCCCGACCAGTTTAACGCCAGTAGCATCGCCGTAGATACCACCGGCTGGATCTATGTGACTGATACAACGGCCAAAGAGTTCTCATCTTTACAGTCAAGGTACCTTCTTATCTGAGCTTACAAGCGGTTATAGCTCAGTCATCGCTCAATATTCCCAAAGGTATCGTGGTTGACACGCAGAAAAATGTGTGACTGATACCGGTAACAATCGAATCGTGATATTTACACCTAACCAGAACATACCTGGTATGGGGCAGTGCTGGGAATGAACCAGGGCAGTTTCAAACGCCAACCACTATTGCGATTGCGCCAGACAACACACTTGCGATCAGTGACCGTGGGAATAACCGCATTCAATTTTTTAACAAAGATGGCGGCTTTCTTGGCGCCATTGGGGAACCTGGTAGTGGCCCTGCCACCCGACGGGCCATATGGCGTTGCAGTTGATAGCGCGGGGAATATCTATGTGGCAGATACTGGCAATAACTGGAACTGAACTTCACGGCCCTGCGCATGCTGCTCGCAGCCTGGGGTACAAATCCGGGCCAGATATTGGTGAGTTTAATAGCCCGTACGGTATCGCAGTCGATCACAATGGTTTAGTCTATCTGGCTGACGCCGGAAAATCATCGCGTCCAGGTGTCGTCATCGACCCAACATCGCCCAAATTGCAACGATTACGCATCTCGCGCCGAGCGAAATACTGGCTGGTGACGTCGCCGGGACTGCGCTCGGCTTGGGGCAAGTCAGCGATAGCGCCAGCACTATTCAAACATATCGCTGGACTTTAGACCAGAAAATATTGCCAGGGAGTGATGCTACATCACAATCCTGCCAGAGGCTGTCACTTGGCGATCACGTGCTGCGCCTTGATGTCCAGGATAGCCAGGGGCAGTGGTCAGAGTTTCCAGTCAGTACCACGCATATACATAGCCATAATATTTATTCCGACAATCTTTTTAGATAGATAAATGGAAGTGATCGCATTAATTGCCTGTTCGAGCGTCAGTATAGGCTTTTCCTCGGCTACTTGATTTTCCTTGGATAGATTTTCTACTGGCTGAACAGCAATATTCGCTTTCATTTCCTGATAAGCATGTTTTCAGGACATGGTCTTGAGCTCCATGCCTCACGCTCGCTGTCTGCGATAAATAGCAGCTTATTCGCTAAGTTAAACCGTTTCTGGGCATATGCAACAGCAACAAATCCTTCTATTATACAGATTATGCCCCTCGCTGTCGTGCATCTCCTGAGCCAGTTGCAGGCCTTCTGGGAAGTATTGGCGGGCGTGCTCTATCTCATTCTGCAATAATGCATCAGACCCGCAGCTTTCAAGGGCCGCAGCAATAATCCAGGGTCATCTTGGGCACGGCTGCGCCCTGAAGCGATAGCATGGATTTCAACAGCTTGTTCGAGGTTACCTTGGTATCGATACACATCGCCAAGGCTTGTCTGGCACATCGCCAAGCTATGCTGATCATCCAATTGCTGGAGGATTGCAATCCCTTCACGCAGCTGGGTTTCAGCCAATTCATATAGGCATCGGTCGAGAGCGAGTATGCCCAGGTGGCAGAGCAAAAATCTCTACACCGTGTTGATTATTGAGCGCTCGATACAACTGTAAGCTTTGATTATAGTATTGCTCGGCTTCAGCTCGCCGCCCTTGATAAAATGCAACTGGTTCTTAAATTATTGTAAGTCGCAGCACAGCGAAGCTCGTCTTTCGCGATACACCACAAATGCCAACTGGCTTCAAATAGCTTTCTTGCCGTCGCATAATCTGCACGTTCGACGATAAACCGATTTCCGCCGAATGCCTGGGCTTGACGTATAACCACGGATATCGGTAGAGTATTGTTCTTAATCGAGATGACGATTTCCGCCACCTGCTTTAGATGCACCAACAAGGACTGTAGCTGTTCAACACTATTTGCTCGACCAAAGCACAAATATGTGCGAGAACTACTTCTCGGCTCGCATTTTCAGCTTCTACGTGATCCACAACCATAGCATTGGCAAACACGCTAATCAGCTGGTGCATACGCAACACCGCATTGTCGGCTACCTCCAGCAACCCAAGCGCTATTAAGCGGTCTAGCGCATTGGCACGTAGGCGGGTAATCGCTTCATCATCAGTAGGTTCGCCAAGTGTGGCGCAAAAAGCTCGCGCGGGAAGGGTTCGCCCGGCGCAAGCTGGGCAGCGCGCGCCAGCGCCGCCAGCGCCAAAGCATCAAGCGGATGCGGCTGGATCCAGGCGCATAAAGCCCAGCTGGAATGTGGCTCGGATACCTGCTCGTGCAGGGTGGGCGAGGGAAGCGGAGCCAGCGCCTGCCATTGAGCCAGCGGCGCAGCTCACGCTGAAGATTGGCATAATACTCTCCCGGCTTACCAAACGGATCGTCGCAGTATACTTCAGGATAACTGCCAGCCAGACTGAGCGCCAGGCAAATCGCCCAGCAGCTTGGCGATCGAGGCAGCCTCGGCCTTGCCCAAAGCAGGCTGGTAACACCGCAGGAGATCAATACTTTCAGGGCGGCTAAACGCACCCAACGGGTGCACTGTCAGAGCTCAGCCGCGTGACCAGCGCCCACGGCGGCTGGTAACCAGCAACGCGGCAGCCGCCGCCGATGGGCCGGTGTGCAGCCAGCAATTGCTCGGCAGTGGTGTCTTTGGTATCGTCGCAGTTGTCAAAGATCAGCGTTATGGCACATCTTCGTCCCAGGCCCGGCGCACCTTTGGCGACCTGCTCAGCCAGCGATAGACCTGCCGCGTCGGTGTAGAGTTCAAGTGCGCCGGCTCCTCCACACGCAGCGATCGCGGCGTCAACGCCGATGGATCGGCGAATCTGGCATCCAGAACACGCCACCAGCGAAGCGCTGGGCCGTAGCGATGAGCAAACTCGGCGGCCAGCTGGGTTTTGCCAACCCCGCCAATGCCGGTGGCGATCACAGCCGTTCGGCTGCTTGTGAACGCCTGTGCGAGCGCGCGTAGATCAGCATCACGGCCGGTGAAGAACGGATTAGGCCGCAGCGGCAGGCGCGAGCCGGCCGGCAGCGCTGTGGCCGGCGCCGGTACGGCATCCACTGAGAGGGCCGCAGAGGCGTGCGACACGCCTTCGGCATTGCCGCTCAGGTTGCGCACCAGCCGGGCCATCTCAGCTTCCCAGCGACTCGGATCGGTAAAATCTGCTGCTTCCAAATGTGCAAAGTATGCTGGCAGCTGGCACTTTTCGAGCAGAAGTGGAATGAGGCGCCGCTGGCGGCCACTCGGATTGAGCGACTGCGCCAGGAAGGCCTCAAACATGCTCCACTCGCCTGCAAGATAACGTGGTGTAAGCACAACCAGGGTATGGCGGCTGTTCTTCAGCGCCTGCTCACGATTGACCGACTTGGGCCACCCGATAGCTGCGTCGCGCTGATCTACATACATCTTGAAGCCAGCAGCTTCAAGCCGTGGCAGCAACCATTCCAGCGCCCAGCAATCGTCTGGGTCGTGGGAAAGGACAATATCATACTGCTTTGCGTCGTTAGTCATCTTTGGTTGAGCCACTATGCTGCCTGCGTTACCTCTTAAGAAGAACGAGCGTGTTGCCTTGAAAGATACGCCGAAAACAAAGCAACGCTGCTGGCAGGGCTTTCATCTTTTTCTCAGCGGCATGTGCTACCAGGCGCCCCAGCTCTCGCTCGGCGAGAACAATACTTTTCGATCGAAAAGCGCCTTGCTTGGCAGCCCATGGTATACTCTAGCGCATGACCATACCGCAGATTGTGCAGCAGCGCCTGCATAACCAACATCTGCTCGGGGCGCCGTTCGCACGGCCGGAAGCTGTGGTTCAGTGGCTCGGCGCAGTGCAAGCGCAGGAGTATCCCGGCGCGGCCTGGGGCATCGCCCAGCGCACTGGCGGCCTGACGCAGGCGGCGATCGACCAGGCCTATGCCGACGGCGCGATCCTACGCACCCACGCCATGCGCCCGACCTGGCATTTTGTCGCTCCCGCCGATATCCGCTGGCTGCTCAAGCTCACCTCGCCGCGCGTCCATGCCATAAACGCCTCGTACTACCGCAAGCTCGCGCTCGATGCTGCCGTGCTGGCGCGGGCTCACAGCGTGCTCGCCAACGCCTTGCAGGGCGGCACGCACCTGACGCGCAGCGAGCTGGCGGTGGCGCTCGAGCAGGCCGGCCTCCTGCGCCCGAGCGATGATCGCATGCGCCTGACCTACCTTGTGATGCATGCCGAGCTGGAGGGCTTGATCTGCAGCGGCACGATGCGCGGCAAGCAGCATACCTACGCCCTGCTCGACGAGCGCGTGCCGCCGGCCACAGCACTGGAGCGTGATCAGGCGCTGGCCGAGCTGGCCCGGCGCTACTTCACCAGCCATGGGCCGGCGACAATCAAGGATTGTGCCTGGTGGTCGGGCCTTACGGCTGCCGATGTCCGGGCCGGGCTGGAGCTGAGCCGGTCGCAGCTTGAGATGACTGTGATCGCGGGCGATACGTATTGGTCTGGGCCGTCCACCGAGCATACCAGAGCGGCAGCGCCGATCGCGCACCTGCTGCCGGCCTACGACGAGTACACGATCGCCTATAAAGACCACCGCGCCATCCTCGACCCAGCCTACCGCGAACTGGTGGTGGCTGCGTTCGGCATTGTGATCGTAATCGACGGCCGGATTGCCGGAATCTGGAAGCGGGTCGTCGAGAAAGACCATGTCCAGCTGACGCTCAGCCCATTCCGAGCGCTGGATGCGGCCGAGCAGCAGGCGCTGGCACAGGCGGTGCAGCGCTATGCCGCATTTCTCGGCAAGGCGATCATTCTGGCGGAGGCGCAGGCACCCTGACGACGGGTGAGCATGGAAGGCGCAAAGAGAAGGACGCACGTAGTCGCAACCCCGCGGCGGTGGGCTGATACGGGCATTCGTGAGAATAGGAGAACATTCGATGGCGCAGCCAACGCGTGACCAGCCGACGAGCGACTTTCCGGACGGGCTGGCGCGGCCGGCCCTACGAGCGCTCAGCGCGGCCGGCTACACCCAGCTAGCGCAGCTCAGCAAGGTCACCGAAGCGCAACTTCTGGCACTCCACGGCATGGGGCCGAAAGCGGTTGGCCTGCTCCGGGGCGCGCTGCAGGCCAGGGGCCTCGCGTTTGCCGACGCCGACAAGGGCTGAGGCACTGGGCAGCCCGAAACCTACGCCAACCGGCGGCTGGTCTAGGGTACCTGCGCGCCGATCGCCTCGACATACACCGCATACAGCGACTGCGTCGCGGTCATGAATAGGCGGTTCTTCTTCGCGCCGCCGAAGCAGATATTCGAGCAGGCCTCGGGCAGGTGGATCTGGCCAATCAGCGCGCCGTCGGGCGCGTAGCAGTGCACGCCGTCGAAGCCGGCCCCGCCCCACCCCGCAGCCGACCACAGATTGCCGTCGCGGTCGGTGCGGATGCCGTCGGATCCGCCCGGGCGCATGGTCACAAACACGCGGCCATTGCTCAGGCGCCCGTCGTGCACATCGAACACGCGAATATGCCCTGGCGCGCCGGTATCGACAACATAGAGCAGCCGCTCGTCAGGCGAGAAGCACAGGCCATTTGGCCGGTCGAAATCGCCGGCAACCACCGTCGCCACGCCGCTGTCAGGTTCGAGCCGGTACACATTGCGCGGCAGCTCGAAAGGCGCCTTGCCGCCCTCGTAGTCCATCAGAATGCCGTAGCCGGGGTCGGTGAACCAGACCGAGCCATCGGAGTGAACGACCACGTCGTTTGGCGCGTTGAGGCGCTTGCCTGCGAACTGGTCGAGCAGCACGGTGACACGGCCATCGTGCTCGGTGCGCGTCACGCGCCGCGCGCCGTGCTCGCAGCTCACCAGCCGCCCCTGGCGGTCGCGGGTGTGGCCATTGCTATAGTTCGAAGGCGCGCGGAACACCGTCACCGTGCCGGTTTCTTCGCTCCAGCGCAGAATTCGATTATTGGGGATATCCGAAAACAGCAGAAAGCGTCCGTCGCCAAACCAGACCGGCCCCTCCGCCCAGCGCGCGCCGGTCCACAGCCGCTCGACCACGGCCGAGCCGAGGCGATATGGCTCGAAGCGCGGGTCGTGGATCTCGATCGCCGGGTCGGGGCAGCGAACAATAGTGCGATCCTGGTGCCAGGCCAGCGCACCGGGGCTAGGGGCTGTCATACTGTGCTCCTTCGGCAATAGGGTGTACAGCGGGCAAAAAAAGAAAACCTCAGAGGTAGTATTACAACTACTCTAAGGCTTCTCGGTGCTTGGGGTGCCTGACGGGTTTCGAACCCGCAACCTCCTGAGCCACAGTCAGGCGCTCTGCCATTGAGCTACAGGCACCACGATTCAGGCGCAAAGAGTATAGCATAGCCGGTTACGATCGTCAAACCATGGCGAAATTGCACGAGCACCGGCATTGCGCAGGGCCAATCGCAGATTGTAACTGCGCGGTTGTACGATCAGGCCAACGCTGGGCCTGGAAGATACCGTATAATGGGCCGCTATGAACATCCATGTTTCGCCAGTTCCCGACGACGACGCGGTAGCCGCAGTGCTGGCCGCGCTCGAGCACTACCTGGCCGCCGAGCAGGCCGACGACGAGGCGCCCGCCGGCCCGCACGAGCCCTGGCGTACGGCCGGCAAGCTGGCCGCGCAGGGGCTGCCGCCGTCGCGCGCCGTGGCCGCCCGCTGGGGCAGCGCCGACCGCGCGCGCCGCGGCGAGCGCTGGAGCCACGGCATCGTTGGGCTCTAGAGCCAGTATTTTAGAAACTACGCACCTGCTCGAAACAACCGCGCACAGAATCATGGCGCGGCTTTCTTCCAGCGCCCGCGCGCCCCATTGGTAGGGTACGCTTTTCTGCAAAACGGAAGCGCATATGTTCGACACTGTTTTAATTGCCAACCGCGGCGAGATCGCACTGCGCGTAATGCGCGCCTGTAAAGAGCTGGGCCTGCGCACGGCCGCGGTGTACAGCGAGGCCGATCGCGACGCGCCGCACGCGCGCTATGCCGACGCAGCATTTCTGATCGGCCCGCCGCCCGCGCCCCAGAGCTACCTCAACGGCGAGGCGATCATCGCCGCAGCACGCTCGGCCGGAGCCGGCGCAGTGCACCCCGGCTACGGCTTTCTGGCCGAGAACGCCCCCTTTGCCCAGGCCTGCGCCGACGCCGGGCTGGTGTTCGTTGGCCCGCCGCCCGAGGCCATGGAGCGCATGGGCGGCAAAGTCGCGGCGCGCCGCGAGGCCACCACTGCCGGCGTTCCGCTGGTGCCCGGCTCGCTCGAGCCAGTCGAGTCGCCCGCGCAGGTCGCCACGCTGGCCGCGCAGTTCGGCTACCCCGTGGCGATCAAGGCGGTGGGCGGCGGCGGCGGGCGCGGGCTGCGCGTGGTGCGCGCGCCCGACGAGATCGCCGCAGCGTTCGAGAGCGCCCGCCGCGAGGCGGTCTCGGCCTTTAAAAACCCCGAGCTGTATGTCGAGAAATACCTCGAGAACCCGCGCCATATCGAGATCCAGGTGCTCGCCGATGCCTACGGCAATGTGCTGCACCTGGGCGAGCGCGACTGCTCGGTGCAGCGCCGCCACCAGAAGCTGATCGAAGAGTGCCCCTCCTCGGTGCTCACCCCGGCGCTGCGCGCGCGCATGGGCGAGGCCGCCGTCGCGCTCGCCAAGTCGGTTGGCTATGTCGGCGCCGGCACGCTCGAGTTTCTGTTCCAGGACGGCCAGTTCTACTTCCTCGAGATGAACACGCGCATCCAGGTCGAGCACACCGTCACCGAGATGGTCACCGGCATCGACCTGGTGCAGGCCCAGCTGCGCGTGGCGCGCGGCGAGCGGCTGTGGCTCACGCAGGAGCAGGTGACGCTGCGCGGCCACGCGATCGAGTGCCGTATCAACGCCGAAGATCCAGCCCACGGCTTTCGCCCGTCGCTCGGCACGCTGACCGAGTACGCCGAGCCGACCGGCTACGGCGTGCGGATCGACAGCGGCGTGCGGCCTGGCTACACCATCCCGCAGTTCTACGACTCGATGATCGCCAAGCTGGTGGCCTGGGGCGCCGACCGCGCCGAAGCGATCGGGCGCATGCGCCGCGCGCTGGCCGACTACCACATCGCCGGCATGGCCACGACGATCCCGTTTCACCAGGTGGCGCTGGCGCACCCGGCGTTCGCCGCCGGCGACGTGACCGTCAACTTCATACCGCGCTACCTGAACGACCAGCTCGCCAACCTGGCCTCGGGCGCGCCGACGCTCGCCGAGACGGGCGAGGCCGCCGCGCGCACATTTCTGGTCGAGGTCAACGGCAAGCGCTTCGACGTGCGCGTGGCCGAAACCGGCGCCGCCGCGCGCCCGCAGGCCGCCAACGGCAAGCGCCCGGCCGGCGGCGCGCGCGCTGGCGCGGCGCTCAAGCCAGCCGTCGCCGACGGCGTGCTCAGCTCGATCCAGGGCGCGGTGCTGGCGGTGAAGGCCACGCCCGGCCAGGCGGTCGAGGCCGGCCAGGTGCTGTTCATCATCGAGGCCATGAAGATGGAGAACGAGATCACCGCGCCACACGCCGGCGCCATCGGCGAGGTGCGCGTCCAGGTGGGCCAGGTGGTCGAGGCCGGCGCGGTGCTGGCGACGTACGCGCACGCGGGATAGGCGACATCCTGTATAATCTGGCGCATGCGTACCCCGCGCCGCGCGGGGCGATCAGGCCGTCTGCCGCATCCGGGCAGCCAGCACCCTGCGAGGACGATGAGCATCGCGCCACTGCCGGCATCATTCGATTGGCTCGGCCGGGCCGTCGCCGCACGGCTGCCCGGCCGCCCCAGGCTCGCCGCGATGTTCCGGCGCTGCTTCGCCAACACGCTCGAGACCACCGTGCGCCGCCAGCCCGATGGCTCGACGTTCGTGATCACCGGCGACATCCCGGCGATGTGGCTGCGCGACTCGGCCTGCCAGCTGCGGCCCTACCTCGCGCTCGCCCCCCACGACCCGGGGCTGGCCGCGCTGATCGCCGGGGCGATCCGCCGCCAGGCCGAGCTCATCCTGCTCGACCCATACGCCAACGCCTTCAACGAGCATCCTGGCGGCCAGCACTACAACGCCGCCGACGTGACCGACCTCCCGCTGCATCCGCAGGTGTGGGAGCGCAAGTACGAGCTCGACTCGCTATGCTTCCCCATCCAGCTGGCCTGGCTGCTCTGGCGCGCCACTGGCCAGACGGGCCACCTCGACGCCACATTCGCGCGCGCGGCGCACGCGATCGTCGCGCTGTTCCGCCGCGAGCAGCGCCACGCCGCCGAGTCGCGCTATTTCTTCCAGCGCACGGGCTGCCCGCCCTCCGATACGCTCTCGCACGGCGGCTATGGCGCGCCCGTGGCCGAGACCGGCATGATCTGGTCGGGGTTCCGCCCCAGCGACGACGCCTGCGTGTACGGCTACCTCATCCCCGCGAATATGTTCGCCGTGGTCGTACTCGGCTACCTGGCCGAGATCGCCCGCGCGGTGCTGCGCGACAGCGCGCTGGCCGACGCGGCCCTGGCGCTGCGCGCCGAGGTCGAGGCCGGGCTGCGGCGCCACGCGGTCGTCGAGCACGCCGAATACGGCCCGATCTACGCCTACGAGACCGACGGCCTGGGCAGCTATACGCTGATGGACGACGCCGGCGTGCCGAGCCTGATCTCGCTGCCATACCTGGGCTACTGCCCAGCCGACGACCCGATCTACTGCAATACGCGGCGCTGGGCGCTGAGCGCGGCCAACCCGTATTACTACAGCGGCACGGCTGCCGCAGGCATCGGCAGCCCGCACACGCCGCCGGGCTACGTCTGGCCGATCGCATTGGCGATGCAGGGCCTTACCGCCACCAGCGAAGCAGAGCGCCAGCAGATGATCGACCTGCTCGAGCGCACCGACGCCGGCACAATGCTGATGCACGAGGGCTTCGACGCCAACGACCCGGCGCAGTACACCCGCCCGTGGTTCGCCTGGGCCAACGCTTTGTTTAGCGAGCTTATTCTGGTATCATGCGGGCTGATCGACCCGACCAGCGGCCGCCTGGTAATCGCGCCAGGCTAGCGCCGCGCCGCCGCAGGCATCGTGCACGGCGCCAGAATGCGGCACTGCGCAACTGTATCACTCGTAGCAGAAAAGGAACACGCCATGGGAGAGCTGTTTGCCGCCAGCCTGACGCCGTTCGCCTCGCCGGCCGGCGGCGTCGACCACGACTGGATCCCCCGCCACCTGCGCTGGCTGGAGGCCAATGGTGTCGACGGCGTGGTGCCGTGCGGCACCACCGGCGAAGGCCCGTCGCTGGGCTTCGACGAGCGCAAAGCGGTGATCGACAGCGTGCTGGCGCATCGCGGCAAGCTGCGCGTGTTTGCGGGCACCGGCTGCGTGGCGCTGCCCGAAACCATCGCGGCCACGCGCTACGCGCTCGAGCGCGGCGCCGATGTCGCGCTGGTGCTGCCGCCCTACTACTTTAAAAACCCCTCCGACGCCGGCCTGCTGGCGTTCTACCGCGCGGTCTGCGACGCGCTGCCGCCCGGCGGGCAGATCATGCTCTACCACATCCCGCCGATCAGCCAGATCGCCATTCCCACGGCGGTGATCGACGGCCTGCTGGCTAGCCACCCCGCCGCAATCTACGGGCTGAAAGACAGCGGCGGCGACCCCGAGCACACCGCCATGCTGATCGCGCGCTACCCACAGCTGAAGATCTTCACCGGCGGCGCCCCGCTGCTGGCGCGCGCCTTGGCCGACGGCGCGGCCGGCGGGATCTTCGCGCTGGCAAACGTGTTCCCACGCGAGCTGCGCGCAGTGCTCAGCGCCCACGCCGCTGGCGACAACACAGCCACCGCCCAGCGCAAAGCCACCGCGCTGAGCGACCTGCTGAAAAAGCACGGCGCCATCCCGTCGCTCAAAGCGCTGGTGTCGCCGATCGCCGATCTGCCGGCTACGTCGCCGCGCGCCCCGCTGGTGTCGCTGGCCGAGGCCGACGCCGCGACCTTGCTGGCGCAGGCGCGCTCGGTCTAGCCCGGCTGATTTGACAGCTTTGGGACAAATGCAGATGACGCCCTCAGCCTTCGGCGGAGAGGACCAGGAATGACCGGCCAGCCAGTTGCGCTGATCACCGGGGCATCGCGCGGCATTGGCGCGGCCACCGCGCGCGAGCTGGCGCGGCGCGGCTACGCCCTGGTGCTGGCAGCGCGCTCGGCCGGCCCGCTGGCGGCGCTGGCCGGCGAGCTGCGCGCCGCCGCAGGCGCCACGCTGCCGATCGCAACCGACATCCGCAGCGCCGACGATCGGCGCGCGCTGGCTGAGCGCGCGCTCCAGGAGTTCGGCCGGGTCGACGCGCTGATCCTGAACGCCGGCATTGGCGGTGCCGGCGCGGTAGCGCGCATGCCCGAAGATGCCGCCGCCGCAACGATCGAAACCAACCTGCTGGCGCCGATCGAGCTGGCGCGGCTGCTGCTGCCGCAGATGCTGGCGCGCCGCAGCGGCGCGATTGTGCTGATCGGGTCGGTGGTAGGGCACATCGGCGTGCCCGGCTCGTCGGTGTACAGCGCCTCGAAGTTCGGCCTGCGCGGCTTCGCCGACGGCCTGCGCCGCGAGGTCGCGCGCCAGGGCATCGCCGTCACGCTGGTGTCGCCGGGGTTTGTGCGCACGGCAATCACCGCCGACATGCGCTTCCCCATGCCCGGCCCCGAGCTGGTAGCGCGGGCGGTCGCCAGGGCGCTGGTCAGGCCACGCCGCGAGCTGATCGTGCCAGGCTACTACCGGCCGCTCGCCTGGATCGCGCAGGCGCTGCCGTGGCTGGCCGACGCGGCCCTGCGCGAGCGGCGTTGACACACCCTGCAAAGCGCGGTATAGTACCTGCCATTATGGAAGATATCAGCATATCCACGGCGGAGCTGCCGGAAGCCATGCGTGCCTGGCTTACACTGCAGCCCGCCGTTGTTGTTGCGCTCGAGCAGATCGACGGCGACCGCGTGCTTGTGCGCCCGCTGCCCGGCATCGCACCCGAGCTGCTCGCGCGCGCGCAGGTGATCATGGCGCAGTACCGCGAGGCGCTGATGAACCTGACGTAGCGGGTACGCGCGCCGGGATGTTGGCTTTGCGTGGGCAGCAGCGCACCACGCGACTCTTTCAGCTCACACCATCTGAACCAATGCAGTATCTCACACCCGCCGATCTGCTTGCCATACACGAGCTGCTGCTCAGCGCGTTTGGCGGCATGCGCGGCGTGACGGCGGCCGGGTTTGGGCGGCTCGAGGCGGCGGCAGCCCAACCACGGGCGAGCATGTTCGGCCAGGAGATCTACCCGGCGCTTGGCGAGAAAGCCGCCGCCTTGTGCCTGGGTATCGCACGCGCACACCCATTCTCCGACGGCAACAAGCGCGTGGCGCTGGTGGCGCTTGGCGTGTTCCTGCAGCAGAACGGCGCCCGGCTCGACGCAACAAACGACGAAGCCTACGCGGCGATCATGGCGCTGGCGCGCGGCGAGCTGACGCACGCGGCGCTGGCCGCGTGGATCGAACAGCATGCCGAATTGTAGATTGCGGACTGCCGACTGCAGATCGCCCCGGCGTCATTTGCAATCTGCAGCCTATTCTCTGCAATCATCTATGGTCTACCTGACGCTTGACGATGTTCTGGCCATTCGCGATGCGCTCGCGGCGACACGCGCGGCCCATGGCGACGGCGACCGCTACGGCGTTCGGACGCTCAGCGGCCTGCTCTCGGCGCTGGCCGCGCCACGCCGCTCGGCGTTCGGCGCCGAGCTTTTTCCCACGCTTTCGGCGAAAGCCGGCGCGCTGGCGTTTAGCCTGGTTCAAAACCATCCGTTCTGGGATGGCAACAAGCGCATCGCCGCGGCCGCGCTGCGCCAGTTTGTCGAGCATAACGCCGCTCGGCTCGACGCCGACGACCATGCCCTGAAGCTGTTTACCGGCGGGATCGCGCGCGGCCAGATCCGCGACGAGGCGCTGGCCGAGTGGGCCGCACTACATATCGTCGGCGCGCCCTAGCTCGCCGGTTGGATTTTGGTGGTTCGCAGGTTGGTATGCTCAGCGGCGGCGCAGCGGCGCCACCAGCAAGTGAGCTGCCAGTTCACGCAATATAATGGAGGACATTTCCATGTCTAAAAAGTGGGTGTACCTGTTTAGCGAGGGCGACGCCAGCATGCGCGACTTGCTGGGCGGCAAAGGCGCCGGCGTAGCCGAGATGACGCGCTCGGGCGTGCCGGTGCCACCGGGCTTTACGATCACCACCGAGGCCTGCAACAGCTACTACGACAACAACAAGCAGTTCCCCGAAGGCCTGTGGGAGCAGGTGCTCGAAGCCCTGAAAGACATCGAGGCCAAGACCGGCAAGAAGTTCGGCGATCCCTCGAACCCGCTGCTGGTGTCTGTGCGCTCGGGCGCCAAGTTCTCGATGCCGGGCATGATGGACACCGTGCTGAACCTCGGGCTCAACCCCGAGACGCTGGCCGGCCTGGCCAAGCTCACCGACAACCCGCGCTTCGCGGCCGACGCCTACCGCCGCTTTGTGCAGCTGTTCGGCAAGATCGTGCTGGGCGTCGACGGCGAGAAGTTCGAGCACGTGCTGAACGAGGCCAAGGGCGATACCCGCCAGGACACCGACCTCAGCGCCGACGAGCTGACCGCGATCACCGAAGAATTCAAGCAGATCATCAAGCAGAGCGCCGGCGTCGACTTCCCGACCGACCCGTTCGAGCAGCTGCGCTATGCGATCGGCGCGGTGTTCAGCTCGTGGATGGGCCGCCGCGCGATCGACTACCGCCGCCTGAACAAGATCGCCGATAACCTCGGCACCGGCGTGAATGTGCAGTCGATGGTGTTCGGCAACATGGGCAACGACAGCGCCACCGGCGTGGCCTTCAGCCGCAACCCCTCGACCGGCGACCCGCATATCTATGGCGAGTACCTGGTGAACGCCCAGGGCGAAGATGTGGTGGCCGGCGTGCGCACCCCGCGCCCGATCGCCGAGCTCTCGCAGGAGATGCCCGAGGTCTACGCCGAGTTCGACGCGATCGCGCGCAAGCTCGAGGCCCACTACAAAGACGTGCAGGACATGGAGTTCACGATCGAGCGCGGCAAGCTGTGGATGCTCCAGACTCGCACCGGCAAGCGCACCGGCGCCGCCGCAGTGAAGATCGCCGTCGACCTGGTGAAGGAAGGCGTGATCGACGAGGCCACCGCCGTGCAGCGCGTCGAGCCGGCCGCGCTCGATCAGCTGCTGCACCCGACGATTGCCACCGCCGAAAAAGACGCCGCGCGCAAGGTCGGCAAGTTCCTCACCACCGGCCTGCCGGCCTCGCCCGGCGCCGCCACCGGCACCGTGGTGTTCGACCCCGACGAGGCCGAGCAGCTGGCCAAGGACGGCAAGAAGGTCATCCTGGTGCGCACCGAAACCGCGCCTGAAGATTTCCACGGCATGGTCGCGGCCCAGGCCATCCTCACCGCGCGCGGCGGCATGACCAGCCACGCCGCGGTGGTGGCGCGCGGCATGGGCAAGCCCTGCGTGGCTGGCGCGGGCGAGCTGAAGATCGACTACAAGGCCGGCGAGTTCACCGCAAATGGCCAGACGATCAAGCACGGCGACGCTATCTCGCTCGACGGCGGCACCGGCGAGGTGTTCGCTGGCGCGCTCACCACCTCCCAGCCGACGCTGACCGGCGACTTCGCCGCGTTCATGGAGTGGGCCGACGAGTTCCGCAAGCTCAGCGTGCGCGCCAACGCCGATACCCCGCACGACGCCCGCGTGGCGCGCGAGTTCGGCGCCCAGGGCATCGGCCTGTGCCGCACTGAGCACATGTTCTTCGAGGGCGATCGCATCGACGCGGTGCGCGAGATGATCGTGGCCGAGACGGTCGAGGAGCGCCGCACCGCGCTGGCCAAGATCGAGCCGCTCCAGCAGGGCGACTTCGAGGGCCTGTTCGAGGCGATGGATGGCTTCCCGGTGACGATCCGCACGCTCGATCCGCCACTGCACGAGTTCCTGCCGCACGGCGACGACGAGATCGAGGATCTGGCGCACAAGATGGGCATTGCCCCGAGCAAGCTCAAGGCCAAGATCGAAGGCCTGCGCGAGGCCAACCCGATGCTCGGCTTCCGCGGCTGCCGCTTGGGCATCATCTACCCCGAGATCACCGAGATGCAGGCGCGCGCGATCTTCAAGGCCGCCGCTGCCTGCAAGGCCCGCGGCATCGACGTGCACCCCGAGGTGATGATCCCGCTGGTCGGCGATGTCAACGAGCTGAAGGTGCAGGGCGAGCTGGTGCGCAAGGTCGCCGGCGAGGTGATCGAAGAGACCGGCCAGCAGATCAGCTATATGGTCGGCACTATGATCGAGCTGCCGCGCGCTGCGCTCACGGCCAACAAGATCGCCGAGGTGGCCGAGTTCTTCTCGTTCGGCACCAACGACCTGACGCAGACCACCCTGGGCATGAGCCGCGACGACGCCGGGCGCTTCCTGCCGCTCTACGTCGAGCGCAAGCTGCTGAAAGACGACCCGTTCCAGGTGCTCGACCAGGAGGGCGTCGGCCAGCTGGTGCAGATGGGCACCGATCGCGGCCGCAGCACCCGCGCGAACCTCAAGGTCGGCATCTGCGGCGAGCACGGCGGCGAGCCGAGCAGCGTGATGTTCTGCCACAAGGTCGGCCTGAACTATGTGTCGTGCAGCCCGTACCGCGTGCCGATCGCGCGGCTGTCGGCGGCCCAGGCAGCCCTCGGCGACGCGTCGCGCGATAAGTAGCCCGCGCTTTTGGCACACAGAGACGGCCCGCTGGGCCGTCTCTGTGTGCTGTTTGGAACAACCCCATGATTCACGGAACGCTGGTTCATCTCCGCCAGGTGGCGCCCGACGACTTGGATCTGCTTGAGCGCTGGAACATCGACCCGGATTTCGCCGGCGCGTTCAACTATTTCGGCCTGCGCCCGGCCGGCACCTACACGCAGCGCTTTGCCGAAGAGGGCATGCTCAGCGAGCGGCACGGCACGCTGCTGATCGTGCTGCCCGACGGCACGCCGATCGGCGACGTGAGCTACCACCAGGTAGCGTATGGCCCGAACGCCGGCGGCCGGGTGTATAACATCGGCATCGCGATCGCCCCGGCACACCGCGGCAAGGGCTACGGCCCCGAGGCCCAGCGCCTGCTGGCGGCCTACCTGTTCGATACCTACCCGATCATGCGCGTCGAGGCCTCGACCGACAGCACCAATATCGTCGAGCAGCGCGCGCTCGAGAAGGCCGGCTTCACGCGCGAGGGCGTGCTGCGCAAGGCGCAGTGGCGCAGCGGCGGCTGGCACGATCTGTTTGTGTACAGCAAGCTGCGCGGCGAGTAATACCAACTCCGTTTGATCACGTTCTTTTGTGATGCCATGCCCGGCTTCGCCAGGCAGGGCATCACAAAAAGAAATTCGGGGGCGGCGAAGCCGCCCCCGAACCCCCGCCATACAGCAAGCGTTCAGCCGAAGTTGGTATAAGCCGCGCGGCAGCCACACGCGAGCGCCTGGCTATTTCTGCCGCCTCGCGGCGCGCAGCCGCGCCAGCACCCGGTCGGCGGCGGCGCGCAGCCGGCGCTCCTCGTCGGCGCCGAGCGCGCGGCCGCTGTAGCGCGCCTCGCCCACAAGCTCCACCACGGCGCCAGTGTCGTCGGTTCCGCTGTGCGGCGCCAGCAAGCTCCCATACTCGTGCAGAGTCGCGCCGCGCGGCCATGCGATGCCCGCGCGCGCGCCGGCGCGCTCGAGGCTGCGCTGTACCTCGGGCACCAGCGCGCGCACCCGGCGCGCGCGGCGCCACCAGCCCAGCGCGCTCAGCCCGGCGACAGCCACCAGCACCAGCGCCCAGATCAGCGGGCCGCTGAACCGCGCCCGATCGGCTGGGGCAGCGGCGGGCGCGGGCGCGGGAGTTGGCGGCGCGCTGCTCGTGGTATCGCGGGCCGGCAGCGCGCGCACCGGCGTCGGCTCAAACGGCAGCCAGCGGCCGTCGATATACAGCTCGGGCCAGGCATGCGCGTCGGCCTGGCGCACCAGGTAGGCGCCGCTGGCTTCGTCGTACTCTCCAGTGGCGTAGCCGATCGCCAGGCGCGCCGGGATGCCCAATCCGCGCGCCATCACGGCCATGGCCGAGGCATAGTAGGTGCAGTAGCCCTGGCGCATCTCGAACAGAAACTGCTCGACCGCGTCGCCGCCGGCGGGGATGGGCCGCACCTGGTAGGCGTAGGGCAGGCCGCGCAGAAACGCCTCGAGCGCCAGCGCCTGCTGGTAGGGCGCAGTGCGAGCGCCCACCGTCGCGCGCGCCAGGTCGATCACACGCTGCGGGTAGCTCTTCGGCAGCACCAGGTAGCTGCTCATGTCGAGCGGCGGGCCGTCGACGCGCGGCGGCGCGGCCAGCTCTTGCGGCCGCGAGAGCACGCGGTAGCGCGGCGCGTCCGAGGCGCTGGTGAGCGCAGCCAGGCTGCCGTCGGGCAGGCGCTCGGACTGCGCGGCCATGTCCAGCCCCAGCACGTCGGGCAGAGCCACCAGGATGGCGCGCTCGTCGCGCAGATCCTCGATTTCCTGCACCACACCGCCCGGCAGCGCGTCGGGGTTGAGCTGGCTGGCCGGAAACGCGCCAACACGCGCGTTGGTCGTCCAGTCGCGGCCGGTGTAGAAGTTGAACACCCGCGCGCGCCAGTAGCGCGGCCAGGGCGCCGGCGGCAGCGGCGCTCCGGTATGCACGCGCAAGATCACCTGCTCGGGCGGCACGCCCTCGAGCGACTGGCCCAGTGGCAGCGCGGGCAGCTGCGAAATGCCAATATTGACGCGCGGCTGGCTCGGCGGGCGCGGGATGTTGCGCTCGAGCACGGCGATGCCCGACGGCAGCTCGACATCGCGCCAGAACAGGTCGGCTAGCGGGTTGCTCACCGGCGTAGGCACGACGAGCGCCAGGATCAGTATCATCACCACGCTGAGGCCACCCCACACCAGCGCGTCGGCGCCAAGCTCGTCGGAGAAATCGGCGCCGCCGCGCTCCCAGGCGCGCTCGCGCCGGCGCATGCCGGCGATCAGCGTCAGCACCAGCAGCAGCGCCAGGCCAAACACCAGCTCGGCGCCCGACCCGCCGCCGGCCAGCGTGGTAAAGCAGATCGCCACAAGCATGGGCAGCGCCCAGCCGAACAGGTTGCGGCCGCGTGCCAGCGCCCAGCCGAGCACCAGCGCGGCGAGCCATGTGCCAGCCACGCCAGCGGCCAGCACGATCAGGCGCGCGCCGGGCTCGCCGGCGGCAGGCGCGGCTAGCAGATCGGCCCACAGGCGCGGCAGCGTGGCGGCCAGAAACGCCAGGCTGTGCGCCTCAGGAGCTTCGGCCCATCCGGCGTCGCGCCGCAGCACCAGCCGCAGCCAGCCCAGCCAGGCGCGCGCGTCCTGGGCCGCCAGGCCGATCGGTGGCAGAGTGTTGGCGGCGGCGGCCACCAGCAGCGCCCCGCCGCCAAGCAGCAGCGCAGCCGCAGCTGCAAAGCCGATCGCGCGCAGCGGCAGGCGCCGCCGTCGCGGCGAGGGGCGCCCCAGCCGCAGGCCGATCGCCAGCCCGAGCAAGCCGGCCCACACAAAGCTGCTGGCCGGCAACCCCAGCCTGCTCACCGATGCAGCGTACGCCGGGCACAGCGCCGCCGCGAGCGCCAGGCCGAACTGCAGCCAGCCGACGCGCGGGCGCAGCCGCCGCACCAATCGCCACACGATCTCGTCCATAGCCCAGAGTATACGCCCAAGCCGCCGAACGCGCCAGGGCATGGTACAATGCCGCCGCACGCGGCTCGTCCGCCGCGCCAGGAGCAAGCATGATCACCACAAACCCTTTCACCGAGCGCGGCCGCATCACCAATGCCGAGCGCTTTGTCGGCCGCTGGAGCGAGCTCGGGCTGGTGTTCGAGCGGCTGGAGGCCACGCGGCCGGTGCTGATCGCCGGCACGCCGGGCATTGGCATGTCGTCGCTGCTGACGCATATCACGCAGGCAGCTGCGGTGAACCTGGAAGTGCCCGAGCTGCGCGCCTATTATCTCGACCTATACGCGGCCGAGGGCACGGCGCAGGTGTACGCGACGCTGGCGCAGGCGCTGGGGCAGCGCGGCGATACGCTCGCGGCGCTTGAGCTTGGCCTGGTGGCGGTGGGTGACCCGGTGCTGGTGTGCCTGGACAACGCGCACGCCGCGCTGGCGGCTGGCTGGGGCGAGGGGCTGCTCGAGGCGCTGGCGCGCGTCGCGCGCGGCGGGCAGCTGCTGCTGGTGTTGGGCCTGCGAGGCGCGGCGCCACAGCTCAGCGAGCGGTTCGCCACCTTGAAGCTCGGGGCATTCGCGCAGACCGAAGTGCGCCTGCTGGCCGAAACCTACCTCGACGGTACCGACGTCAGCTTTTCGCCGGCCGAGCTGCGCGACCTGATCGAGCTGAGCGCGGCTCACCCGGCGTATGTTCAGCGCGCGGCTTTCTACCTGTTTCAAAGCAAGCTCGATGCGGCGTTCGACTGGCGCGCCGCCTACCGCGCCGAGGTGCGTGATCGGCCGGTGCCCGGCGCGCCGCTGCCGGCGGCGGTGTTTGAGGGCGGCGGCCCGAGCCAGATCCAGCGTTCGAGCTATGGCGATACGGCCGAGGCCCGCGCGGCCCAGCCGCAGCAGCTGCGCCCGCTGCCCGAGATGCCGCCGCTGGTCAATATGCTGGTCGCGGTTGCGGCCGCGCTGCTGGGCTACCTGGCGAGCGGCAGCTGGCCGATCGCGCTGGTGCTCGGGCTGGTGGCAGTGGTGGCCTACACACTGTGGGCGCGGCCGCGCCGCGCGCCCTAGCGCGCGGCCACGCCTTCATTAAACCAGCGCAGCCGAGCGCTAGAGCATATAGGCAACAACGATCAGGGCGACCAGGATCAGGCCGACCAGCACGGCATAGTGCAGCTGCCGGCGCTGCCAGGGGTGCATGCGCGCCTGGTCGTACAGCGGCGCCAGATCGAGGCGCAGGTGCTCGCCGTAGAGCGTGATCGCGCGGCGCAGCTCGCGGCGCGGGATGTACGTCCAGTTCTCCTGCTCGATCGCCTGAAGAAACTCCCAGCGCACATTGCATGCGCGCTCGGCCTGGTGCAGGGTCAGGCCGCATTCCAGGCGCACCGCGCGCACCTGCTGGCCGCTGCGCGCCGGCTGGATCGGCCGGTCGGCGGGAGGGCCAGGCTGCGGCAGCACGCTCTCGGCCGGGGCGGGCCAGGCCGGCGCGCCGCCGGCTAGCGCTGTGGCAAGCGCCGGGGCCGGCGCCGCGCGCCGCAGCACCGCCTCGATCCGCGCGTGCAGCTGGGCCATGCTGAAAGGCTTGGTCAGGTAATCGTCGGCCCCGGCATTCAGCCCGGTCACAATGTCGACATCCGCGCCTTTGGCCGTCAGCATAATCACCGGCACCTGCGAGCAGGCGCGGATCTGCCGGCATACCTCCCAGCCGCTGATCCCCGGCATCATGACGTCGAGCAGCACCAGGTTGGGCTTGTCGGCCATCAGCCGCGGCAGCGCCTGAAGCCCATTCTGCAAATAGCTGGCCTGGTAGCCGAACTCGGCCAGCTGGTAGAGCAGCAGCTTGCCAATCGCCGGCTCGTCGTCAACCACCAGTATGCGCGTTGCCATTTCGTTATCCTCAGGAACTTACGCAGTTGGCGTGCTCTGCCTTCGGCAGAGCGGCGCTTTCCATTTGGACCTGTGTCCATTTTCCGCGCACAGCGCGGAAAATGGACACACGATGCTGCCGCAGGAACCACGCACGGCTTCGGGAAGCCGAACAGCGCAACTGCGTAAGCCATAATCCTACTGCAATGTCAGCTTGGCCTGCAGAGCCAGCAGCGCGCTGTCGCGGATGGCGGTGGGCTGCTTTTCGTCTTCGGCGAGGCGGCCGATCGCAACCCAGGCCGGGTGGCCGCCCAGCACGCCCAGCGCCTCGACGCAGCGAATGCGGATGGGCTGCGCCAGGTCGCCACGCAGCGCCAGCCGCACCAGCGAAGGCACCGCCGCCTGCCAGCGCAGCCTGCCGAGCGCCTGGGCGGCCAATGCGCGCAGCTGCGGCACATCGTCTTCGGTTTCGAGCAGCCGCAGCAGCAGCGGCGCGGCGGCTACGTCGCCGGCGAGGTACTCGATCAGGCGCAGCCGCAGCGCCGTCGGCCACTCGCGCTCGGCCAGCATCGCGCGAAGATCCTCCGGCGAAGCGTCGGCGCCGATCAGCGCCTCGAGCGCGAGCAGCCGGAATGGCAGCGCGCCCTGCTGCAGGTAGCTCATCAGCAGCGGGCGGTAGTCGCCGCCGCCGATCCGCAGCAGCGCTCCGGCCGCCTGCAGGCGCAGCGCGTGGTCGGCGCCACTCTGCTGCGCTATCGCCACCAGCTTCGGCGCGACGCTCGCATCGCCCAGGTCGGCCAGCGCATCGATCGCCGCCTGGACGATCGCGCCGCTGGTGTCCTGGCAGTACTGCAGCATGAGCTGCAGCGCCTCGTGGTCGCGAGCGCGGCCAAGCGTGCGCAGCGCGCCGATCACCAGCGGGGCCGGGCGCGGCTCGGCGCGCAGCAGCTCGCGCAGCATCCGGCGGCCCTCGGGGCTGAGCTGGTCGGGGAGATAATCGGCGGCCAGGCCGCGCAGGTTAATCTCTTCGCCTGGGTCGGCGGCGATGCGCAGCAGGATCGTCTCGGTGGTCGTGTCGTTCAGCAGCCCGAGGCCCAGCGTCGCCTGGGCGCGCAGGTGGCTATCGACGGCGCGGTCCTCGGCGAGCTGGCGCAGCAGCGGCAGGGCAGTGATCACCCGGCGCTGGCCGAGCGCCTCGGCCAGTGCGCCACGGGTAAAGGCGTCGAGCGCCGGGTTCATCAGCGCCCGCAGCATCAGCGGCTCGCCGGCCTCGGAATTGGCAAGGTGCTGAATCACCAGCCAGCGCGTCAGCGGGCTGATCTCGCCGGCTTCGAGCAGGTAGCCAAGCACATCGGTATCGTTCGGCCCGCCTGTCTCGGCCAGCGTGGCGATCAGGTCGGCCGCCGCGCCGCCGGCGGTGTCGTCGAGCAGCGCGCCGAGCAGCGCCGCGCGCGCCGCGTTGCCGCCTAGCGCCACCAGCGCCTGGGCGGCCGCCACGCGAATACGGTCGGCCTCGGCGGCCAGAAACTCGCCCAGCGTGGTCGGCTGAACTTCGGGCGTCACGGCGTTGGCCTGCATCACCGCGAGCTGTTCGATAATGCGCGGCGGCACGGCGCTATTGTCGAGGCTGGCTTCGATCGGCTGCTGCAGCAGGCGCGGCGCGAGGCCACGGCCGAGGCGCGCCTGCGCTTCGGCGCCGAGCAGCCGCGCCAGCACATCGCTGGCGCGCGCGTCGCCGATCTGCCCAAGCGCGCGCAGCGCCGCGCGGGTGAGCGCCGGGTCCTGGTAGGCGCGCTCGAGCAGCGCCAGCAGCGGCTCGGTGGCCTCGGGCTTGCGCAGCGCGCCCAGCGCATCGCAGCATGCTTCGAGCAAGACGCGCGACGTGGCTGCGGTTTCGACCAGCCGCACCAGGTCGCGCAGCGCCGGCTCGTAGCCAGCGGCGCCCAGCGCGCGGGCAACTGCGGCGCGGCCCACCTGCGAAAGCTCGCTGCGGCCAAGCAGCAGGTGCAGCTCGGCGTGGCCGGGCGCTTGCCGGCCCAGCGCGCCGATCGCGTAGAGCCGGACAAACAGCGGCAGGCGGGTGTCGAGCGCGCACTGGGCCAGCTGGTGCGCGGTGCTCTCGCTGAGGTTCTGCCCAAGGCTCTGGATCGCCGAAAGCCGCAGCTCCCAGTCGGCTGAGCGGTCGAGCGCGGCGCGGCCCCAGGCAATCGTGGCGCGATCGGGGGCGATCTGGCCGATCGCGCCCAGCGCAGCCTGGCGGATGTCGGGGTCGGGGTCGTCGGCGATGCGTTCGATCAGCGGCGCGGAGCTCTGCTGCCCGATCGTGCCTAGCAGCTCGAGCGCTGCGCTGCGGATTGGCGCGGCCAGCGCCGTGTCGCCGGCCAGCGCGGTGGCCGCGCGCAGCCTGCGCGCGTCGTCGGCCTGTGCGGCCAGCGCGCGCAGTGCGGCCTGGGCCATGGCCGGGTCGAGGGCGGCGCGCCGGCCGGTGTCGCGCAGCGCGTGCAGGTAGATCCAGCGCGCCAGCACGCGCTCATCGGATGGGATCGGCGCCGAGATCGGCAAGTTCAGGTCGTCGCGCTCGATCAGCCAGTCGGCTAGCTGCCAGCCGAACGCCGCTGGCGTGCCCGCGTGCAGCGCCAGGCGCAGCGCGCGCGTGGTGGCCAGGTCGGCCGGCAGCAGCGCGAGCAGGCGGTCGAGAAACTGGTAGACCGCCGGGTCGGCCGCGATCGCGCGCTCGAGCGCGGTGTCGAGCGCAGCCATGCACTCGTTCAGCAGGTACACGGCGCGCGCGCGCGTCGGGCCGGGGTACTCGCGCGCCACCTGCGCCAGCGCGGCGACGATCCGCAGCGCCCAGGCGGGATTCTGCGGGGCGCGCTCGCGCAGGCAGCATGCCAGGATCAGAATATGCTCGACGCTCTGGCGCGCCATCTCCCACAGCCGCGCGTACAGCGGCGCAGGGTCGTCGAGCAGCGTCGCCAGGAACAGCGCGAGCTCGCGCTGCTCGGGCAGCTCGACGTGGGCCAGCAGGTCGACGCGGTCTTCGGCCGCCAGCTGGCGCGCGGCCAGGTAGCGGCGGATCAGCGGGTGCCTGAAGTACAATCGGCCGTGCTCGCCCTGCACGACAAGCTCGGCCGGCGCGCGCGCCGGGCGCTCGTCGTAGGCTGCCAGCAGCTGCAGATCCGACACCAGCGGCGAGTTTTCCAGCCGCTCGGCCGGCGTCTCGAGCACCTGGGCCAGCGCCTGGGCATACAGCTCGGCGCGCGACTGCGCGATGCCGACGATCGGCGCCAGCCAGGCCAGCAGCGCGATCTCGAACAGGCGCTCGCCGAGCGGCTGCAGCGGCCGGTGTGGCCCGAGCACGCTGTCGATCGCGGCGCGGTGCTGCGGCGGCGTCAGGTGCTCGATCCAGGCGGTTAGCCCCGCCGGCGTCAGCCGAGCAATCGCCACCGGCGCGAACTCGGGCCACGGCGGCTCGTCTTCCGGCACGGCCACCACCAGATGCATGGTAGAATCACTGGCGGCGTGCTGCTGCAGCGTGGCGCGCCACGCCAGCCTGCGCTCGAGCGCCAGCTCGTCGAGGCCGTTGACGAGCACCACGGTGGAGCGGTATGCCGGCGGCTGCTCGGGCTGCGCGCGGCGAAACAGCGAGCGCTGCGGCACCACCGGCGGAACCGCGCCAGGCCCGGCGTTGCGCAGGTAGTTCGCCAGCAGCACGTCGGGGGGCGCCTCGCCGTTGTCGATGTGTTGCAGCCGCACCAGCACCGGCGCGCTGGCCGAAGGCTCGGCGCCGGTGGCCCAGCGCAGCGCGTACTGCAGCATCGCCAGCTGGCGGCCGCTGCCGGATGCGCCGGCCAGCGTCAGGTGGCGGTGCCGCTGAAGCAGAGCTTCGAGCCGGCACGGCGCGCCGTCGGCGTCGGCCAGCTCGAGCGGCAGATCGGCCAGGCCCGGCAGGCGATGCAGCAGCAGCTGCCCGGCAATATCGCTCGCCAACATCTGGTGATAGCTATCCAGGCCAGGCGGCTGACGCAAGCGTTCCACTCGATTCAAGGCGACCATAGCGTGCTCCATCCGGTTCACGAACAGTGCGCTCATGGTACCCACGAACGCCGCGCGCGAGAAGCCGGGCAAATTACATCGGCATTACAGCAACTTTGCGATCGGATCACAATGCGTATCCTGTGGCTCGATCCCTTCCATAGCGGCTCGCACGCCGCCGTCGCCGACGGCTATATCGCGCATAGCCGCCACGATGTCGCGCTGCTGGCGCTTTCGGCGGCGGGCGGCTGGCGCTGGCGCATGCGCGGCGCGGCGGTGACGCTGGCGCGCATGCTGCGCGAGCGCCCGCAGCACTTCGACCTGCTGGTTGCCACCGATATGCTCGACCTGGCGACGTTCCTCGGGCTGACGCGCGACCTGCTGGGCGATCTGCCGGCGGTGCTGTATGTCCACGAGAACCAGCTGACCTACCCGCTGCCGCCCGGCCGCGCGCGCGACATGGCGTTCCCCTGGATCAACTACACCAGCGCGCTGGCCGCGCACACGGTCTGCTTCAACTCGGCGTTTCACCGGCAGGCATTTCTCGAAGCGCTGCCCGGCCTGCTCGGGCGCTACTACGATCACCAGGAGCTCGATCTGATCGATACGATCGCGGCCAAGGCGCGCGTGCTGCCGCCGGGGATCGACCTGGCGCGGCTGGATGTGCCCGCGAGCCGCCGGGCCGAGCATCAGCCGGATACGCATGGCTCGCGGCCGCCGCTGATCCTCTGGAATAGCCGCTGGGAGTACGACAAGGGGCCAGAGCTGTTTTTCGCGGCGCTGCGCGCGCTGGAGGCGCGCGGCGTCGATTTTCGGCTGGCGGCGCTGGGCGCGCACGTCGACCCGAACGAGCCGAATTTTCGCGCGGCGCGCGAGTGGCTCGGCCCGCGCGCGCTGGCCTGGGGCTACGCGCCGGGCGCGAGCTACCGCGATTGGCTGTGGCGCTCGGATGTGGTGGTGAGCTGCGCGACCCAGGAGTTTTTCGGCATCAGCGTCGTCGAGGCCATGTACTGCGGCTGCGTGCCGATCCTGCCGCGTCGGCTGAGCTACCCCGAGCTGCTGCCCGCCGCCGAGCACGCCGCGTGCCTCTACGACGGCCACGACGACCTGGTCGAGAAGCTGCACGCCGCTATTCTCGGCCTGCCCGCGCTGCGCGAGCGCGATTTCCGCGGCGCGGCGGCGCGCTACGACTGGAGCGTGCTCGCGCCCGAGTACGACGCGCTATTCGCCAGCGTGGCCTGAGCGCGGCTATGGTACAATGGGGCGCCTGGCCGATAGCCCATACGTCGCATGCAAAGGAGCCCCGATGCTCACCCCGAAGTCTGCCCGTCTGTTGATGCTTGTGCTGCTCAGCGGATCGCTGCTGGCTGCCTGCGGCGGTGCGCCGGCCGCTCCTGCGCCCACTACGCCGCCCGCGCCGGCTACGTCGCTGCCGCCAACCGCCGCGCCTACGGCTGCTCCCACCGCCGCGCCTACGGCCGCGCCTACGGCTGCGCCCACCGCCGCACCCGCCGCAACCGCCACGCCCGAGCCGGTGGCGCCGACGGGCGCGCCGGGGCTAGCGCGCGGCAGCGTGCGCAAGCGCCCGCTGGTGGTGATGATCGACAACCACCCCGACGCCTACCCGCAGAGCGGGATGGGCCAGGCGGCGCTGGTGTTCGAGGCGCTGGCCGAATTTGGCGTCACGCGCTTCATGGCGGTGTTTGAGCCGGGCGTTACGCCCGAGGTTGCCAAGATCGGCCCGGTGCGCAGCACGCGGCTGTATTTCGCGCAGTGGGCCATGGGCCTGCACGCGCTGTACGCCCACGCCGGCGGCTCGCCCCAGGGCCTCGAGCTTGTCGAGAGCACCGACCAGCTGGTGAACCTCGACGCGCTGCACAGCGGCGGCAGCCAGTACTTCGCGCGCTCCGACGATCGCGACGCGCCGCATAACCTGTACACCAGCAGCGCCTGGCTCGAGCAGGCCGCCGCAAACCAGGGCGTGAGCGACCTGAACGACCCGGCGATCGGCTTTGTGTTCAAGCCCGACGCGGCCGAGAGCCTGCGCCCGCGGCAGCAGCAGCTGAACTACTTCTTCATCTACCAGGAAGACGACGCCGGCTGGACGTACGACCGCGCGACGAATGGCTACCTGCGCCTGCGCCGTGGCCAGCCCGCGCGCGACGCCGAGACCGGCAAGCAGCTGTGGACGAAAAACGTGGTGGTGATGGAGGTTCAGGAGGCCAAGATCCCCGACGATCCGAAGGGCCGGATCGAGCAGGCGGTGGTTGGCGAGGGCCGCGCGCGCGTCTTCGCCGACGGCGTCGAGCGCGAGGTGCGCTGGCGCAAAGACGCGCCGGCCGGGCAGCTCGGCTTTTTCGACACCGACGGCAGCGAGGTGCGCTTCAACAGCGGCCCGGCCTGGATCGCGGTGCTGCCCGCGCTCGATAACCTGACCGTCACCGGAACGTAGCCCTACAGCTCGCGCCGGCCCTCAAGCGCCGAGCCAAGCGTGGATGGGTCGGCCCACTCCAGGTCGCCGCCGGTCGGCAGCCCGCGCGCCAGGCGCGTCACCTTCACGCCCAGCGGCGCCAGCGCGCGGTGCAGGTGAAACGACGTCGCCTCGCCCTCAAGGTTCGGGTTCGTGGCCAGCAGCACCTCGTCGACCTGCTCGGTGCGCACGCGGTCGACCAGCTCGTCGAAGCGGATGTCTTCGCGGTTCATGCCCTCGAGCGGCGCGATGCGGCCGTGCAGCACGTGGTACACGCCGCGCCAGGCGCTGGTGCGCTCGATCGCCAGCACGTCCAGCGGCTCCTCGACCACGCAGATGCGCGCCTGATCGCGCGCGGGGTTGCTGCAGATCATGCACGGGTCGCTCACGGTGATGTTGAAGCAGCGCGAGCAGAAGCGCACGTTGTCTTTCAGGCTGGCCAGCGCCTCGGCCAGCGCGTGGGCCTGCTCGTCGGGGGCGCGCAGCAGAAAGAACACCAGCCGCGAGGCCGTCTTCGGGCCAATGCCGGGCAGGCGGTTGAACTCTTCCATGAGCCGCGCCACCGGCTCGATCAGCCCCTGTTGTTCGAAACCATTACTCATATCAGTTTTGTCTGTTCACTTGGGCCAGGTAGCGCCCGCACGGCTGCGCTCCCGGTACAGCGAGGCTGCAGCCTGCGGCAGCTCGGTAGCTGGCCATCCGGGGTTCGGGGGCGGCTTCGCCGCCCGAATTCTTTTTGTGTTGCAGTGCGTGGCTTTGCCACGCACTGCAACACAAACTATAAGCGATCAAGCGAACAGCGTATAATACCAAATTCGCTTGATGACTTACACTTTGGTGGGGGTTTGGGGGCGGCTTCGCCGCCCCATTTCTTTTCTTGTGCGGCGCCCGGCTTGCCGGGCGCCGCACAAGAAAACACAAGTAATCAAACGGAGTTGGTATAACACGGTACGGGCGAGAAATTGCGCCGGTACGCATGCGATGCAGCGCGCTAGAACAGGCCCGGCATCTTCATGCCCTGGGTGAGCGGGCCCATGCGCTGCTCGGCCAGCGCCTGCGCCTTGGCGCTCGCGTCCTTCACGGCGGTGACGATCAGATCCTGCAGGGTGTCGACATCCTCGGGGTCGACGACGTCGGGCGCGATTTTGATCGACAGGATCTCGCGGTGGCCGTTCATGGTGACGCTGACATAGCTGCCGGCGTTGCCCTCGACGGTGGCGTTGCCGAGCTCTTCCTGGATCTTGGCCATCTGCTTTTGCATCTGCTGGGCCATCTGCTGGAGCTGGCGCGGGTTCATAGTATCTCCTTTTGTTCGATATCGACAATATCGGCGTCGAAAATATTGATCGCGGCTTTGATGTGCGGGTCCTTGCGGCTGTCGCGGATCTGCTCGCGCCGCACGTTCGGGCTCTCGCGGTGCTGGGCCTCGGCCACGCAGCCAATGCGATAGTTCGCGCCCATGTGCTTGCTGAGCACCTTTTCGATCAGGCGGCGCGGGTTGGGCTGCTCGATCCGCTTGATCTGCCACTCGTTCTTGACCTCGAACACAACCATGTCGTCTTTGATGTCGATCGGGCGCATGCCGTCGCTGCTGGTCATCAGCACGAACAGCGTGCGATCCTGCGCCTTGATGCCTAGCAGCACGTCTTGCCAGACGCTCTCGATCCGCTCGAGCAGCTCGGCGGCGGCGTTGTCCGACGCGATCGCGCTGGCGTCGGCGGGCGGCAGCGTCGGCGCGGCGTGTGGTGGCGGCGCTGCCTGTGCCGGCTCGGACGCTGGCGCCTCGGCCGGCGCGGCGTGTGCTGGCTCGGGCAGGGGCGCCTCGGGCGCGGCGGGGCGCGACTGAACAGGCGCCGCGCGAACCTCGGGCGCCGGCGCGGGCGGGGCGGCGCGCGACTGAACAGGCGCGGGCGTTTCGGCCGGCGGGCTGGGGCGCGGCGCGGGCGTGGCGGGGCGCGCTGCCGGCACGGCGGCGCGCGGGGCGGCGGCGGGCTGGGGCGCGGCACTCGCCTCGACGATCGCCAGCTCGAGCGGCAGCTGGCCGTAGGTGCTGGCGCGCAATTGCTGGTCGAGCCCGCTGAACAGCTTCACCCAGCCGAGCAGCGCGCCCAAGTCGGCGGCGGCGGCTTGGCGCTGCAGCTGCGCGATCTCATCTTCGGTCACCTCGAGCAGCGTGGGCACACCGCCGGCCTTCAGCAGCAGCAGCGCGCGCAGCCGCTCGACCAGATCGCGGGTGAACTGGCGCAGGTCGGCGCCCTGCTCGGCCACGCCGTTGAGCGCGCGCAGCGCGCCGGTAAGATCCGCCGCAATCAGCGCCTCGGCCAGCGCGGCAACCTCCTGGGCCTCGGTGGCGCCGAGCAGCCCCTGCACCTGCGCCAGCGTGATCGTGCCGCTGCCGTAGGCCATGAGCTGATCGAGCAGGCTCAGCGCGTCGCGCATGCTGCCGGTGGCGGCGCGGGCGATCGCCTCGGCCACGCCGGGCTCGAGCCGCACCTGCTCTTCGGCGGCCACGGCGTGCAGGTGCGCGGCGGTGGCGCCGACAGTGTGGCGACTGAAGGTGAAGCGCTGGCAGCGCGACAGGATCGTGGCCGGCACTTTATGGTTCTCGGTGGTGGCCAGAATGAACAGCGCGTGCCCCGGCGGCTCCTCAAGCGTCTTCAGCAGCGCGTTGAACGCCGCCGTCGAGAGCATATGCACTTCGTCGATGATGTAGACTTTGTACGCGCCGCTGGCGGGCCGGAACTGCACGCGCTCGATGATCTCGCGCGCGTCTTCGACGCTGGTGTGCGAGGCTGCGTCCATCTCGATCACGTCGACGGCGCGGCCGTCGGCGATCGCGCGGCACGAATAGCACACGCCGCAGGGGCGCTGCGCCGGCTCGGCGCTGCAGTTCACCGCCTTGGCCAGCAGCCGCGCTACCGTGGTTTTGCCGACGCCGCGCGGCCCGGTGAACAAGTAGGCGTGCGCGATCCGGCCCTCGGCGATGGCGTTTCGTAGCGTCTGAACAATATGTTCCTGGCCGACCAGCTCGCCGAATGTCTGCGAGCGATAGCGGCGATATAGTGCCTGGGAAGCCATGCGCGCTCTCTTGTGCGTGTGCACCGGGCATTATACCCCAGGCCAGAGTGGGTCGCAAGCACAGATTTTCGAGATACCGGGCGGCTCGCGCGCGCTAGCGCGTGGCCGGCAGCTCGGGCGCGTAGCGCCGCAGGTCGTCGCGCAGCTGCAGCAGCGCCAGGTCCTTGAGCTTGCTCTCGAGCATGATGTCGAAGTCGCGGGCGCCGGCCGCGCCGCGCAGAAAGCTGATGAACTCGAACGGGTTGATGTAGTCGGAGTGGCCGCTCCATACCGGCCGCGCCTGCACCAGCTCGGTTTTGCCGGTGTGGCGGTTCTTGCGCTCGAGCGTGCGCTGCTCGGTGCGCGGCGAGCTGTAGTGGATCTTGGGCGTCACGCCGGCGGGCCACGTCGCCAGGCACATGCGCAGCGCCTCGTGCTGATCGAGGCCGGCGCGGTTGACGCACCAGTGGTGCAGGTAGTCGAAGACCAGCCGCACGCCGCTGCGCTCGTGGATCCACAGAATATCGTCCACGCCGTAGCGCGTGTCGTCGTTCTCGAGCACCAGCCGGCGCCGGGCCGGCTCGGGCAGCCGCGCATAGGCGCGCACCCAGCGCTCGCGGCCGGCCGCGAGGTCGCCATACACGCCGCCGACATGCGTCACCACCACGGCCTCCGGCCCCTGGCCCATGGCGTCGAGCATGCGCGCCTGCGCGTCGAGGTCGCGCATGCTCTTGTTCACCAGGTCGTCGTCGGGGCTGTTCAGCAGAATGTACTGCGAGGGATGAAACGAGAGCCGCAGCCCCTGCGCGCTGGCGGCCTGGCCCAGGCGCGCCAAGTCGGCGGCGCACTCGTCGAGCTGGCCGTGAAACTGCGGCAGGTCGGGGTGCGTGAGGTACGGCGCGATGTCTGAGCTGATCCGGTACATCGTGATGCCCATGGCGCCCAGGTACGCGAAGATCGCCTCGAGGTAGCCGAGGCTGACGCGCAGGTGCGGCGCGCTCTGCCAGCGCCGCGCGTCGTTCGAGGGCAGGCCCGGCTGCCCTAACACTTTCACCGCAAAGCCCAGGCGCATACACAGCCCTTTCTCGCGAGCCGCAGGCGCGGCAAGCGCGCAGTATGCAAAGATCATGCCGCCAGGCGGAACCACAGCGGCCGCGCCGCCGTCATTTCAGCAGCGAAATACTTTCGGCGCGGCTACAGGCGCAATCGAGCGCGCCGCTATGTGGGTGAGGAGCATACCAATGAAGCACAAACGTCTCATCGCTCTGATCGGGTTGGCGCTGCTGCTGGCGGCCTGCGGCGCCTCGTTCGCCCAGCGCGCCGGCATGACCGCCGCGGCGCCTACCGCGGCGCCCGCAGCCGAGGCGCCAGGCGCGCCGGCGGCAATGTCGGGCGGCGCCAGCGCGCTCGAAGGCTACAATAGCGGTTCAAACGTACCGGCCAAGCAGACGGATGCACAGGCGCCCGAGCGGCTGGTGATCAAAACTGCCGACATCTCGCTGCAGGTTGCGAGCGCGCGCGACGCCGAAGCCCAGCTGCGCGCGCTGGTCGGCCAGCTCGGCGGCTACGTCGTGAAAGTCGAGACCACCGGCGCCGACGAGCAGATGGCCTCGCGGGTGATCTTCCGCGTGCCGGCCGAGCGCTTCGAGCAGGCGCTGACGGGCGCGCAGGGCCTGGCGCAGAAAGTGCTCGCGCGCACCGTCGGCGGCGACGACGTAACCGAAGAGTTTGTCGACCTCGACTCGCGGCTGCGCAACCTCGAGGCCACGCGCGACCGGCTGCTGGCGTTTTTGCAGAAGGCCGAGAGCGTCGAGGACGCGCTGAAGGTCAACGATTCGCTGACGCAGATCCAGGGCGAGATCGAGCAGATCCAGGGCCGCCGCCAGTTTCTGCAGCGCAGCGCGGCGCTCGCCACTATTAGCGTGTATCTGTCGCCGGTGCCGACGACGCCGATCCTCGCGGAGGATGGCTGGCAGCCGATCGTGGTAGCGCGCGGCGCGCTGCACGACCTGCTGGCGTTCGGGCAGGGCCTGGCAAACCTGGCGATTGTCGTGCTGGTGTGGCTGCCGGTGTGGCTGCCGCTGCTGCTGGCGGCGCTGTGGTTCGGCCGCAGGCGGCGCCGCCGTGGCCAGGCCGCGCCGCCCAGCACGCCCGAGGCGGCGTAGCGCTTCGGCGCCGCGTGGCGTAGGTGCCGCCGCCGCCGCCGCGCTGGAATGCCGCGCGCGCCTACGACCCGCGCGCGAGCAACCGATTACCAGTGCTCTACACGTTCTGTGAAGCTTGTCTACACGTTCTGTAGGCTCGTCTATCATTTTGTAAGACAGGCTACACGTTCCTGTAGGCTCGTCTACATGTTTGTAAGACGAGCCTACACGTTCTGTAGGCTCGTCTACATGTTTGTAAGACGAGCCTACACGTTCTGTAGGCTCGTCTACATGTTTGTAAGACGAGCCTACGGTTCTGAGCGGGAAGATTTTATGCTGCAAACACCGGGGCTCGTGCGATGGCGGTTACCTCACCCCCTAGCCCCTCCCCTGCCGGGGAGGGGAAAGGCGGCGCGGTGGTTTCGGCAAAACGAAGCCCTATCCTGCAGGGGAGGGGAAGGCAGCGCGGTGGTTTCGGCAAACGACCCGCTACATTTGCCTACCTCTCCCCCTGCCAGGGGAAAGGCAGCGCGGTGGTTTCGGCAAAACGAAACCGCTACGTGCGCACATCTCTGGTGCTAGGGGAGGAAAAGACGCGTGGCGGTTGCGACAAGCCTGCTTATACGCTGCAACAAAGCGGGGACATGATTTATGCGTATCCTCAGCAGCCCACCGAGCGTTTATGCCGTTAGGTACATCAAGTAGAGCGCGTACTTTATAAATAGGAGTTACACACTTGCCCTGTTCGGCTTCCCGAAACCGTGCATGTTGCCTGCGCTTTTGATCATCGTGTGCAGTTTTTCCGCGCTCCGCGCGAAAAACTGCACACGATACAGAGCATATAGTACCGCTCCGCCGAAGGCTGAGAGCGCCACCTGCGTAAGTCCTTGAAATATTCGCGGCAGCCCGAATGCGTTGGAGCGCATGTTGCCGCTTGTCGTATTCCGCATACCTATGCTATATTTGTCAGGAGAAGACGTGTCATCACGCGCGACGGCGTACCTATGAAGAACGACGCTGCCATCGACACTAGCTTGATCTCCACGGCTCCCTCGCTTGCAGCCACACTTTCGGCCCCTCTCGCTCAGAACTCTGCTGCGGTCTACCTGGCAAGCCTCGGCGCGGGCTCGTGGCGCACCAAGCGCACGGCGCTGAATATGATCGCCAGTCTGGTCGGTATGGGCAATGTACTAGATGCTGAGGGCATGGCGTGCGAACTCTAGCAGTACTGAAGCATACGAAAGAGCACTATGCCGACTGTTCGGAAAATAAATCCGCCTGGTGCCACCGAGACAAAGAAGAGTCTACCCATGGCTCATGGCAACGCTTCAAAACCAGCTCGCCTGGAAAAAGCCGCTAGTCCATCGCCGCAGTTCCAAGGCCAGCTTTCTATGTTCCAGCTTTCGCTCTCCGAGCTAGAAAATCATCTCTTCGAAGCTGCGAACATCCTGCGTGGGCCTGTCGACGCAGCGGATTTTAAGACGTACATCTTTCCACTGCTGTTTTTCAAGCGCATCTCTGACGCCTACGATGAGGAAACCCAGCTCGCTCTAAACGAGTCTGACGGCGACCACGAGTATGCACAGTTCCCTGAAAATCATCGTTTCCAGCTACCAGAGGGCTGCCACTGGAAGGATGTACGAGCCAAGACAACCAACGTCGGCCAGGCGATCCAGTATGCTCTCCGCGAGATCGAGAAGGCTAACCAGCAGACGCTGTACGGTATCTTTGGGGATGCACAGTGGTCGAATAAAGACCGGCTCTCGGATGCGCTGCTGTGCGATCTGATTGAGCATTTCTCGCAGCTTTCGCTTGCCAATCGCGATGTTCCCGCCGATGTGCTGGGCCAGGCATATGAGTACCTCATCAAGAAATTCGCGGATGCGACGAACAAAAAAGCCGGCGAGTTCTACACCCCGCGCAGCGTCGTCCGCCTCATGATTCATATGCTTGATCCCAGGGAAAGTGAGGCGATCTACGACCCGGCCTGCGGCACGGGCGGCATGTTGCTGGAGGCAGTGCATCACGTTCGCGAACGCGGCGGCAACATTCGAACGCTCTGGGGCAAGCTCTTTGGCCAGGAAAAGAACCTGACAACTTCGGGTATCGCTCGCATCAACCTGTTCTTGCACGGCGTCGAGGATTTTCAGATCGTTCGCGACGATACGCTGCGCAGCCCAGCTTTCTTTGTGGGCGATCGTCTGGCGAGCTTCGACTGTGTGATTGCCAATCCACCGTTCTCGCTGGAGCAGTGGGGCGATGAGCTGTGGCTCAAGGATCCGTATGGCCGCAACTTTGCCGGCCTGCCGCCGCGAACCAGCGGCGACTATGCGTGGGTCCAGCACATGCTCGTCTCAATGGCGCCGAAAACTGGGCGCATGGCCGTCGTACTGCCCCACGGTGTGCTATTCCGGATGGGCGCTGAAGGTGAGATCCGGAAGCGTATCGTCGAGCGCGACCTGCTTGAGGCAGTGATTGGCCTGGGGCCAAACCTGTTCTACGGCACCGGCCTGGCTGCCTGCATCCTGGTGTTTCGCGCACGCAAAGCAGACGAGCGCCGCGGGCAAGTGCTGATGATTGATGCCTCGCGGCTCTTTAAGAAGGGCCGCAACCAGAATACCCTTGAGCCAGAGCACAGCGTGCAGATCTTTGAGTGGTATAGAGCCTACCGCGATGTCCCCGGCGCGGCTCGCGTAGTCGCGCTCGACGAGATCGCCCACAACGACTGGAACTTAAACATCCCGCGCTATGTTGAGCCGGTCGCACAGGAAGAGACGATAACTGTTGCAGAGGCGCTGATCAACTTGAAGACTGCCCTGGCGGATGCGTACGCCGCTGAAGATCGGCTGAACATACTGCTCAACCAAGCTGGACTCACTAGCGAAATAAGGTAGAGTGCCATGCCTACAGCGATTACTGATCTTCTACGGGGAAAACCCGAGCCAGTTACTGCAACGCTAGGCGCAAATATCAAGGACGTTCTGGCGGAAATGATCAACCACAACTATAGCCAGCTGCCTGTTGTCGACGACGAGGGCAAGCCAATTGGACTGATCACCAGCGACTCGATTGTGCGTGCTTTACACAACTTTGGAGTGAAAACCGAAGAGCTCTCGGTCAAGGATGCGATGCTCAAGAAGCCGGCGACCTACTATCCGAATGATGATGTCTTCGACCTGCTCGATGACCTTAAGACTGACGAGGTCATCCTGATTATCGATGCCCAGGGCAAGCTGATCGGCGTCATCACGACCTATGACACGACGACCTATCTTCGCCGGCGCTCCGAGGATATTATGGTGGTGCGCGAGATTGAAGAGATGGTCAAGGAGTATATAAAGGCCAGCTTCAAGGACACGGTCGGCAACGTTGATCAGCAGCAGATCAACAAATCAGTTGAGGAGATTACCCCTTCCAATGCGGCAGATAAGAACAAGTTTCGCAGAGCCATTCAACACTACCTGACCCAGCAAGGTTCGCCGACGCCGCAGATTGATCAGGCGGCTTTGGATGCAGCATTCACTACACACCTCTACTACAAGCCTCCAGCGCGGCCATTCGAGAGGCTAACGCTTGGCGAGTATGTCAACCTGCTGTTACACGACAATCGCTGGAAAACATATAGCCCCGTGTTTGGCCTTGATCGAGGAGCGGTTCGGCGCCTACTCGATCGGGTGCGTGATACGCGCAATGCACTCGCCCACTTTCGTGATGAATTTATCACTGAAAAGGAGCGAGAAGAGCTGCGCTTCTGCAAAGAGTGGCTGGCTCGCCACGAGAAGGCTGTCAACCTAGCCTTTGGTATAACCAACGGTACGGGGGTTACGCGCAATCCTAGCAGTGTGAATACCAACGAGCAGCCGGTGCCGGTGACTGGTGACGATGCAGCTCCCATTGGCACTCCGACTGATTCCACCACGAGCTCGCACGGTACGCGCGAGGGCGGTCAATCTTCTGCAGATATACCTGCAACACCCAAAGATAGTATGTCTCGGCCAACCGCGGATCCTGCTGTATTGAGCGGGGAGCTGGCGCCAGAGCCTATTGATCTGACGACCACCACAGCGACTGGGCGCTATGCACCGCTGGTTCGGCGCTTGATCGCGCAGCCTGCTAGTGTCGATAAATTGTCGCTCACATTTGATGAGATCGATGCGTTACTGGGCGAGCACCAGCTGCCTGATTCGGCGCGCAAGTATCGCGCCTGGTGGGCCAACGACACGGTTAGCCATGCTCACTCTCAGCAATGGCTCGAGGCTGGCTGGCGCGTAGCGAATATTAATATGTCTGAGCAGCGGGTCGTATTTGCGCGCATTACCGACAACGAGCAGAGCTTTCTTACATTCTTCACCGCGCTTCAGGAAGAGCTGGAGCGCGCGGCGCCGGGAGAGTTCCGTATGGCATCGTCGGGCGGGCGCTACTGGCTGACCGTGGATTACCTGCGGGCTGGCAACAAGACTGTAGCCACCTTCAACTGCTCGTTCACTCGCACCAAGCGCTTTCGGATCGAGCTGTATATCGATACGTATGATCAGAGAACAACCAAGCAGCTGTTCGATGGGCTGTATGGGCGGAAAGAGCAAATTGAGAGCCAGGTGGGCGAGAAATTGAGCTGGGAGCGGCTTGATGAAAATCGTCCGTCGCGGATCGCGCGCTATTACCCTGGCAGTATCACCGATACCACAGGGGCGCTGACGAATCTGCGCGCACGGGCGGTAGAGGCGGCCCAGCGCTTCGTGCCCGTGCTGCGCCAGCACCTTACTGAAATCATCCCTGATGTGCTGGGCAGCTCTGCGTCTGAACCTGTTCCGGAGACGATACAATGACCATGGCCTTCCAGCACATGCCAATCTCGCAGCAGCAGCTTGAGTCGTACCTCTGGGGCGCGGCGACGCGCTTGCGCGGTGTGATCGACGCTGGCGACTATAAGCAGTTCATCTTTCCGCTGCTGTTCTTCAAGCGCCTCTGTGACGTCTACGACGAAGAATACCAGCGTGCGCTGGATGAGTCGGATGGCGATATCGATTATGCCAGCTTCGACGAGAATCATCGCTTCCGTATCCCCGCCGGCGCACACTGGCACGACGTGCGCGCTGTAGTCAGCAATGTTGGCCAGGCGATCCAGAGCGCGATGCGCGAGATCGAGAAGGCGAATGAGCGGCTGTACGGCATCTTCGGCGACGCACAGTGGACCAACAAGGATCGGCTCTCCGACGCAACGCTGCGCGACCTGATCGAGCACTTCTCGACCTACACCCTCTCGATCGCCAATGTGCCGGAGGATGAGCTTGGCCAAGCCTACGAGTACTTGATCAAGAAGTTTGCCGACGACAGCGGCCATACCGCTGCCGAGTTCTATTCGAATCGAACCGTGGTTCACCTGATGACGCTGATGCTGGAGCCGCAGCCTGGCGAGAGCATCTACGATCCAACCTGCGGCTCGGGCGGCATGCTGCTCTCGGCGGTGGCCGAGGCGCGGCGGCGGGGGGCTAGCCAGGATTGGCGCACGCTCAAGCTGTACGGCCAGGAGCGCAACCTGATGACATCGGCGATCGCGCGCATGAACCTGTTCCTGCACGGGATCGAGGATTTCCGGGTCGAGCGCGGCGATACGCTGGCCGAGCCGAAGATACTGGAGGGCGACCGGCTGAAGCAGTTCGACGTGGTATTGGCGAACCCGCCGTACTCGATCAAGCAGTGGAACCGCAAAGCCTGGGAGAAAGATCCGTACGGCCGCAACCTGTATGGCACGCCGCCACAGGGCCGCGCCGACTATGCCTTCTTCCAGCACATTGTTGTGAGTATGAAGCCGGCATCTGGCCGCTGCGCGATCTTGTTTCCGCACGGCGTGCTGTTCCGCGACGAGGAGCAGCACATGCGCGCCAGGTTGGCCGAGCAGGATATTGTGGAGTGCGTGCTGGGGCTCGGGCCGAACCTATTCTATAACTCGCCGATGGAGGCCTGCGTGGTGATTTGCCGGACGCGCAAACCGGCTGAGCGGCGCGGCAAAGTGCTATTCATCAACGCGGTGAATGAGGTAAGCCGCGAGCGTGCGCAGAGCTTCCTGGAAGAAGGCCATATTCAGCATATCGCTGCAGCGTATCGAGCGTTTGCCGACGAAGACGGCTTCGCGCGTGTTGCCTCGCTCGACGAGATTCGCGCCAATCAGGCGAACCTGAACATCGCACTCTACGTCCGCCCCGCCGCCAATAGGAATGGCGACGGGCAGACGGAGAAGTCCCTCGCTACGGTGATTGCCGAATGGCAGCACAGCTCGCGTGCTCTGCGTGAGTCGATGGACGAGCTGTTTGCAACGTTGGAGCGGGCTGGTGTTTCCTAGGATAGATGTGCATATTTGGATCCTCATCTCAGATTCACCCCAGGAGCCTGTACTGAAATCGACGCGAGGAAATGCGTGACTGTTGATACCACTGTCAAGGCCCAAACACGAACTGAGCTTCGACCCGGCTGGCGCGTCGTGCGCTTCGGTGATGTGGTTCGCAACGTAGATGTCAATGAGCGCAACCCGCGAGAGGCTGGGATTGAGCGCTATGTTGGGCTGGATCACCTCGATCCCGAATCTCTCCATATCAAACGATGGGGCCTGGTCGAAGAAGGGACGACGTTCACACGGAAGTTCACTCCAGGACAAGTGCTCTTCGGCAAGCGCCGCGCCTACCAGCGTAAGGCTGCGGTAGCGGCATTCGATGGCATTTGCTCGGGAGATATTCTAGTCTTCGAGCCATCGAACGGTGAGCTTATCCCTGAACTTCTGCCGTTCCTTGTTCAGTCGGACGGCTTCTTTAACCACGCACTCGGTACATCGGCTGGCTCACTCTCACCACGCACCAAGTGGAAAGACCTTGCCGCGTACGAGTTCGCTCTGCCGCCCCGCGACGAGCAGCGCCGCATCGCCGAGATCTTGTGGGCGGCGGATGAGGCGATCCTTAAGGCCAAAGGCGTTGTGCAAGCCTTAGGGCAATATCGTTCGATCTTCTTTGAAACCACGATTGAACAAGGCTTGAAGAATGGTTGGTCTCAAGTAGCCTTTGGTTCTTTATGGAAGGCTAGCCCACAAAGCGGTTACTCTGCTGTGCCATCTACCCACGAAACTGGCCATTATGTGCTCGCTCTTTCGGCACTAACACCGCGAGGCTATCAAGAAGGTGAGTTGAAATCGGTAGAGACCTGGTATCTTAGGCAGGACGAGTATGGATCGAGTATCCTAGACCCAAAGGCGATCTATTGATTTCCCGTTCAAACACGCTCGAGCTTGTGGGTTTAGCTGGGATATTTGATGAAGATCGTGAAGATGTTTCTTTTCCAGACACGATGATGTTGGTTCGTGTTGACGAAGCAAGAATCGACAAGCCCTTCTTGATGCATTTTCTCTTATCAAGAACGGGCAGGTCTCAAATGCAGCGTATAGCAGCGGGTACAAGCGCTAGCATGAAGAAGATAAATCGTGTTGGATTATCCTCAATCAAAATACCTCTGCCCGAGCTAACAGTTCAGAAGAATGTAACGGAGCTAATCAGAAAATGCAGCAGCAGCATGGAATATGCTGAGGCCAAACTAACTCAGACACGTACTCTCTACCACGCACTACGTGAAGGTTTCAGCCGTGATGGCTTCAAGAACATATAAAAGCCGATTCAACGAAGCTAACTCCGTCGAAAACTGCATAGGTGACCTCTCCCCGCCGCTGCCGCGGCACCCCTCTCCTGAAGGAGAGGGGTCGGGGGTGAGGTGAGGTTCGATGTTCATCGCAGGAGAGGGGCCGGGGGTGGGGTTCGATGTTCATCATCGCAGGAGAGAGGCCGGGGGTGAGGTTCAATGTTCATCGCAGGAGAGAGGCCGGGGGTAAGGTTCGATGTTCATCGCAAGAGCGGGGCCGGGGGTGAGGTTCGATGTTCATCGCAGGAGAGGGTCGGGGGTGAGTAAGTTCGATGTTCATCGCAGGAGAGGGGTCGGGGTGAGGTGAGGTTCGATGTTCATCGCAAAGAGAGGCCGAGGGGTGAGGTTCAATGTTCATCGCAAGAGAGGGGCCGGGGGTGAGGTTCAAGGTAGCGCGGCGATGCAATGAAAAGCAGGGCAACACTCCCCTCTCCTTCAGGAGAGGGGCCGGGGGTGAGGTTCAAGGTAGCGCGGCGATGCAATGAAAAGCAGGGCAACACTCCCCTCTCCTTCAGGAGAGGGGTCGGGGGTGAGGTTCCATGAGCAAGCCAAAAGGCATCATCACTGGCCAACGCGTAAGCGCCGCGAAGGCCGAGCGGGCGCGCGAGCTGCGGCGCGAGATGACGCCTGCCGAGCGCCTATTGTGGGAGCGGCTGCGCGGCGGGCGGCTCAACGGGCTAAAGTTTCGTCGCCAGCAGGTGATCGACGGCTTCATCGCCGACTTCTACTGCCACGCGGCTGGCCTCGTGGTCGAGGTCGATGGCGCGGTGCATCGGGCGCAGACTGCGTACGACGAGCAGCGCACGCAGGTGTTGAAAACGCGCGATCTGCGGGTGCTGCGCTTGTCGAACGATCAAGTCGTGCAAGATATTGAAGGCGCCTTGGAACGCATCGCAGAGCAATGTGAAGTGTTCCGCGCTTCTGCGGAAAAGCGCGACGGTCTAGACAGTTACCAGAGTAGGCTGACGGAGTAGGCTCTGAACTTGCCGTCTGCGCCGACCACGGTCATCAGCTCGGCCAAGGCTTGCGCGATGATCAGGCGATCAAAAGGATCTTTGTGGTGCTGAGGCAAAGCGGCGAGCCCATAAATATGCGCTGGCTCAATGGCAAGCAGGCGCATCCATTCACATGCTGCTGGTTCTGTACAAAGTCGGGAAGGGGTTTCGAAAGCGTTAACTTGCCGAGTTGAAGCTTGATTTGCAGCTCCCAAATACTCGCCACGCTCAGATACAGCGTGTTTGCCCCATCGCGCAAGGCGCTATCGGCGGCGGGCGATAGTTTGGCAGGCTCGGCTGCCCACCAGAGAAATGTGTGGGTGTCAAGAAGCAGGTTCATGCTCGCCGCCAAGCCAAAATTCGTCGGGGAGCTCGTCGTCAAAATCACTGCTCATCCACACCGCGCCCTGGTCGAGGCCGGCAATCCGTTGAGTGGCGCTGGGAGCGGGCCATACGGCCGCTTCGCTATACTGCTGTAGCTCGTGCGACAGCTCCTGAATAATCTTAAGTTTCTCGGCCGGTGATAGCTGGCGTGCAGCGGCGATCACATCGTCTACAGTGGTCATAAACATTACTCCTATGTCGCTCGGTATTATACCGCGAAACGGCCAATTCAACTTTTTTGGAGCGTTCCCATGTTCAACGAAGCCAACTCCGTTGAAAACTTCATCCGCGACCTCCTCGCCGGCGTGCCCAAGTCGGTGCGCGACAGCCGCGAGGGCTACGGCCGCGACAGCGCCGCCCTGAGTGCCGCTGGCCTTGGCTGGCGCTATATTCCGTACGACCAGCTGCCGCGCCAGCAGACCGAGGTGCTGGTCGAGGCGTACCTGCGCGACGCGCTCGTGCGGCTCAACCCCGAGATCGCGGCGCAGCCCGACCGCACCGACGAGGTTCTGTACAGGCTGCGCGCGATCATCCTGGCAGTGCGCGGCGACGGCCTGGTGCGCGCCAACGAGGAGTTCACCGCCTGGCTGCGCGGCGAGCGCACTATGCCGTTCGGCCCGAACAACCAGCACACCACCGTGCGCCTGATCGACTTCGACGAGCTCAAGAACAACCAGTTCGTCGTCACGACCCAGTACACCTTCAGGGCGCCTGAGAAGCGCTTCGATCTGGCGCTGCTGGTGAACGGCGTGCCGCTGGTCATCGGCGAGGTCAAGACTCCCGTGCGGCCATCGATCAGCTGGGTCGACGGCGCGACCGATATTGCCGACTACGAGCAGAGCGTGCCGGCGATGTTCGTGCCGAATGTCTTCTCGTTCGCGACTGAGGGCAAGACCTATCGCTACGGCAGCGTTCGCATGCCGGTCGACATCTGGGCGCCCTGGCGCGAGAGTGATGGCGAGACACCCGGTGGACTTGGCGAGGTCGAGCAGGCAGTGCGCGGCATGCTCCGGCCGGCGGTGCTTCTCGACATCCTGCGCTCGTTCACGATCTTCTCGACCGACCGGCAGCGCCGCAAGATCAAAGTGATCTGCCGCTACCAGCAGTACCATGCTGCCAACCAGATCGTGCAGCGCGTGGTCGAAGGCCGTGTCAGGAAGGGTCTGATCTGGCACTTTCAGGGCTCGGGCAAATCGCTGCTGATGCTGTTCGCGGCCCAGAAGCTGCGCCTGCACCCCATACTCAAAAACCCGACCGTGCTGATCGTCGTCGATCGGCTCGACCTCGACACCCAGATCAGCGCCACTTTCAACGCCGCCGATGTGCCCAACACGGTGCCAGCCGCAACGCGCGAGGAGCTGCAGCGCCTGCTGGCCCAGGACGTGCGCAAGATTATCATTACCACGATCTTCCGCTTCGCCGAGATCGACGGCAAGCTCAACGACCGCTCGAACATCATCGTGCTGGTGGACGAGGCCCACCGCACTCAGGAAGGCGATCTCGGCCGCAAGATGCGCGATGCACTGCCGAACGCGTTCCTGTTCGGCCTTACCGGCACGCCAATCAACAAGCGCGACCGCAATACCTTTTACGCCTTCGGCTCGGACGAGGACGAGCAGGGCTATATGAGCCGCTACTCGTTCGAGGAGTCGATCCGCGACAAGGCCACGCTACCGCTGCACTTCGAGCCGCGGCTGGTTCACCTGCACATCGAGAAGGAGCAGCTGAACGAAGCCTTCGCCGAGATCACTGGCCACCTGAGCGAAGAGGAATACAGCACGCTGACCCAGCAGGCCGCCAAGATCGGCGTGCTGGTCAAGAACCCCGAGCGTATTCGCGCGGTAGTCAAGGACATCGTCGCACACTACCAGTCCAAGGTCGAGCCGAACAGCTTCAAGGCCCAGGTGGTCTGCTACGATCGCCACGCCTGCGTGCTCTATAAGCAAGCCATGGACGACCTGCTGCCAGAAGCAGCCAGCGCCGTCGTCATGACCGTCAACTCCGGCGAGTCCGAGTACCAAGAGTATAGCCGGCGCAAGGACGAGGAAGAGCAGCTGCTTGACCGATTCCGCGATCCGAAAGACCCGCTGAAAATCCTGATCGTCACCTCGAAGCTGCTGACCGGCTTCGACGCGCCGATCTTGCAGGCGATGTACCTCGACAAGCTGCTGAAGGAGCACACGCTGCTCCAGGCGATCTGCCGCACCAACCGGCCCTACCCCAGCAAGACCCACGGCCTGATCGTAGACTATCTCGGCATCTTCGACGATGTGGCGCAGGCGCTGGGCTTCGACGGCGGCGCGATCAAGGCGGTGATCTCGAACCTGGACGAGCTAAAACAAAAGCTGCCAGCCGCAATGGCCGCCTGTCTCGCGCATTTCCCCGGCGTCGACCGAACCGTAGGCGGCTACGAGGGCCTGCTGGCCGCGCAAGAGCACCTGCCGAACAACGCGACCCGCGACGCGTTTGCGAAGGACTTCTCGGTGCTCAGCCAGCTCTGGGAGGCGCTCTCGCCCGACAGCGTGCTCCAGCCCTACGCCGACGACTACCGCTGGCTCAGCCAGGTCTACGAGTCGGTCAAGCCGCCGAGCGGCAACGGCCGGCTGCTGTGGCACAGTCTAGGCGCCAAGACGCTTGAGCTGATCCACGAGCATGTTCATGTCGAAGCCGTGCGCGACGACCTGGCGACGCTGGTGATGGACGCCGACGTACTGGCCGACCTGCTAAACGATCCGAACCCAAAGAAGGCCAGGGAGATCGAAATCAAAATCATCGCACGCCTGCGCCGGCACCAGGGCAACCCGCGCTTTGTCGAGCTGGGCCAGCGGCTCGAAGAGCTGCGCGATCGGCATGAGCGCGGGATGGAAAACAGCATTAGCTTTCTCAAGCGCCTGCTGGAGATTGCCCGCGAGGTCGTCGAGGCCGAGCAGCAGGTCGCCCCCGAGGAAGAGCAAGATCGCGCCATCGCCGCCCTGACCGAGCTATTCAACGATGTTCGTGGGCAGAACACGCCAGTGGTCGTCGAGCGCATCGTCGCCGACATCGACGCGATCGTGAAGGTCGTGCGCTTCCCCGGCTGGCAGCAGACGATCGCCGGCGAGCGCGAGGTCAAGCAGGCGCTGCGCAAGACGCTGCTGAAGTACAAGCTCCACCAGGACCAGGATCTGTTCGATCGGGCATACGGGTACATCGCGCAGTATTACTAATTCCACTCCGTTTAGGATTCAACCACCATCTTCTCTCCTGGCAGTGCGACTATGCCTGACTCATCGCTTCAAGCATAGAGGCGTGAGCAAATATTGGCGGCCCGACTGCTGGTCTCATTCTTGCCTCTCAATCTAGGCTTACCCTGTACCAAGCCTGGCGCAAGGAGAGGTTATGAAATACTCATATGTCTATGTGCTCGACAGCTACGCTGACTGGGAGCTCGGTTATGTCACAGCAGAGCTCGAATCGCGCCGATACTTTAGGAGCCCAGAAACACACTACCCTGTTCGGACTGTGAGTGCGACCAAAGAGCCTATCAGGACAATGGGCGGCCTAACTATTTTCCCCGACACAACTCCCGACGAGCTAACGCCCGAGAATGTCGCAGTGCTCCTCCTGCCAGGAGCAGACACCTGGCACGAGCCACAACACGCACCAATCATTGCAAAAACCAAAGAGCTACTCGACAGCCATAGCAACATTGGCGCAATCTGTGGTGCAACTGTTGCGCTTGCAAATGCTGGCCTGCTAGATAAACGCCCTCACACCAGTAACAGTCTCGATTACCTCAAGCACGCATGCCCGCATTATCACGGCGCTAGCTTCTACGAGGACAAAAAGGCAGTCGCCGATGCGAATCTTGTCACGGCAAATTCAGCAGGTGGGCTGCTTTTCGCGCGGTACATCCTTGCACGGCTAGGTGTATTTTCTGAGGACACACTGGCTGAGTGGTATAATTTCTTTCAGACAGGCCAAACTCAGCATTTCCTGGCATTAATGCAAACGTTGCCAAAGCAGGGCCCCACTGAGGGGTAAGCCTCCCGGTTTTCAATCGTACCGAGTACGATATCACTCTGTAGATCATCGGGAATCAGGCAAACTATGTCAGAAGATTTTTCCTCCTGGTTTCCCAACCAATTCACGGCTTCGCTGTTCATATTCGTCTTCTTCGTCTGGGCCGCCAGCGAGGTATATAATAGGCGCGGGTTCCATCGCTCTCGCCATATTCCGGGCCTCCAGCGCAGCGACCGATGGTCGTACTGGGCTATTTTACTGGCTGTCTGGAGCTCGGTGCTCGTTTCCCTGCTGCTGCGTTCGTTCCACGTGGGCATTTTTCATAACAGCTTGCAATATGCTGGTCTTGGCGTTGAGATGCTCGGCATCGCTCTGCGAGAATGGGCGGTCATCTCATTAGGCTCGCTTTTCACGGTGGTTGTGTCTATTATTCCCGGTCAAAGGCTGGTTCGGCATGGGCCCTACCGCTGGCTACGCCATCCGGCGTATACCGGCAGCATGCTTACCTTCGTTGGCTTTGCCCTGGCGCTCGGAGCCTGGGCCGCCGGCTTAGTGATCTTTTTCGTTTGCCTCTCTGCGTTTTTGTATCGCATCCGGGTAGAAGAAGCTGTGCTGCTGAAGGTCTTCGGGAAAGAGTACCTCGAGTATATGCAGCACACCTGGCGCCTCTTCCTGGGCTATAAATACCACGAGTTATACCAACTCCGTCTGATTACTTGTGTTTTTGTGCTGGGCAGGCACATGCTGATGGTGATGGTGCGGCGCGGCGAAGCACGAACCCCACCGGGAATGATTTTGGCTTGCGCCCTCCAAGCCTCCCGCGCGAGGATACCGCGCTTATGTGAAGCAGCGGTATGGTATAGATTGTGCTACATATTTCACATAAACCTGGAAATGCCAGTGTAGTCCACAGCTCTGGGCGACGTAGCAATGATGGAGCGTGACCGATGAAGCAAGCGAAGAACACGATTTGCCTCTGGTACAATGGCGACGCCGAGGAGGCGGCGCGTTTCTACGCCGCGACCTTCCCCGACTCCTCTGTTGACGCGGTTCATCGCGCGCCGGGGGACTTTCCATCCGGCAAGCAGGGCGATGTGCTGACGGTTCAGTTTACCGTGATGGGCATCCCCTGCCTCGGCCTCAACGGCGGCCCGATCTTCCCGCACACCGAAGCATTCTCGTTTCAAATCGCCACCGCCGACCAGGCCGAGACCGACCGGTACTGGGATGCGATCGTCGGCAACGGCGGCGAAGAGAGTGCCTGCGGCTGGTGCAAAGACAAATGGGGTTTGTCGTGGCAGATTACGCCGCTGGCGCTGACGCAGGCGATCACCGATCCCGATCCCGCTGCCGCCAAGCGCGCATTCGACGCGATGATGCAGATGCAGAAGATCGACATCGCCACCATCGAGGCGGCGCGCCGTGGCTCATAGCCCAAGCAGATAGTGCCGCGAAATTGTTGGCGTGGTAATGCGGTCGCTTTGCGACCGCACCACCACGCCAACCAGCGCAAGCGCGTAACCCCTACTCTTCTACCATTGCAGCGACGAGAGAAAGACGATCATCGCGCGATTTACCGCCTCCGGCTGCTCTTCATGCACCATATGGCCGGCCTTGTCGATGATCGTGAGCGAGGCATTCTTGATGTCCCGGCTGAAACGATGTGCCACATCGGTGCTGACAACCTTGTCGTTGTTGCCCCAGACGAGCAGCGTAGGAGCCGCGACCGAGCGAATGCGCCCAGGGTCGGGCAGCGAAAAACTCCAGTTCAGGGCTTGTGGCATCCAGTACCAGGCCGCCCGGCTGTTCGGGGTGCGGTTGATGTCACATATCTCCCCGATAAGCTCCGGGTCGTTTTGAAAGGGCGCGGGGTCGTAATAAAGCTCGTTCAAGAAGCTTTTTACGACGAACGGGTACGACGAAAACGACATTACGATGGCGCTGGGGAGCGCGTAGCGGTTGAGTGAAAGGCTGGCCGGTTTGTCTGCCTGCGGGTAGCCACCGGCGGCAATCAGTATCAGCCCAGCGGTCTTCTCCGGATAATCCAGGCTAAACTCAAGCGCAACCGTCCCGCCGAGCGACTGCCCTGCCACAACCGCGCGCTGGATCCCCATTGTTTCCATGAAGTCCTTGACAAATGCGGCGTAGGCTTTGTGCGTGTAGGCAAACGTCGGCGGCTTCTCAGAAAAGCCCGAACCAGGCAGATCCACCGTCCACACCTGGTACTTCTGGCTGAGCGGGCCGATATTATTGCGCCACGTGCTGGTGTGGCTCCCGCCGGCCGGGATCAAGATCAGCGGCGCACCAGAGCCGTAGGTCTCATAGTAGGCGTCGATCCCCTGAACCGAGACGAAACGCCCTTTTTTCGCCAGCGCGTGCGTAGGGATGGGCGGGATGAGCGACCAGATTCCCCAGTGCATCAATAGGAGCAGCACAACCGCCCCCGCTGCCATCGCGCCTCGTGTCACCAAAAACTTGATCAGCCGGTACGCGTTTCGCAGCGCCGATGCGTTTGAAACGCGAACGCCCGCATTGCTCGACATACATCACTCCTATGTCTCCAGAAAAAGCTTACGTAGGCAGAAGAGAACGCCGCGTAATACCAAATTCGCTTGATTACGTACACTTTGGTGGGGGTTTGGGGGCAGCTTCGCCGCCCCCGAAATTTCTTTTTCTTGTGCGGCGCCCCGCCAACCCCGGCG